>NZ_JAINDY010000032.1:0-85688 GCF_026191755.1 Agrobacterium sp. InxBP2
CGCGGCTGGATGCGCATTGGCAGCGTGGCGCGGGTGGGGTTGCGGGCCCTGGAGCGAGGGGGCGTGGAGCTTTCCCCCCCCCGGCCCTGCCGGGCACCTCCCCCTCAAGGGGGGAGATCGACTCGAGGCGAGGCCTCGCCCATCTCTGGGCTTGAGAATAACGGGGCGGTAGCGCCTCGCGCCGATCCCCCCCCTTGAGGGGGAGATGCCCGGCAGGGCAGAGGGGGGTGAGCCCGACGCGCCTCGGTTCGCTCTCAATGGACAACATCCAAAAGCATTTCCGCCTCCCCCGCCGGCGAGAAGAACAGCTGCCCGCTCAAAACCCAATCACCCCAGATATTTCCTGAAAAACTCCACCGTCCGCCCCCAGGCGAGATCAGCAGCCGCCTTGTCATAGCGCGCCGCGGAGGTATCGTTGTTAAAGGCATGGTTGACGCCGTCATAGACGAAAATCTCGAAGGTCTTGCCGTTTTCCTCCAGCGCCTTCTTGTAAGCATCGATGCCGGCATTGATGCGCTCGTCGAGACCGGCATAATGCAAAAGCAGCGGTGCCTTTATGGCCGGCACATCGGCCGCCGGGACCTGCTGACCGTAATAGGCGACGCCGGCATTCAGACCTTCCGACTTGGTGGCGAAACGGTTGACCAGCCCGCCGCCCCAGCAGAAACCGATGGCGCCGACCTTGCCATTCGCCCCTTGCCTTGCCGCAAGCCAGACCCGTCCCGCTTCGGCATTGGCGACAGTTGCATCCATGTCGAGACCACTGAACATCTGCCGCGCCTTCTCCTCATCAGCGGGCGTACCACCCTGCGGCGAGAGGAAATCGACCGCGAGCGCCCGAAATCCGGCGAGCGCCACGCGTCTGGCCACATCACGGATATGGTCGTTGAGGCCGCGGTTCTCGTGAATGACGATGACGGAACCGATGGGGCCGGACGCCGATTTCGGCGTGACGAGATAACCCTTCATCTCGCCGCCGGGCGCCGGATAGGTCACGTCTTCCGCGACAATGCCAGCATCGTCAGGTGCGACGATGGCGGCGCGGGCGCTGTTGGCGGAAAGAAGGGGCGCAATTGCCGCCGCCGCCGCGCCGGAGCCGGCCAGCACGGTGAGCTTTTCCATGAATTTGCGGCGATCAAGGCTGAGATGGGTATACTCATCATAAGCGTCGATCATGGCCTGCGTAATCTTGGGCTTGTCCATCGCTCTATCCTCCTTGGACGCACGGATGCGGGAGGATAACGCAGATCTAAGGGCGGGGAATAAGGCAGTCGGAAGGGGCGCCACACATTTGCGTGAGCGCCGCTTCGGGATTTTCACATCAGGCGGCGAGGTCCACGACGATACGGCCGTCGATCTTGCCCTCTTCCATGCGGTGGAAGATATCGTTGATGTTTTCGAGCTTATCCCACGAGAAGTGAGCCGCCACCTTGCCTTCGCCGGCGAAGGTCAGCGCCTCCTCGAGATCCTGTCGTGTGCCGACGATGGAGCCGCGCACCGTGATGCGCTTCAGCACCGTGTCGAATACCGGAATGGAGATGAAGCCCGGCGGCAGGCCGACAAGCGCCATGGTGCCCTTGGAGCGCAGGAAGCCATAGGCCTGTTCCATGGCCTTCGGCGATACCGCCGTCACCAGCGCACCATGGACACCGCCGGTCGCCTTCTGCACCTGCTCCACCGCGTCAGGCGCACGGCCGTTGACGACGACATCGGCGCCGAGTTTTTTGGCAAGCGCCAGCTTGTCATCGAAGATATCGGCGGCAACAACATGCATGCCCATGGCCTTGGCATATTGCACGGCCATATGGCCAAGCCCGCCAATGCCCGAGATGACCACCCATTCACCGGGCCTGACTTCGGTTTCCTTCAGACCCTTGTAGACGGTGACGCCGGCGCAAAGGACAGGTGCGGCGGGGCCGAAATCGAGATTATCCGGCAGGCGGCCGACGAATTTCGGATCGGCGAGGCCATATTCTGCGAAGCTGCCGTTGACGGAATAACCGGAATTCTTCTGGCTCGGGCATAGCGTTTCCCAGCCCGTACGGCAGGGGATGCAGCATCCGCAGGCCGTATAAAGCCAGGGCGTGCCGGCGCGATCACCTTCCTTGATGCCCGTGACGCCAGCGCCGATCTTTGCGACATAACCGACACCTTCGTGGCCGGGGATGAAAGGCGGGTTGGGTTTGACCGGCCAGTCGCCGGTCGCGGCGTGCAGGTCGGTGTGGCAAATGCCCGTCGCCTTGTAGTTGATGAGAATTTCACCGGGGCCGGGATCTGGTATCGCCACTTCCTCGATGGTCAGCGGTTTTCCAAATGCGCGGACGACTGCCGCTTTCATTGTCTTAGCCATGACATACTCCCTAATCTCTGCTCGCCTGAAATCCTCGACGGCGAGGCAGAGATTAACGGGGATGGGGCATCATGGAATTGACCCATCGCAAATCGCACCATTTTGCAGGCCGGGATTGTCTCACTTATGAAGCAACCTCACGGTGCTGATTTACTCCAGCGCCAACCATATGGCGAGCCATCCCCACAGGCAGACGACCAGCGCAAAACCAATACCAAACAATGCGCCGCGCTGACGCAGGCGGTTGCTGGTGACGTGGACATAGGAATGAGCATAACGCGAAAGCACAAAAAGCCATGCCAGGACAACGGTCACGATATTGTCCGCATCCGTGATGTAGAGCAGCAGGCAGGCGATGTGGAACAGGACCGGCACTTCGAACTGGTTGGCGATGTTGCGGTTCACCAGACGGCTTTCGCGTGCCTCCTCGCCGTGATCCCGGAGGCGGATCGCCGATTCGCGATCCTTGAATGCATATTTGTTTCGCCGAACGATCAGAAGCGCGTAAAGCCAGAAGACCAGAACGACATGGGCGATCATCGGCCAGAACATTGCGGTCGTGGGTGACATGCTTTTCTCCAATCATGAAAACGCTCCCCGATCCGGCATGAATCGGGGAGCGCCAAATAACTAGCCTATCTTTTTACGGATTCGGCTCGAAAGATCAAACCGCGCCGGGGTAGTTCGGGCTTTCGCGGGTGATTGTCACGTCATGGGCGTGGCTTTCGCGCAGGCCAGCGCTGGAAATGCGCACGAAAGTGGCGCGTTCCTGGAATTCCTTGATGTTGCTGCCGCCAACATAACCCATGGCAGCCTTCAGTCCGCCGGCCAGCTGGTGCAGAACGCCGGAGACCGGGCCCTTATAGGGAACCTGGCCTTCAATACCTTCAGGCACGAGCTTCAGTGTGTCGCGCACTTCAGCCTGGAAATAACGGTCGGCAGAACCACGCGCCATGGCGCCAACGGAGCCCATGCCGCGATAAGCCTTGAAGGACCGGCCCTGATACAGGAATACTTCGCCCGGGCTTTCATCCGTGCCGGCAAGCAGCGAGCCGATCATGACGGCCGAGGCGCCAGCGGCGATCGCCTTGGCCAGATCGCCCGAGAACTTGATGCCGCCATCGGCGATGACGGGGATATCAGCCGCGTTGGCGACTTCAACCGACGACATGATCGCGGCAAGCTGCGGCACGCCGACGCCGGCGACGATGCGGGTGGTGCAGATGGAGCCGGGGCCGATACCGACCTTGACGGCGTCCGCGCCGGCATCGATCAGAGCCTTGGTGCCGTCGGCAGTGGCGACATTACCGGCGATGATGCGAACCGAGTTCGACATCTTCTTGACCTGAGAGACGGCATCCAGCACGCGCTGCGAATGGCCGTGCGCGGTATCGACAACCAGAAGGTCGACGCCGGCATCTATGAGGCGCTCGGCGCGCTCGATGGCGTCAGCACCAACGCTGATGGCGGCAGCGGCGCGAAGGCGGCCCTGCGCATCCTTGGTGGCATTGGGGTTCAGCTGCGACTTCTCGATATCCTTGACGGTGATGAGGCCGACGCAATTACCCTTGGCGTCCACCACGAGCAGCTTTTCAATGCGGTGCTTGTGCAAGAGGCGGCGTGCTTCCTGCTGATCGACGCTGCTTTCCTTGACCGTGACCAGATTTTCGCGGGTCATCAGTTCGTAGATTTTCTGCTGCGGATCGGAGGCGAAGCGGACGTCGCGATTGGTCAGGATGCCAACGAGGCGGCCGTTCTTGTGACCGCCGGCGCCGCCGTTTTCAACCACCGGAATACCCGAAATGCCATGCGCCTTCATCAACGCCTGGGCTTCGGCAAGCGTCGCATCCGGGCCGATGGTGACCGGGTTGACGACCATGCCGCTTTCGAACTTCTTCACCTGCCGGACTTCTTCGGCCTGTTCGATGGGGGTCAGGTTGCGGTGGATGACGCCGATGCCGCCGGCCTGGGCCATGGCAATGGCGAGGCGACCTTCGGTGACCGTATCCATGGCGGAGGAGAGGATAGGCAGGTTGAGATCGATATCGCGGGCGATGCGGGTGGCGATATTCGTCTGTCCCGGCATGACTTCGGAATGTCCGGGCTGCAGCAACACATCGTCAAATGTGAGAGCGTCCAAACCAGTGGGTGTTTGAATGATGCGTGCCATGACCAAATTCCTTCATACTGAAAATGCGTGGCCGTTCCGGAACGAAAAGTTCACCCCGGCGCCCTGCAAGGATTGCTTGGAAGTTGGCGAGGGCTGGTAACACGTTCATGACAGGAAGGGAATAGAAAAAACCCGGAATCGGCTTCCGGGCTTTTCCTGTTGCTGCATTGCAGCAGATATCAGATATCAAACTGGTAAGATTTCGGCACGAAACGATAGCCCGTATCCAGCTTCTCTGCGTAACCGACAGACGGGAAAGGCATATGGTAGCCGAGGAAGGGCAGCCGATCGGTGGCAATCATGTCGAAGACCTTCTTGCGGGTCGCAGCGGCTGCCGTCTTGTCCATGTCGAACTTAACTTCCCAGTCAGGTCTCTGCAGCGACAGGACGAAATGATTGGCCGTATCCGCCGTCAGGATCAGCTGCTTGCCTTCCGATTCGACACGGAAAATCATGTGCCCCGGCGAATGGCCGAAGGCTGCGATGCCTGTGATGCCAGATACCACATCTTGACCGTCGCCGATGAAGGTCGCCTTTTCGGCCAGCGGCTTCACGTTGGCGAGAACACCCTTGTGACCGCCCTCTGCCGGCGTGCCGACGCGCTTTTCATCCGTCCAGAAATCATATTCCGTCTGGCCGAAAACATAACGTGCCTTGGAAAAGGCCGGCGCGCCCTTCTCCATCAGGCCGCCGATATGGTCGCCATGCATGTGGGTCAGCACCACCACTGTCACATCTTCAGGTGCGTAACCGGCGGCTGCCATGCCCTCGATCAGGCGACCATTGCCCGCACCGCGCCCGGCCTCACCGAAACCGGTGTCGAACAGCACGAGGTCGGACCCTGTATTGACGAGGACGGGGGAGAAGGAATTGACGAACTGGTCCGTCGGCAGAAAATTGTCTTCCAGCAATTTACCGACCGTCTCGGCCGACTGGTCTGTGCCGAAGGTCTCGCCGGGATTGGGGGCCGCGCGCGCGCCATCCTTCACCACCAGCACTTCGAAATTACCGAGCTTGAAGCGGTTGGTTTCGGGCGGCATGGCGTGCTCTATCTCCATCGAGGTCTGCGGCTGGTTGGTCTGGGCATTTGCGCTGCGCGCCATCAAAAACGGCGCGCCGAGAACGCTTGCGCCTGCCGCACCGATGAGGCCGCGTCTGCTCATGTTCAAGGATTGGGTCATCATCTTGTCTCCGATATCGCCAACTGGCCGTGATTGCCAACTGAACTCACCCAACGGACAATAGAGCGAGAAAGTTGCAAGGAAACCGGCCTCACGCAGGTTTGATCGGAACATCAGAAATTGGTAATTAACGTGTTGGCAAGCCCGCCTATCAGGCGTAGGACGGACGGCGATATCCCTTGTCGCAGCGGAAAGCCGCAGGCAGCCTCATGAACCGCATCATTCCCCTCATCCTGGCAGTCGCTCTCTTTATGGAGCAGATGGACTCCACCGTCATCGCCACCTCGCTTCCGGCAATTGCCGCAGATCTCCACGTCGGCCCGATTACGCTCAAGCTGGCTTTAACGGCCTACATGGTGGCTCTGGCGATCTTCATTCCGATCAGCGGCTGGATGGCCGACAAATACGGCGCGAAGAAAATCTTCCGTTTTGCCATTGGCGTCTTCGTCGTGGGGTCGATCTGCTGCGCGGTCTCGTCTTCGGTGTTCGAATTCGTACTCTCGCGTTTCCTGCAGGGTATGGGCGGAGCGATGATGACACCCGTGGGCCGCCTTGTGCTTTTGCGCACGACAAAGCGCAGCGAACTCGTCTCCGCCATGGCGCTGCTGACAATACCGGGGCTCGTGGGGCCGCTGACCGGTCCACCCATCGGCGGTTTCATCACCACCTATTTTTCTTGGCACTGGATCTTCCTGATCAATGTGCCGATCGGCATCATCGGCATCTGGCTTTCGACGATCTTCCTGCCGGAAATCGAAACCACCAACCCGCCGCCAATGGACGGAAAGGGTTTCGTGCTATCCGGCATCGCCGCCTCCGGCGTGGTGTTCGGCCTCTCCGTCGTCAGCCTGCCTGCGCTCCCGCCAGCCATCGGCATCGCGTCGACCATCATCGGTTTCATCTGCGGTTTTCTTTATATGCGCCACGCTGCGCACCACCCCGCCCCCATTCTGGACTTTCGAATTTTCCAGAACGCGACCTTCCGGGCCGCCTCCGTCGGCGGCACCATCTTCCGCATCTCCACGGGCGCCATTCCCTTCCTGATGCCGCTGATGCTGCAGATCGGTTTCGGATTGAACCCGTTCCAGTCGGGCATGATAACTTTCGCCGGCGCCATCGGGGCGATCACCACCAAGTTCATGGCCAAGCGGGTGTTTGCGGCGACCGGATTTCGCTCGACGCTGATCGGCGCGGGCATCGTCGGCGCGTTCACGACGCTCGCCAACAGTTTCTTCACGCCTGAAACGCCATACCCGTTGATCATGATCTTTCTT
Organism: Agrobacterium sp. InxBP2; assembly: GCF_026191755.1. Lineage (NCBI taxonomy): Bacteria > Pseudomonadati > Pseudomonadota > Alphaproteobacteria > Hyphomicrobiales > Rhizobiaceae > Agrobacterium > Agrobacterium sp. InxBP2. The sequence continues at coordinate 6,976 of NZ_JAINDY010000032.1, forward strand.
GTGACGGCCGGATTTGCCCGGTCCTTCTTCTTTACCGGATCGAACGCGCTCAGCTATTCCGATATCGAGGACAGTCAGGCGAGCCAGGCAACGTCCATGGCCTCCGTGCTGCAACAAATCAGTCTGGCGCTCGGCGTTGCATTCGCCGCTTCCATTCTGGAAGTCAGCAGCATGATGTCGGGCACGCATCTGCAGCTCGCCGATTTCCACATCGCCTTCACCATCGTCGCGCTGGTATCGCTCTTCGCCATCGCGCCGATCATCCGCATGGACGCACAGGCGGGTGCGGCCGTTTCCGGCCACCGCGGCAAGGTCTCGCAACCGGCGGAGTAATCAGTCTTTCGAGGCCTCTTCGGCTTCAGATGCATCCGCCGCCTCGGTCTTGCGACCCTTGAAGTGTTTGGCAAGCAGGAACATTTCCACCGATTCCGAGCGTGACGACGCCGGCTTGATGTGGAGAACCTGCTTGAAGTTCTTCTTCAGCATATCCAGCAGCTGCTTTTCCGTGCCGCCCTGGAAGGTCTTGGCAAGGAAATGGCCACCTTCCGCAAGCACCTGAACGGCAAAATCGGCCGCGACTTCGCATAGGTGCATGGTGCGGATGTGGTCGGTTTTCTGGTGCCCGGTGGTGGGTGCTGCCATGTCCGACAAAACAAGATCGGGCGTGCCACCAACGGCCTCCATCAGCTTTTCCGGCGCGCTCGGGTCGAGGAAGTCGAGCTGCAGAATTTTCACGCCGGGAATGGGATCGATCTCGAGGAAATCGATCGCTGCAACGCGGATATCGTCCTCGGTCGAATCCGTCACCTTGGCGGCGATCTGCGACCAGCTTCCGGGGGCGGCGCCAAGGTCGATGATGCGGGTGGCCCCCTTCAAGATCTGGTGCTTGTCGTTGATTTCCAACAGCTTGAAGGCGGCGCGGGCGCGATAGCCTTCCAGCTTGGCACGCTGCACATAGGGGTCATTGATATGACGTTCGAGCCAGCGGCGCGACGAGGCCTTGAGCTTGGTCTTCTTGACCTTCTGGCCGATCTTGCGGCCGGTGCGATTGGTGCTTGTTGGCGCCTTGCTCATGTCAAACCTTCCGTCCTGTCCTGCCGTACCATCTGCATGCGCCTTATGCGGTTGCGCCGCCATGCGCCGTCATCCGCCATCATATCCGTCAGCAGGCCTTCGCGCAGACCGCGATCCGCCACGCGCATTCGGCGCGCCGGCCAGCGGCGGCGAATGGCCTCGAGAATCGCGCAGCCGGCGAGAACCAGATCGGCCCGGTCAGGCCCGATGCAGGCATTGGCGGCGCGGCCGGCGAAATCCCATGCCAGCAACTTGTCCTGCATCGCCGTCACCTCGGCATCGGACAGCCAGAGACCATCCACCTTGCGGCGATCATATCGCGGCAGATCGAGATGAACGCCCGCGAGCGTCGTCACCGTGCCTGATGTGCCGATGAGGTGAAAATCCTCGTGATGCGTTTGCGGCGCGAGCGGCGGGCAATGGAAGGCGTCGAGCAGGCCTTCGACTTCCCGCACCATCGCGGCAAAAACGTCGGGCGTCACATCACGGCCGCCATGGCGTTCGGAAAGCGTGACAACGCCGACGGGCAGCGAGGTCCAGTGGGTGATGTGGTTGGCAAGCCGGTTCGAGCGGTTCTCCCCGACCTTGATGACGGCGATCTCCGACGATCCGCCGCCGATATCGAACAGCACGACGGAACGCGCTTCACGGCCGACGAGGGAGGCGCAGCCCGAAACCGCAAGGCGGGCTTCCGTCTCGCGGCTGATGATTTCGAGTTTAAGCCCCGTTTCCCGCGTAACACGCGCCAGAAATTCCTCGCCATTCGAAGCAGCGCGGCAAGCCTCGGTGGCGATGAGCCGCATGCGCCGGATCGGGCGGCCGGAGAGTTTTGCGGCGCAGACCTTGAGTGCTTCAACCGCGCGGTCCATCGCATCATCGGAAAGCCGGCCGCTCGATACCAGCCCTTCACCCAGCCGCACGATGCGCGAAAACGCATCGACCACCCGGAACTGGCCGGGCCGCGTCGGCTGCGCAATCAGCAGGCGGCAATTGTTGGTGCCGAGATCAAGCGCGGCATACATATCCGCCGGCGCGTCCGGGCCATGCTCGTGCTGCCGCCCTGGGTGACGGGCTGATGTTTCCGATTGCTGCCGGTGCTGGTCCTGCGCGGAGCCGCCGGCGCGACCGTTCTGCTTGCCGACGTGTTTCGGTGCATGGCTGGGGACAAGCGGGCGGCCCTGCGGATCACGTCCACGCGGATCGCGATGCCCGCGTTTGCGGTTACGCGACTTACGCCCGCCACCGGGTGGTACGGAGGATGGATTGGCCGGGTCAATTGCAGCTGAAGCCTGGACCTGTGCAGGGGAAGCCGCAGATGCAGGCTGAGACGCACCCTTGCCTCGAGAACGCCTGCGACGTTTTCTCTTGCGCGGCTCGGCATCCGGCTCGAGCGCCGATACATAGGAGGAACCGGCCGGAACATCCGCGGCAACATCATGCAACAACACAGAGGCGTCACGGGGCTTACCGTCACGCTTGTGTTTCTTGCCACGACGGGAACGCTTCGCTTTCCCTTTGTTTGCCACCGACGCCCCTTGTTCCGACGGCTTTGGGCCGTTTCCGGGGTCGATCACTGTCTTGTCCATTTCGCCGCGCACAAGCGTAGACGCTATGCTGCAGGCTTTCATAAGGTTTCGTTGGGCAGACAATACCAGCGCAAGAGATTTTAGCCAAATGGTTTTTGCCGGACTGAAACCGCAGGGCCCCTAACACGACCCGCGCGCCGTGTGACCGCAAAGATTATTTTCCGGGAAAACGGGATATCTGACCAGCGGTGGAATAGACTTTCCCCTCTCCCGGTAAGTCCTTGTGACATATAAACTTACTGGGAGAGGGGAATGGTACGGTTGAGTGGGGTCGAACCACCGACCTCAGGTGCCACAAACCTGCGCTCTAACCAACTGAGCTACAACCGCACATCAAACGCCAAAGCGGCGCCACGGGGGGTCACATAAAAGGTGTTTTTCCCATTTGCAAGTCCCTATCCGAATTTTGCGAAAAAAGGCAGCGAAAGGCAAGCGCTTTTCCAGCGCGGGCTGACACCGGAAAGCCGGCATTAAGGCTGTTGATGTTAACTCTATTTGGTGATTCATAAGCCGGGCGGTGGACCCGGCGACCCTGTGAAGTTATTTAAAATTCTGTTAACGTGATGCCTCGGCGGGTTTACGTTTCGGTTTCATGAGGAAGCCGGGAGCCCGCAAGGTCCGGTAGTGCCAGAATAGGTTTCGACATGCCCGCCGTCCAGTATCCCTTTATCGATATCGCAGTGCATGAACGGGTGCGTGAAGGTTTCGGGCGCGGTGAAGCGATGGCTTTGTTCTCGCTCGATCTTGGACATGTTCTATGGGCCAATGGACGCGGCGCTGCCCTGTTTGGCACGCCGATGGTTTATGACTTTCTGGAACAGGGACCGAAGCGGCAGGATGTGACATTCCGCCAACTGGCGGCCACGGCGGCGCGGCTTTCAAAGACCGGCGACAGCCTGCCCTTCACGATCCGCATCACCTCCGGTTTCCGCAGCATTGCCGCGACTGCGCGCGCGGAGATCATTGAGGCCGAGCCCGGCCAAACCGCGATACTCTTTTCTGCCCGCGCCGATCAGGCCGAGCCCGACATGGTGGAATGCGCCCGGCGCATGATCGAAGGCTTCGACGACCCCGATATTCATATGGCAGTCACCGATGGCGACAACCGGATCGTTGCCGCCTCGCCCGGCTTCTCTACACTCGGCATCACCCCGCATACGGCCAGAACACTGGTTGGAATGGCGGCGCGCCAATCGGGGCATCTCGTCAAACGCCCGGTACCTACCGGAAAGGGTTATCTGCCCGCAGCCGCTGGCCAAATCACCACCACGCCCGAACTCAACCTGATCTTCGTGGTCGAAACCGCACTGGGCACACTCGACCCCGATGGTTTTGCCGAGGACAAGCCGCAGGACGTCCCGGTCGTCGAGCCTGCGTCGCCGGTTGCAGAGACGGCGCCTGTTGTCGCAACGGCCGCCTCTTTCGACGCCGTTCTCGATGCTGTCGCAGACATCGAAGAGGTGGAAGACCCGCAGGAGCAGCCGTCCGACGCGGAGGAAGAAGCGGTATCCGGACAGGATGAAGACAGGCTTATGCCCTTTGCGGAAGAGAAGCCGGAGGCCCCCGCAGCGCTTTTCACGCAGGACGCCGATGCGGCTGCGGACGTGGCGATGACTGACGACATTGCCGATCTTTTTGAACTGGATGAGGATGAGGCGGAGGCGCCCTTCACCAAGAAGACGGACGACGAACCCGCCGAAGAGGCTCTCGATGCGGAGAGTTTCGTCGCAAAGGACGAGATAACCGAAAACGCGGCATCCCCGGTTGCGCCACCGGCGGACGAGGATGCTGCAATTGAGACCGCAGCAGTCGAACAGGCCCAGCCTTTTGCCTTCAACGCCGGCGCCCGCGCATCCCGTTTCGTCTGGAAAATCGACGCTGAAGGACGGTTCAGCTCCATCTCTCATGAATTTGCCGAGGCCGTGGGTGCCAGGGCGGCTGCGGTGGAAGGCATGGGCTTTGCCGACGTTGCGGCCCTGTTCAATCTCGATCCCGACGGCAAGATCCGTGAGCTTCTCGGCCGCCGCGACACGTGGTCGGGCAAGACAATCTATTGGCCGGTGGAAGGCACATCGCTGATGGTGCCGATCGATCTCGCCGCCCTGCCTACCTATACCCGCTCACGGGAATTTGACGGTTTTCGCGGTTTCGGCATCGTGCGCCTGGCCGACGCCACAGAGGACCCGCACGCCATCGGCCTTACCTTCTTGAAGGGCGAAGAGTCTGATCCGACGGAGGTTTCTCCGGAGCCAACCGTCGACAGCACGAGCCATGAATTGCTGGCCTTCATCGATGAGGATGACGATGCGGAGGACACTTCCGGATCGGCTACTGACGATGAAATCCGGGCCGCGGAGGTCGGAGCGGCAGACGATGCAGCTGACGACGTTTCGACCGACGAACAGCATCATGATTACACCCCGCCCGAATTCGAAGCCCCGGCAACTGCACCGGAACCTTCTTCCTCCGACAAGATCGTTCGTCTGGAAGAGCGCCGTTCGCGCTCCCGCGAAGGCCTGACCGCCGGTGAGCAGGCCGCCTTCCGCGAAATCGGCCGCGCCCTGGCGCCAGCGGATACTGCTTTCGAAGACGGCCGGGAAACGGATGCGGAAACCGTTTCCATCGATTCGGACACGCATGATATTAAACAGGACATGGATGCGCATGCGCCTGACAGCGCACCTTCCGAGACTGACCTCAAGGCCACGGCGCCAGCGCAGGACGACGATCTTTTTGCCGACTATGTTCGGGGTGAACAGCCTGGGGCCGTCAGCGAACCCGTAGCGGAAAGCGGTTCGGACGAAATGCAGCAGCAGGCCATCGCCGAAGAGCGGCCGGTTGCCGAAGTCGCAGCAGCAATGGTCAGCCCTGTATCTCGCCCCGCCGACGCGCTGACGGCCGAGACGCTGGACCAGATGCCCGTTGCCCTTCTCGTGCATGCCGGCGACAGGCTGATCCACGCCAATCCGGATTTCCTGCGGCTGACGGGCTATGACTCTCTGGCCGAACTCGAAGAAGTGGGTGGGCTAGAAGCCCTGCTGCAGAGGCAGGAGCTCGAAGACATGCCTGACAATGAAGGCGGCATGGTGGTTGTCAGCGCCGAAAACGATATCATTCCTGTCAAAGCGCGGCTGCAATCCATCCGCTGGGAAGAGACGAAGGCGCTGATGCTTTCTCTCGTTCCGCTGGAAGAAAAGGCAGCGCCGGTTGCCGCCGCCAACGAAAACACCGCAGCGCAGAGCGCGCAAGCCGGCAGCATCTCCCTGCTTCAGGGCGAAGTCGAGGAACTGCACTCCATTCTTGAAACGGCCACCGACGGCGTGGTGCTTTTGGGCGACGAAGGCGAAATCCGCTCCCTCAACCGCTCGGCCAGCGCGCTGTTCAACTATGACAATGGCGAAATTGCCGGCAAGCCTTTCGTCACGCTCTTTGCCCATGAGAGCCAGCGCGCCGTGCTGGACTATCTCTCCGGTCTCGCCAATAACGGTGTTGCGAGCGTGCTGAACGATGGCCGCGAAGTGATCGGCCGTGAAGCATCCGGCGGTTTCCTGCCGCTGTTCATGACCATCGGGCGGCTCAAATCCTCACATGGCTATTGCGCCGTAATCCGCGACATCACCCAGTGGAAGCGCACCGAAGAAGAACTGCGCAACGCCAAGCGCGCGGCGGAAACCGCCAATGCCCACAAGACCGACTTCCTGGCGCGCGTCAGCCACGAAATCCGCACGCCGCTCAACGCCATCATCGGCTTTGCGGACATGATGGCGACTGAACGTTTCGGGCCGATCGGCCATCCGCGTTATGTGGAATACGCCAATGATATCGGCCGTTCCGGCCGGCATGTGCTCGATATCGTCAATGATCTCCTCGATATATCCAAGATCGAGGCGGGGCAGATGGATGTCGATTTCATCGCCGTCCCGCTCAACGAAACGGTGGCCGAAGCGGTCTCGCTGGTGCAGCCGCAGGCAAACAACCAGCGCGTCATCATCCGCACGGCGCTTGCGCAATCCGTGCCGCAGATCGTCGCCGACCTGCGATCGATCAAGCAGATCGTGCTGAACATCCTGTCGAACGCCATTCGCTTCACCCCGTCAGGCGGGCAGATCGTTGTATCCACCGCCTATGAGGCCAATGGCAGCGTGTCGCTTCGCATCCGCGACACCGGTATCGGCATGACGCGGGCGGAACTGGAACAGGCGATGAAGCCGTTCCGGCAGGTGGCTTCTTCCGGCAAACGTGTTCGCGGTGACGGCACCGGGCTCGGCCTGCCGTTGACCAAGGCCATGGTGGACGCCAACCGGGCGAATTTCTCCATCACCTCGACACCCAACGAAGGCACGCTGGTGGAAATCACCTTTCCGTCACAGCGGGTCCTTGCCAACTGAGGTCATGCGGGCGTAGCAATGCGAAAGCCGCTGGCTGGAGAACCAGCCGGTCAAGGCCTATGCAGGACAGCAGGCTCGCATGCCCATGACGGTTCCCCTTCCCGCGATAAAACGCGTTTCTCTATTGCCGGTTGCGGCCATCATAGTTTCGGCCATCGCCGCCATGCCCGTTCTGGCGATCTTCTGGCTGGCGCTGACCGGCAGCACGGAGGGGTGGCGACATCTTCTCGTCAACGTCCTGCCGCGAGCCGGATTTCGTACGTTCATGCTGCTCGGAGCAACGGCAGCGACGACCGCTTTCTTCGGCATTGTCTGCGCCTGGCTTGTCACCACGTTCGAGTTTCCGCTGCGGCGGCTGCTGTCGGCGGCGCTCGTCCTGCCGCTCGCCATTCCATCTTATCTCGCCGCTTATGCGTTCGGTGAGTTTCTCGACTTTACCGGGCCCGTGCAGAGCTTATTGCGTGCTGCTTTCGGCTATCACAGCATACGCGACTACTGGTTTCCTGATATCCGTTCCCTCGGCGGTGCGGTCATCGTCCTGAGCTCGGTGCTCTATCCCTATGTCTATCTCTCGGCCCGTGCCGCCTTTTCCATGCAGGGGCGTTTTGCAGCCGAAGCCGCACGCACGCTCGGCGCAAAGCCTCTCAACGTGTTCTTCTCCGTACAATTGCCCATGGCGCGACCGGCGATTGCCATCGGGCTTTCTCTGGTCTTGATGGAGACCCTCAACGATATCGGCGCGGTCGAATATCTCGGCGTGCAGACGCTGACCTTCACCATTTACGAGACCTGGCTCAACCGCGGCAATCTCGCCAATGCAACGCAGATCGCCGCCGTCATCCTCATCATCGTCGGCGCGCTCATCGTAATCGAACGCAACGCCCGGGAAAAACAGCGCTTCGGCGCACCCAAGGCGACAAACATGAAGCAGCGCCATCGGCTGAAGTCGCTGACCGGCTGGCGGCGCGGCGCGGCAACTGTTTTCTGCTTCCTGCCCGTGACGAGTGGCTTTGTCATTCCCGTCATCGTGCTGGGTGGTTACGCGGCCAAACGGTTCGATGCGCTGCTTGCGCCGAAACTTCTCAAAGCACTCGGGCACAGCCTCGAAGTTTCCTTTGCCGCGGCCCTGGTAACGCTGGTTGCGGCTTTCGTCTTTTCATACGCAATCCGCACGGGGCGGTCACGAACCTCGAAGTTTGCCGCCCGCTTCGGCTCCATGGGATATGGGGTGCCGGGAACGGTGCTCGCCATCGGCGTGCTCATTCCACTCGCGGCTCTCGACAATGGGGTGGACGGGTTCTTCCGTACACATTTCGGCTTTTCCACCGGCCTGCTGCTCTCCGGCACCGCGTTTGCCATCATCTATGCGCACACCGTGCGTTTCATGACCATGGCGGAAGGCACGCTGGATGCCGGTTTCCAGAAGCTTTCGCCGCATATCGACATGGCTTCGCGAACGCTTGGGCGGAACCGGGCGCAGACGCTGTTCAGGGTGCTGTTGCCCAATATGCGGCCCGCGGCGTTGACCGCTTTCCTTTTGGTCCTGATCGAATCCATGAAGGAGTTGCCGGCAACCATCCTGCTGAGACCCTTCGGCTTCAATACGCTTGCCACGCTTGTTTACGAGAATGCCTCACGCTCGAAGGTGCAGGATGCCGCCGTACCGGCGATCATCATCATCATCGCCGGGCTTGTCCCCGTCCTTCTCGTTTCCAGGTCGATGGATCATCCTGAAAACCGATGAACGTCCCGCCAATGAGACAAAAAAAGAAAGGCGGCCTTGCGGCCGCCTGGATAAGGTGTGCTTTTCAACGAGAGAAAGGGGGACAATCTCGCCAGATGGAAATTATCAATCCCGGCCATCAGACATATGACGACCCTGCGTTGGATTTACTTTCCGCCAACTCCCATTAACAAGCAGTTAAAACCAAAATCGATCAATCACCGACGAAAATTCCTATTCTGGAACCGTAAAGCCCCGAAACTAAATTACAGGTTTCTGATTTTATTGGCGTTTCGCCAGTAACGCGAAAAAATCGTAGAATTCTCTCCGGTCAGTTTCGCGCCGCGGCGTGTTCATCGCGCATCCGCTGCAACTCCGTGCGCTTCGAGGCGATTGAGGCGACGATGACGCCGACGGTCACAAGCCCGATCAGGATGGTGCAGATGGCGTTGATTTCCGGGGTCACGCCGAGGCGAACCTGCGAATAGATCTTGATCGGCAGCGTCGTCGCACCCGGTCCGGTGGCGAAGCTGGCAATGACGAGATCATCGAGCGACAGGGTAAAGGCCAGCATCCAGCCGGCAATAACGGCGGGAAAGATCAGCGGCAGGGTGATACGGAAGAAGGTCTTGACCGGTGGGCAACCAAGATCGAGCGCGGCTTCCTCGAGACTTCGATCAAAGGTCAAAAGACGCGACTGCACCACAATCGCCACATAACACATGGTAAAGGTGGTGTGCGCAATGACCACCGTCCAGAAACCGCGATCCACCCCCACGGCCACGAAGAGCAGCAGCAGCGACAGGCCGGTAATCACCTCCGGCATGACGAGCGGGGCATAGATCATGCCGGAAAACAGCACCCGGCCCGGAAAACGCGCAAAGCGCGTCAACGACAGCGCCGCGAGTGTGCCGAGGATGGTGCCGATGGTGGCGCTGAGGATACCCACGCGCAACGTCACCCAGGCGGCATCCATCAACCCTTCATTCGACCACATGGATCTGTACCATTGCAGCGAGAAGCCGCCCCAGACGGTGACAAGCTTGGAAGCATTGAAGGAATAAACGATCAGGATGATGATCGGTATGTAAAGAAAGGCAAAACCGAGTGTGAGGACGGTGATGTCAAATTTTCCGCGCTTCATGGCCTCACCCCACCTTCTTTTGCTGGTTCTGGAAGATGGCGATAGGCACGACCAGCAACAGCAGAAGCAGCACGGCAACGGCTGATGCCAGCGGCCAGTCGCGGTTGCCGAAGAATTCCGTCCAGAGCGTCTTGCCGATCATCAGCGTCTGTGCGCCGCCGAGGAGATCGGGGATGACGAATTCACCTGTTATCGGGATGAAGCAGATCATCGAGCCGGCGACGACACCCGGCAGGGAGAGCGGGAACGTAATCTTCCAGAAGGCTTTCCAAGGCGGGCAACCCAGATCGGCGGCCGCTTCCAGCAGCGTATTGTCCAGCTTTTCCAGCGCGGAGTAAAGCGGCAGTACCATGAAGGGCAAGTAGGAATAAACGATACCGATGAAGATCGCGGTTTCGGTGCGGAAGATGTTGACCTGCTGGTCCGGCCCGAGCAATCCGAGCCACTGGAACAGCACCGTCAGCAGGCCTTCCGGCTTCAGAATCCCGATCCAGGCGTAAACGCGGATCAGGAACGAAGTCCAGAACGGCAGGATCACCAGCATAACCAGCGTCGGCCGCACGGAAGACGGCGCGCGGGCCATGGCCAGCGCCATGGGATAACCGATCAGCAAAAGCAGGAAGGTGGAAATGAAGGCGATGCGCAACGACGACAGATAGGCGTCGATGTAGAGCGGGTCTTCCGTCAGGAAGAGGTAATTTTCGAAATCCAGCTGCGAAAAGAAATCACCGAGCCTCGAGAAGCCTTCGAAGACAGGGGTATAGGGCGGCATGGAGATCGCCGTATCCGACAGCGAGATTTTGAAGATGATGAAAAAGGGGGCCGCAAAAAACAGCAGCAGCCAGAAATAGGGAACCGCGACGACCAGCCAGCGCCAGGGGCTTTGCCGGTTTTCGGGAGTGGTGATCGCCATCGAAGCCTCCCTCAGCGCGTCAGGACGAGGCCGGAGTCCGGCTTCCAGTTCAGCCACACCATATCGCCGAAGGTAATCGGGCGATCCACGAGACGCGAGACATTTGCCTGTGCGGCGCGGATGACGCGGCCATCGGCAAGCTTGACGATGAAGACCGAGAAGTCGCCCAGATAGCCGATATCCCATACCTCGCCATAGGCGGAGTTGATGCTGCTATCGGCAGGCTGATCGAGCGAGATGCGCACCTTCTCCGGCCGGATGGCGAAAGCCACCTGGCTACCGGCGGCAGCGGCGCATTCCTGCTCAACCGCCACCTTCAGCCCGTCGCAATCCAGTGTCACGAGGCCGGGCCTGCCGATATCGGAAGCATTGGCGACGACATTGGCGTCGAAAATATTGATGTCACCGATAAAATCGGCCACGTAGCGGCTGTTCGGCGCTTCATATATCTCGGCGGGCGTCGCCACCTGCACGACAATGCCCTTGTCCATGACGGCGATGCGGTCCGACACCGTCATCGCCTCTTCCTGATCGTGGGTGACGATGAGGAAGGTGAGACCGAGATTGGTCTGGATATCCATCAGTTCGAATTGCGTTTCCTCACGCAGCTTCTTGTCGAGCGCGCCGAGCGGCTCATCGAGGAGAAGCACCTTCGGCCGCTTGGCAAGCGATCGGGCAAGCGCCACGCGCTGCCGCTGCCCGCCGGAAAGCTGGCTCGGCTTGCGTTTGGCGAATTCCGTGAGCTTGACGAGGCGCAGCATTTCCTCGACCCGGGCGACGATGTCCGCCTTGGGCAGGCCATCCTGCTCCAGACCGAAAGCGACGTTCTTTTCCACCGACATATGCGGGAAAAGCGCATAGGACTGGAACATCATGTTGGTGGGCCGCTTATAGGGCGGAACGCCGGAAATATCCTTGCCCTGCAGCAGGATGCGGCCCTCGGTCGGCTCCTCGAAACCAGCCAGCATGCGCATCAGCGTGGTCTTGCCGCAACCGGAGGGGCCGAGCAGCGAGAAGAACTCACGCTCGTAAATATCAAGCGTCAGATTGTTGACGGCGACGAAATCACCAAAACGTTTGGTGACGTTTTCAAAGCGGATGAAGGGAACCGCATCGGGATTGTCCCACGGGCTAAATTTGCGTTTGACCGGCCCTAGAGTTTTCGCCATTCACCCTACCCTCAAATCCCGTTGGTCTGTCGATCGATGCTTCGGGGCGGGCAATACCGGCAGGTAACGGACCTGCCGGCAAAGGATCAGAGGAACAGGCCCGCCGGCCGTTCCTCAACCAGCGGGCGGAGGTTCAGCTGCCAGTCTTTATCTGCGTCCAGACGCGGTTCAGCACGCGCTGTTCCTTCGGTCCGTAAGGCGAGATCGTGAAGAGCTTCTTCATCGTCTCGGCATCGGGATAGACTGCCGGGTTCTTGGCAACAGACTCATCCATCAGCGCCTGCGAAGCAAGGTTGCCATTGGCGTACTGAACGTAGTTCGACGCCTTGGCAATGACTTCCGGCCGCATCAGATAGTTGATGAAGGCGTGCGCTTCTTCGACATTCTTGGCATCCGCCGGGATGGCAAGGTTGTCGAACCACATGTAGGTGCCTTCCTTCGGGATGACGTAATTCACCTCGACGCCATTCTTGGCTTCCTCGGCGCGACTCTTCGCCTGGAGGATGTCGCCCGACCAGCCGATGGTGATGCAGCTGTCGCCATTCGCCAGTTCATCGATATAGGCGGAGGAGTTGAAGGTCTTCACATAGGGGCGGATCTTCATGTAGACATCGCCGCCCGCCTCGAGATCGGCGGTTTCTTTGCTGTCCGGGTTCTTTCCGAGATAATTCATGGCAATGGCGAAGGTCTCGTCCGAGGCATCGAGAATATTGATGCCGCAGGATTTCAGCTTTTCAGCATTTTCCGGCTTGAACAGAATATCCCAGCTATCGACCGGAACATCGCCCAGCGCAGCCTTCACCTTGGCGACGTTATAACCGATGCCGGTGGTGCCCCACATGTAGTTCACGGCATATTCGTTGCCGGGGTCGTATTTCGCCAGACGCTCGGAAACCTCGGGCCACATGTTTTTCAGATTCGGCAACTTGGACTTGTCAAGTTTCTGGAACACGCCGGCATTGATCTGGCGGGCGAGAAAGGGGCCGGTGGGCACGACGACATCATATCCGGAGCTGCCGGCCAGCAGCTTGGTTTCCACAAGTTCATTGCTGTCGAAAACGTCATAGACGACCTTGATGCCGGTTTCCTTGGTGAAATCGGCGAGGATCGATTCGTCGATATAATCCGACCAGTTATAGACGTGGACGACCTTTTCCTGGGCCATTGCCGAGCCTGCTGCAACGAGCGCGGTGGTGAGAGCCAAGGTCAGGCGGAGAGAACGGTTTTTCATGATGTCTCCTGTTAACGCATCCTCACGACGGGAGCGTGATCCCCTTTTTTCGGAGAGACTAGAAAGGAAAACAGAAGGGAGCAAGGGGGAAATGTGCAGCACAGCATTTTCAACCAAATGTGTTCCGGTCGCAAAAAAGCGAATGAAAACACCTACTGGAAGTCGAAAACACTGAGGCCGGTGACCATTTCATCCAGCCCCAGCGGCCGCGTGAGCGGCGCTTCCGCCCGCGAAAGACAGCCCTGTCTTTCGCACAGCCGGCACGAAGGACCGACGGCGACGGGCGCAGCGCCCGAAGCGGCCGGGCCATAGACGGTCTCTGCCGCCTGATTGAAATCGCAGCCCAGAAGCACCGCCGTTCGCCGCACCCTCTCGCCGAAACCAGCCTGCGGACCTTCCAGCGTGCGCGACACCGTGAGGAAAGCATCCCCGTCGGGCATCTCGACCGCTTCCACGAGCACTTGTCCCGGCTGGGCGAAAGCCGCATGAATATTGAGACGCGGACAGAGGCCGCCAAAACGCGCCCTTGGAAAACCGCCGGCCCCCGCAAGGCGAAAACGGTTACCGGCATTGTCGATTTCCATCAGGAAAAACGGGATCGCCGCGGCTGTCGGCCGCTGCAGGCTGACAAGGCGATTGGCCGCCTGTTCGAACGATACGTTGAAGCGCGACCGCAAGACTTCGAGATCGTACTTCGCCCGCTGGGCGGCGCCGAGGAATGCGCCATAGGGCATCATCAACGCATGAGCGGCGTAACGCGCCAGTTCGAAGCGGGCAATGCGTCTCGCCTCTTCCCCTTTCAGGCCAAGCCCTTCAAGCTCCGTACCGATTTCTTCGCGCAGCGCCAGAAGGCAGGTCTCCATCGCCATTTCCCTCAGCTGATCCGGCTGCGACAGGCGCTCGGATAAAAAAAGCCGCATGGAATGCCGGTCGTAACGTCGCCGGAGGTTCGGCATAGCGTGAACCGGCAGGGTGCGGACAACGATGCCGTGGTTTTTCTGGAGCCATGCGCGAACGCCGGAGGCGAGATCATCGCCCGTCGACAAATGTTTGTGGAGGTCTTCCGCAGCCGCATCGATGGAATGGAAGTAGGCCGGGCGGTTTTCAAAGACGTGTCGCACCTCGTCGATCGGCAGGCGGGTGGAGGAAAGCATCGTTTCATGACCCTCCCGCGCCAGAAGATCGGAGAGATCGGAGAGGCGCTGCGCCTGTTCCCGGTAAGCCCGGTATAGCTTGAGAACACCACTTGCCGCATTTGGCGCGGCATCGGCGACCTCAATCAGTTCCTGCGGCGACGGCACTTCGCCGACCAGCAGCGGATCGGCGAAGACCTCGCGCAGCTGCCCGGCGGAACCGGCGCTTTCGCCCTGCAGGTCATCCAGATCGACCTTGTACACAGAGGCGAGCTTCAAAAGCAGCTGCACTGTCAGCGGCCGCTGGTTGCGCTCGATGAGATTGAGATAGGACGGCGAAATCGCCAGCGCCTCGGCCATGGCCGTCTGCGTCAGCGCGAGACCGTTGCGAATGCGGCGCACGCGCGGGCCCGCAAAAATCTTGTTTTCCGACACAGCCTTTCCCCTCCACCCCCGTCAACACATACAATTCCATTACAAAATCGACGGATCATACTCTTTTACAAAATTTACATTTTTACAGCGTCACTCTGTCATGCACACTACAGGATAACCTCTTTCAAGTCACTGTTTTTATGTTTGTTCTGGCGATCAAATCTCGAAAAATGTAAATGTAGTCACATCAAACGGCGCCGTATGATGTTCAAGACGGCCCGCTACGAAAACCGCATTTTTCATGGGAGAGAGAAGTATGACGGATTTTTACAAACTTGTTCCGGGCGCACCGCAGGGACGTTTCGACGGCATCGAGCGCACCTATACCGCCGCCGACGTGGAGCGGCTGCGCGGCTCTGTCGAAATCCGCCATTCGCTGGCCGAAATGGGTGCGAACCGGCTGTGGAAGCTGATCAACGAGGAGAATTTCGTCAATGCGCTGGGTGCGCTCTCGGGCAACCAGGCCATGCAGATGGTTCGCGCCGGGCTGAAGGCGATTTATCTCTCGGGATGGCAGGTTGCAGCGGATGCGAACACGGCCTCGGCCATGTATCCGGACCAGTCGCTCTATCCCGCCAATGCAGCGCCGGAGCTGGCCAAGCGCATAAACCGCACCCTGCAACGCGCCGACCAGATCGAGACCACGGAGGGCAAGGGCCTTTCTGTCGACACATGGTTCGCGCCGATCGTTGCCGATGCGGAGGCCGGTTTCGGCGGGCCGCTCAACGCCTTCGAGATCATGAAGGCCTTCATCGAGGCAGGCGCAGCAGGTGTTCACTATGAGGATCAGCTGGCATCGGAAAAGAAGTGCGGCCATCTCGGCGGCAAGGTTCTGATCCCGACGGCGGCGCACATCCGCAACCTGACGGCAGCACGGCTGGCGGCCGACGTTATGGGTGTACCAACGCTGGTCATCGCCCGCACGGACGCGGAGGCCGCCAAGCTTCTGACCTCCGATATCGACGAGCGCGACCGTCCCTTCGTGGATTACGATGCCGGGCGCACCGTTGAGGGCTTTTATCAGGTCAAGAACGGTCTGGAGCCCTGCATTGCCCGCGCGGTGGCTTATGCGCCCTATTGCGACCTGATCTGGTGCGAAACATCAAAGCCGGATCTGGAACAGGCGCGCAGGTTTGCTGAAGGCGTGCACAAGGTGCATCCGGGCAAGAAGCTCGCCTACAACTGCTCGCCGTCGTTCAACTGGAAAAAGAACCTCGACGACGCGACGATTGCGAAGTTCCAGCGCGAGCTAGGCGCGATGGGCTACAAGTTCCAGTTCATCACGCTCGCTGGCTTCCACCAGCTCAACTACGGCATGTTCGAACTGGCGCGCGGCTACAGGGACCGGCAGATGGCGGCTTATTCCGAGCTTCAGGAGGCGGAATTCGCAGCAGAGGCCAATGGTTACACCGCCACCAAGCACCAGCGCGAAGTCGGCACCGGCTATTTCGACGCCGTGTCTCTGGCGATCTCTGGCGGCACGTCGTCCACCACGGCCATGAAGGAATCCACCGAGCACGACCAGTTCCGCCCGGCGGCCGAATAAATCAAGAAAACCGCCCTTCCCCATCGCGGGAAGGGCTTGCAAAGCAGATCAAAAACCCCTGACAATAACGAGAGGAGAAATGCCATGAACGCCCACAATCCCATCAAGACGCACGTCAAGGAACGCGCCGAGGAGCAATCCTCCGCCATGACGCAGGATCAGCAGGCTGCCATCCGCATGCTGGCCAATGACCTGCACCGCCTCAACCAGGCCGTCATGAAAGCCGTCGAGGCCGGCGTTTCCGTCGAGCTGGTCCGCTCGGCCCGCCACCATGGCGGCGGCGGCAACTGGGGTGATCTGCTTATCCCCGTCATCGTTGCGCAGGGGCGTGACGCCGCGTGAAACGAAAGACCGGAACATCATAATCGATGTTCCGGTCTTCAGTGCAAACGTCGGAAGTGGCCGCCTCAGAAGCTCGCCGACACGGAAACGCCGATGCTTACATTGACGCCCATCGCCTCCACGTTACCCTGGAGTTGGGGCGCATAGGGAGCGAAGCAGGCAAGTTGCGTCAGGGGAATCGGGTTCAGAACGGCCGGCGATTCCCACGCCAGATGCATCGCCACGCCTCCCACGAGCTTTTCCCAGCCTGCGATCTTGGTGCCTGAGGCTGCCGGCGCAATTGCCGTGACGGATTGCGAAAGAGCATCGGCAACAACTGCCGCGAGCCCCTTACTGACTGCTGCATAAAAGAGCTTTGCTGCTTCTTCCGGCGTTCCTGCTGCGGACATCGCATTTACGTATGATGCTGAAATTATCATGGCGGCCTCAACCTGAAAGGGTTAAACTTACGAAAAGCAACCTATGAATATTTTGATGCGCACGCAACTATAAATTATTAAAATTTATTTATACAACTGAACGTGATTTCATCTATGCCGGGCGGCCCTTGCGTCCGGCGTAGAGATCGGAATGGCTCTTGATCAGACGGGTCATCCGATCCGCCACCGTCCTGATATCGGGTCGGTGGCGATCGTCATTATTCATGACGATCCATTGATTGTGGCGCAGCGGTTCGATTTCGCCGCCCTCCCGGACGAGGCGCGCATCCGCATCGCCCACGAAACAGGGAAGCACCGCGATCCCCGCCCCTGACAGGACAAGATCGAGAAGCGCTGTTGGCCGGTTCACCGTTACGACGATCTCGTTGCTCCGGTTTTCATGCGGCCAGCGAAGATAGGTTGAAATGGCGTTTTCCTCGGCTACCGACAGCCAGCGGTCAGCGACAGTGGCGGCGGCATTGCGCAGCCTGTAGGGAGCGTAGGCAACCTCCCCCGTCTTGATGGCAGCGAGATTGCGCTCCTGCGGCTCGAAAGCGCGGATACCGATATCGTTTTCGCGATGGGCCAGAGACGCCCTCTGCTCGGCAATAAAAAGGTCGATGCGGAAATCATCGCGATCCGTGCAGATGGCGGAGAAGTTGCTGGTCAAGAGCCAGGCATTCCAGGTGCCCACGGCAATCCGCACGATGGACGAGGCCGATGACGCCTTCTGCCACCCCTCGATATCCCTGGCCGCATTCTCCATGGCCTGAAGTCTGTCGAACAACGCACGGCCGTCCACTGTGAGGGCGTATCCCGTCTGGCTGCGCTGGAACAGCGCCTTGCCGATCCGCTCCTCCAGCTCGACCATGCGCCGCCCTATGGTCGCGGGGCTTAAGCCCGTCAGCGCGGCGGCACCCGTCAGGCCACCGCTGCGTGACACATCGAGGAAAAGCTGGTAGGAATCCCAGGTGACGTTTTTCATAATTGAAAAACGTAGCGCATTTTCTTGCGCAGATAAATCAAAAAACGGCGTGCATCATGGCCCTCCGCAGTAAGAAGGAGAGCAAACATGCACGCGATTTTTGCAGCACGGGCCATTATTGAAAATCAGCGACCGCGCACACGGCGTGAAGCCATTCTGCAGGAAGAAAAGTTTTACAGGGATATGGCCGAGGCATCACGGATGTCACGGTTTTTCAGCGCGCTTATCAACTTTGTGAAGGCGAAAAGCCGTCGATCAATGGAAGAGGGCGATAAGGGCTGCGAGAGCACCGGCTGCGATGAGGCTCAGCCGAAAGGCCAACTGCCGGCTCTCGTTGTCAGTGCGGGCGATGGCAATGGCGCGAGGGCGGCGATGTGCAGATCTGTTCATGCGCGGGCTCCAGACGAAAAACTCAACCGACCCATGCCCTGTTAAGGGCTTCCAGCGTGACATCATGTGCAGCGGGATCATTGAGCGATCCGGCCTTGCTGGCATTCGGTCAGGATGACTCCTCCCCCGTTAACAGATTATTAAAAAAGCGAGGAAGGGCCACAACTTTACCAACTGAAACTGGGTTGGCGAACAGGTCTCATCAGCTCCGTCACCCCGGACTAGTTCCGGGGTCGAGCGCGATCAAGTCCTTGATCGCGAAAGACTCTTTACGGCCCAGAAGCGCCATGGCTGGATGCCGGATCAAGTCCCGCATGACAAAGGAGAGAGGTCCGATCTTTTCCACGGCCAGAGACGATCACGCGAATTCGCCGGCCGCCTGCCCGGACGCCCAGGCCCACTGGAAATTATAACCGCCGAGCCAGCCGGTCACATCGACACATTCGCCGATGAAATAGAGGCCGGGCACGGATTTCGCCGCCATGCTGCGGGAATCGAGGCCGGTGGTGTCCACGCCGCCGAGCGTGACCTCCGCGGTGCGATAACCTTCCGAACCGGCGGGCTTGATCTGCCAGTCCTGCACCTCTGCCGCCAGCTTCGCCAGAGCCTTGTCGGACATATCGGCAAGATGGCCGGTGAGGCCGGATTGTTCGACGACATGCTGGGCGAGCCGCTTCGGAAGGATCTCCGACAGGGCGGTCTGGGCGGACTGACGGCCGTTTTTCTGTTTGGCCTGCTTCAACACCGCGGCCAGATCGCGATGCGGCTCAAGCTTCAGGCGGATGGGATCACCCTCGCGCCAGTATGAGGAGATTTGCAGTATGGAAGGACCGCTCAAACCGCGATGGGTGAACAATAGCGCTTCCTCGAACGAGGTTTTGCCATGGGAAACCTCGGCCGGAACAGCGACACCGGCAAGCGGGCTCAGCTTTTCCAGAAGACCGGGATCAAGCGTCAGCGGAACGAGGCCGGGGCGGGTTTCAATGAGCTTGAGGCCGAACTGTTCGGCGATCTGGTAGGCAAAACCGGTCGCGCCCATCTTCGGGATAGACTTGCCGCCTGTCGCGACGACGAGGCTCTCCGCCTCGATGACGCCACCCGAGGTCGACACCCGAAAACGGCCGCCGTCATGGGTCACGGCGGAGACTGACGTTTCGAGCCGAAGCTTCGCATTCACCGCCTGCATTTCAGCCAGCAGCATGCGGATGATATCCTTGGCGCTGTCATCACAGAAAAGCTGGCCGAGCGTCTTTTCGTGCCAGGAGATACGGTGTTTTTCGACAAGGGCGATGAAATCGCGCGGCGTATATCGGGCAAGCGCGGATTTGGCGAAATGCTGGTTGGCAGAGAGATAATTCCTCGGCCCGGCGTGGATATTGGTAAAGTTACAGCGGCCGCCGCCGGAGATGCGGATCTTTTCGCCCGGCGCTTTCGCATGATCGAGAACGACGACGGAGCGGCCGCGCTGGCCGGCGCGGATGGCGCACATCATGCCGGCGGCGCCCGCCCCCAAAATCAGCACGTCACATTTATCTGCCATCATTCCATCCGTTTCGTTTCCTTTCCTCTTTTCCAAGTGCCGCCGCTTGTCAATGGCGCTTTCCCCCTCGCCAATTGCCAAACTACGGTTATGATGGCGACAGTCGAAACACAGACCCGGTGATACATGCCCGCCAAGAAAACCATGCTCCGCCCGAAAAAACAGGCAACCATGGCAAAGAAGACCCCTCCCCTCGACCTTTCCTCCACCCGTGGCGTTTCCTCCTGGCGCGAAGCCGCGCAATGGCTGAGGGCGCGTGGGATAGAAGACATAGAATGCATCACGCCCGACCTTGCCGGCGTACCGCGCGGGAAAATGATGCCGACGGCGAAATTCACGGGCGATACCTCGCTTGCTCTACCCTCGGCGCTCTATCGCCACACGATATCGGGCGAATATCCCGATGAGACCGCCAATTTCCGCTACGAGCCGCGCGACAGCGATCTGAAGCTGGTGCCTGATCTTTCCACCCTCTCCGTCGTGCCCTGGGAAACCGACCCGACCGCGCAGGTGATCTGTGACGTGGTGGATGCGGAAGGCAATTTCGTGCCATACACGCCGCGCAACGTTTTGAAGAACGTGCTTTCGCTCTATACCGAAAAGGGCTGGAAGCCGGTGGTGGCACCGGAAATCGAATTCTACCTCGTCGCCATGAATGACGATCCGGACTATCCGCTGCATCCGCCAAAGGGCCGGTCAGGACGCTCCATCGTTGGAGGTCAAAGCTATTCCATCGCCGGCATCAACGAGTTCGACGAGTTGATTGATGACATCTATCATTTCTCCGAAAAACAGGGCCTCGAGATCGATACGCTCATCCATGAGGAAGGGCCGGCACAGCTGGAAATCAACCTGCGCCATGGCGATCCGATCGAGCTTGCCGACCAGGTGTTCCTGTTCAAGCGCACCATTCGCGAAGCCGCGCTGAAGCACGGCATCTATGCCACCTTCATGGCCAAGCCGATGCAGGGCCAGCCGGGTTCGGCCATGCACATCCACCAGTCGGTGGTAGAAATCGATAGCGGCCGCAACATCTTCTCCAATGAAGATGGCAGCCCTTCGAGAGAATTCTTCTCCTTTGTCGGCGGCATGCAGCGTTACGTTCCGAATGCGCTGGTCATGCTGGCGCCCTATGTGAATTCCTACCGCCGCCTGACGCCTGACATGGCCTGCCCGGTGAACAATGCCTGGGGTTACGACAACCGCACGACGGCCTTCCGCGTGCCGATTTCCGGCCCGCAGGCGCGGCGCGTCGAAAACCGCCTGCCGAGCTCGGACGCCAACCCCTATCTGGCGCTCGCGGCCTCGCTCGGCTGCGGCTGGCTCGGCATCGTCAACAGCATCGAGCCGACCGAACCTACCGCCGATACTGCCAATGAGGGCTCTATCGACCTGCCGCGTGGCCTGCTTGAAGCGGTCGCCTTGCTGGAGGGCGAGGCACAGTTCGACCGGATCTTCGGTCACGAATTTGTCGGCCTTTATGCCGGTCTGAAGCGGGGGGAATTCGAGACCTTCATGCAGGTCATCAGCCCCTGGGAGCGCGAGTTCCTGCTTCTCAACGTGTGAGGAATCCCGAGCATGACATGGCAAAGCCCGATTGCGCCGGGACTATCCTGGTATCAGGCAACCGTCGGTGAGCGGCCGGACTATCCCGCCCTCGATGGGTCGAAGCAGGTGGATGTCGCGATCATCGGCGGTGGTTACACCGGTCTTCAGGCCGCCTGTAATCTCGCTGAAAACGGCGTCTCGGTCGCCCTCATAGAAGCGCATCGTTTTGGCGATGGCGCTTCCGGCCGAAATGGCGGCCAGTTCGGCACCGGCCAGCGCTCTTTCCCCGATGAGCTTGAGGAAGAGATTGGCTTCGAGCAATCGAAGCTGCTGTTCGACATCGCCGAAAACGCCAAGAATTATGTGCGCGATTTCGCAAGCAGCCGCGGCATCGACATGGATTATCTGCCGGGCCAACTCTATGTGGCGCACAAGGCAGGTTACGAGGACGACTATCGCCGCAGCGTCGATGCGATGAACAACCGCTACGGCTATCCGCATATTTCCTACATGGAGCGTGGCGAAGCGCGCAAACGCGTCGGCTCCACTCATTATTTCGGTGGCACCCGCGACACCGGCACCGGCCATATACACCCGCTTAAGCTGCTGGTCGGGCTTGCGAAAGCCGCGAAAGATGCGGGTGCTCAGATTTACGAGATGACGCCTGCGAAATCCATCCGGCAAGTGGGCGGCAAGACCATCATCGACACCCCTTTCGGCACCATCACTGCGCCACGGGTGTTGATTGGGACCAATGCCTATATCGGCAATCTGGAACCGATAACGGCAGCCCATATCATGCCGATCCGCTCCTTCATCGGCGCAACCGCACCGCTGGATGCCTTCCCCGGCATCATTCCAGACCGGGAGGCCGTGGCGGATTCACGGTTTGTGGTGCGTTACTTCCGCAAGACGGCCGATAACCGGCTGTTGTTCGGCGGCCGCGAAGCTTACACGGCAGATACGCCGCGGGATATTTCCAGCCACATCCGCCGGCAGATCGCGGAAATCTATCCCGAGCTGAAGGATATCGACATCACCCATTCCTGGGGCGGCTCCGTCGGCATTACCCTGCCGCGCAAGGTGTTCGTGCGTGAGGTCATGCCAGGTGTCACCTCCATCGGTGGATATTCAGGCCACGGCGTGATGCTTTCGAATTATTGCGGCAAGCTTTATGCCGATCTGGTGCTCGGCAAAAAGGACATGCTGGCGCCATTCGCGCGGCTTAAAGTGCCGGCCTTTCCGGGCGGAACGTCACTGCGCGCGCCGCTGCTTTTCCTGGCGCTTTCGTGGTTTGCATTGCGAGACAGGTTTTAGTCCAATGTTTACAGTCCATTACCGGTGGCAAGCACACCGGCAAAAGCAAAATTCATAATTTCACATAACTGAGTCTGGCATTTTTAAATCGATTAGATTATTGATGCCCCAACCCTTGAAGATCGAGAGAATCGATATGAGCAGTCAGATCATTCCTGTTGAACCTTTTGATTGTGTCGTTTTCGGCGGCACGGGCGATCTTGCCGAGCGCAAGCTTCTGCCGGCCCTTTATCACCGGCAGATCGAAGGGCAGTTCACGGAGCCGACCCGCATCATCGGTGCGTCGCGTTCGGTCATGACCCATGAGGAATATCGCAAATTCGCACAGGACGCCCTGAAGGAGCATCTGAAGGCCGGCGAGTATGACGACGCGCAGGTTGCCGTGTTCCTGAACAGGCTTTTCTACGTGCCCGTTGACGCCAAGGGCAACAATGGCTGGGACGTGCTGAAGAAGCTGCTGGACGAAGGTAAAGAGCGCGTGCGCGCTTTCTATCTCGCTGTCGCGCCCGGAATTTTCGGCGATATCGCCGACAAGATCCGCGAACACAAGCTCATCACCCGCTCGACCCGCATCGTCGTTGAAAAGCCGATCGGCCGCGACCTCGCCTCGGCGCAGGAACTCAACGACACCATCGGCCATGTCTTCAAGGAAGAGCAGATCTTCCGCATCGACCACTATCTCGGCAAGGAGACGGTGCAGAACCTGATGGCGCTGCGTTTCGCCAACGCGCTTTACGAGCCGCTGTGGAATTCCGCGCATATCGACCACGTGCAGATCACGGTTGCTGAGGCAGTCGGTCTCGAAGGTCGCGCCGGTTATTACGACAAGGCCGGCGCGTTGCGCGACATGGTGCAGAACCATATTCTCCAGCTGCTCTGCCTCGTCGCCATGGAGCCGCCGGCTTCCATGAACGCCGAAGCCGTGCGCGACGAAAAGTTGAAGGTTCTGCGTTCGCTGAAGCCGATCGACACCAGCAACGTCGAAAAGCTGACGGTTCGGGGCCAGTACCGCGCCGGCGCTTCCGCAGGTGGCCCGGTCAAGGGCTATCTGGAAGAGCTGGAAGGCGGCGTTTCCAACACCGAAACCTTCGTCGCCATCAAGGCTGAGATCGCCAACTGGCGCTGGGCGGGCGTTCCCTTCTACATCCGCACGGGAAAACGCCTCGCGACCCGCGTTTCGGAAATCGTCGTCACCTTCAAGCAGATCCCGCATTCGATCTTCGACGACGCGGCCGGCAAGATCGAGGCCAACAAGCTGGTCATTCGTCTGCAGCCGGATGAAGGCGTCAAGCAGTCGCTCCTCATCAAGGACCCCGGTCCGGGTGGCATGCGCCTGCGCCAGGTGTCGCTGGACATGAGCTTTGCCGAAGCCTTCAACGTGCGCAGCCCCGACGCCTATGAGCGCCTGCTGATGGATACCATCCGGTCCAACCAGACGCTGTTCATGCGCCGCGACGAGGTCGAGGCCGCATGGGACTGGATTGACCCAATTCTCAAGAGCTGGGAAGAGCTTGGTCAGGGCGTGCAGGGTTACACGGCAGGAACCTGGGGGCCGAGCGGCTCGATCGCACTGATCGAGCGTGACGGTCGTACCTGGCACGATGCCGACTGAGGGCGCGCGGATGAGCGAAACAATCCACGCCTTCGATAGCGCCTCCGATCTTGCCAATACGCTTGCGGCTGATGTCGCCCAGCGGCTCGACGCGGCAACCAAGGAACGGGGGACCGCAAGCATTGCGGTCTCTGGCGGCTCTACACCGAAGCTGTTCTTTCAGGCGCTTTCCCAGCACGATCTCGATTGGCCCAATATCAGCGTGACGCTGGTGGACGAGCGTTTCGTGCCGCCGGAAAGCGATCGCTCCAATCATCGTCTCGTCGCCGAGAATCTTCTGCAAAACAAGGCGAAGGCGGCTTATTTCGTGCCGCTGTTCCAGCCGGCGGCCTCGCCGGAGGATGCGGCAACGCTTGCGACCGTCAAGACCGAAGCGATCTGCGATCCCTTCGATGTTGTCATTCTCGGTATGGGAACGGATGGCCACACGGCCTCGTTCTTTCCCGGTGGAGACAATCTCTACGAAGCGCTTGATCTCGATGAGCCGCGCGGCGTTTTGACCATGGCGGCCGAGAATGCCGGCGAGGAACGGTTGACCTTCAACTTCTCCAGCCTGCACGATGCCGGCTTCCTGGTGCTGCACATCGAAGGCGCCGCCAAGAAGGCGACGCTGGAGAAGGCGCAGTCGGGCGAGGATGAGGAAGAAATGCCCGTCCGTGCCGTGCTGAACCGGGCAGAAACGCCAGTGGATATTTACTGGGCGCCATAAGCCGACGCGACGGCCGCTCCTGCGGCCCGCGACGAGCGCCCCGAAGACATGAAGACTGAAACACGACAACCGGCATTCGCCTCCCGGAACGCCGGTTGTCGACCAACGAACAGGATGAACGCCCATGTCCGTCGATTCCCGCATTCAGGCCATCACCGCCCGCATCGTCGAACGTTCCAAGCCCTATCGCGAGACCTATCTCGAGCGGCTGCGGCTGCAGGTCTCAAAAGGCGTTCACCGCTCCGTCCTGTCCTGCGGCAATCTTGCACACGGGTTTGCGGTCTGTTCCCCCGCCGACAAGGACATCCTTGCCGGCGACCGGGTTCCCAATCTCGGCATCATCACCGCCTATAACGACATGCTGTCGGCGCACCAGCCCTATGAGACCTTCCCGGCCATCATCCGCGATGCAGCCAAGGAAGCGGGCGGTATCGCTCAGGTTGCCGGCGCCGTACCTGCGATGTGTGACGGCGTCACCCAAGGGCAGCCCGGCATGGAGCTTTCGCTGTTTTCCCGCGATGCCATCGCCATGGCTGCGGGGATCGGCCTCTCGCACAACATGTTCGATGCCGCCCTCTATCTTGGCGTCTGCGACAAGATCGTGCCCGGCCTCGTCATCGCCGCACTCGCCTTCGGTCACCTGCCCGCGGTCTTCATTCCTGCCGGTCCGATGACATCAGGCCTGCCGAATGACGAGAAGTCGCGTATTCGCCAGCTTTACGCCGAAGGCAAGGTCGGTCGCGCCGAGCTGCTGGAAGCGGAATCCAAATCTTACCACGGTCCCGGAACCTGCACCTTCTACGGCACCGCCAATTCCAACCAGATGCTGATGGAGATCATGGGCTTTCATATGCCTGGTTCCTCCTTCATCAATCCCGGCACGCCATTGCGTGACGCGCTGACCCGCGAGGCTACCAAGAGAGCGCTCGCCATCACCGCGCAGGGCAACGAATTCACCCCCGCCGGCGAGATGATCGACGAACGATCCATCGTCAACGGCGTCGTGGGTCTGCATGCGACCGGTGGTTCCACCAATCACACCATGCATCTGATCGCCATGGCGCGCGCCGCAGGCATCATCCTCACATGGCAGGATATTTCTGATCTCTCTGACATCGTGCCGCTGCTGGCCCGCGTTTATCCCAACGGGCTGGCCGATGTGAACCATTTCCACGCTGCAGGCGGCATGGGCTTCCTCATCAAGCAGCTCCTGAAACAAGGCTTCGTGCATGACGATGTGCGCACCGTCTTCGGACAGGGTCTGGCCGCCTACACCGTGGATGCACTACTGGACGAGAAGGGCGCGGTCACCCGCCAGCCCTCCCCCGAGCAGAGCCACGATCCGAAGGTGCTTTCCAGCATTGAAACACCGTTCCAGCCCACCGGCGGTCTCAAGATGCTGACCGGTAATCTCGGCAAATCCGTCATCAAGATTTCCGCCGTCAAGCCGGAGCGCCATATCATCGAAGCGCCCGCGATTGTTTTCCACGACCAGCAGGAGCTTCAGGACGCCTTCAAGGAAGGCAAGCTTAACCGCGACTTCATTGCGGTCGTCCGCTTCCAGGGGCCGAAGGCGAATGGCATGCCTGAGCTGCACCGCCTGACGCCGCCGCTCGGCGTGCTGCAGGACCGCGGCTTCAAGGTGGCGCTTGTGACGGACGGGCGCATGTCCGGCGCATCCGGCAAGGTACCGGCCGCGATCCATGTTACGCCTGAGGCTTCCGATTGCGGGCCGATCTCGCTCATCCGCGATGGCGATATCATCCGTCTCGACGCCGTTTCCGGATCGCTCGAAGTGCTGGTGTCCGCCGCCGAACTGTCAAAACGCGAACCGGCGCGCGCTGATCTCTCCGGCAATGAATGGGGCATGGGCCGCGAACTTTTCGCCCCCTTCCGCCGTAATGCCGGTCCTGCCGATCAAGGTGCCAGCGTCCTGTTTCATTGATTTCCAAAAGGCGAAGGCTGGATGCGGCTTTCGCCTTTAAACCCCGCTCTGCGGCATCGTCACACCGCACTTTCACGCCCGGGACGGGCGGACGCAGAAACAGCTTTATTTCCCATGCCTTAAACGCCAAACTTGTCATGCGGCTGTGATGATCGCCTCTTAAGGCGTTCCCGACCAGCCGTGGGATGACGGCGCAGTTTCGGATAATGGGACATGACATGACGATTTTTTCAAGCAACCGCCGCGATGTGCTGAAGCTTATGGCGGGCACCGCCATGCTGCCGCTGACGGTAGCGGCCATGCCGGCAACGGCGCAGGATGTAGCCCTGCGTGCCATCGTCATCTCCGATCTGCATTCGGCCTATGAGCGTATCGGCCAGCTTCTCGCGGCCATCGAAACGCGTATCGCGGCCGACAAGGCGCCCCACATCATCCTGCTAAATGGCGACCTTTTCGAACTCGGCAACGCCGTGGCCACACGTTCGGCCGGCGAAATCGAATGGACCTTCCTTGCGGCGCTCGCCAAGCTTGCCCCCACGGTCATCAATATCGGCAATCATGAGCCCGATATCGACAATGACCTCGCCAATTTCGTCAGCCGTGCTCAAGCCCTCGGCATCACCGTGCTTTCCAACATCATCGACAAGCGAAGCGGCAACCCCTATGCGCCGTCCAGTGCCGCGGTGAAGGCCGGCGAACGGGCGGTCATCGTCGCGGGCCTCGCGACCAATGCGATCAATACCTATCCGAAGGCGACGCGCGAGATGCTGGACATTCCTCAGCCGGTGGAATGGGCGAAGGCCAATCTGCCCGAAATCGTCAAAGCGGATGCGATCAATATTGTTCTGAGCCACGCCGGCGTTGTCGCCGACCGCGATATTCTGCCGGTGCTGCCTGACGGCACGCTGCTGGTGGGCGGCCATGATCACCTGAATTTCGTGCACGAAGAGGGCGCGACGCGCTATGTCCACACCGGCTCCTGGTGCACCTCCATGACGGTCGCGACAATTACCGGTCCCGGCAAGGCCGCCGCCATTGAGACGGTCACCATCGATCGTGATGCTCCCGCCTCGCCGGCTCTCAAGACTCTCATCGAGCAGACGCTTGAAAAGCACCTGACCGCAGAAGAACGGGAAGTTGTCGGCAAGGCCGCCAAGGCGATGACCGTCGACGAAGCAGGGCGCCATGTGGCGCATCTGATCGCCGCGAAGACCGGCGCCGATGTCGGTTTCATCGGCCACACCTCTTTCGGCGCAGGCCTGCCTGCAGGCGATATTCGCCGTTATGATTTCAACGCCTCGCTGCGCTTCGACGGCAAGCTGATGGTGACCGAAGTGGACAGCGAAACGCTCGTCCAAATCCTCAAGCGATGCAATCAGGACAGCAACATTCCGCTCGCCGCACGCACGGGCGACTATCTCTACGCCATGCCGGAAAAGCCGGAGAAGAAAGGCCGTTACAAACTGGTCTGCAACGACTGGTCCGCCACCAACCAGAAATCCTATTTCGGCCGCAGCGATCTCGCCTTCATCGAAGTGCCGGATGTGAAGCTGAAGCAGACGGTTCTGGGCGGGCTTTCCTAAAGCCGCAAATCGTCAGGGTCTTAGAACGACCGGATATCCAGCTTGCGGTCCTTGTGGGCCGGGTGCGTGCTGAACACGAAAATTCGATCCAGCTCCTTCTGTGTCAGCATACGCAGGAAGCGGACATGGATGGTGTTGTTGGCGTTGACGCGCAACATCACGCAGCCGATCTTGGTGATGCGGGCATCGGGGATATCGAGATAGAACTGGTTCGGCAGGTTGTATTTGGTCAGTAGCGCCAGCACGGCCTCTGTCTGGGAGATGCGAATGACGTCGCAGCGGCGTGCCGCCATGTGCATCACGGCCTTTTCGGTATATTCGATGCGCGCCGCGTTCATGGTGTCTTCCATGCGGAACCGGCTTTCGCGGTCATACATGAAGGACTCTTCCTTGCTCAGATAATGATTTCTGATGACACCCGCACCGCTCTGCACGCCCGAACTCCCAATGCTTACCAATAGGACGAGACTAGGCCATAGTCTTTAACAATTCATATCAGCGTCAGCTTAAACAGGACGGAAGCGGGACATTTCCGACGTTTTTCCACACGGCTGATAAGCAGTAAAAAGCCCCGGAACGGACAGTTCCGGGGCTTGTTTCAGTATCGCCACTGTTTACTTGCGGTAGGCTTTGCCTTCCGCATCGAAAAGATGAAGCTTCTCCTGCAGGGCGGCAAAGCGCAGGGTTTCACCCTTACCCACGGAAACAATGCCCGGTACCTTTACGATGATCGGCTCCTGGCCCTTGGGCGCTTCGAGATAAAGCAGGGTCACCTCACCCAGGGCCTCCACGATCGCGACTTTTCCCTCGAATAGATAGTCGTCGCCCGTCGCGATGCTCAGGTCTTCCGGCCGAACGCCAAAGCTTGCGGCCTTGCCCTGCTCAGATGCGGATGTGGGAACATCGACGACCAATGTCTTGCCGCCGGCAAGTTCGATGGAGGTCCGTTCACCCGTGCCGGTCACTTTCGCACCGATAATATTCATGGCGGGCGAGCCGATGAAACGCGCCACGAAAAGATTGGCCGGCCTCTCATAAAGCTCAAGCGGCGCGCCGACCTGCTCCACCCGCCCAGCGTTCAAAACGACGATGCGGTCAGCGAGCGTCATCGCCTCCACCTGGTCGTGGGTAACGTAGATCATCGTTGTATCGGCCATCTGCTCGTTGAGCTTGGCGATTTCAATGCGCGTGGCAACACGCAGAGCCGCATCGAGGTTCGAGAGCGGCTCATCGAACAGGAAGACCTTGGGGTTGCGGCAGATCGCGCGACCGATGGCGACACGCTGACGCTGGCCGCCGGACAGCGCCTTTGGCAATCGCTCCAGATATTGCGTGAGCTGCAGGATTTCGGCGGCGGCGCGAACGCGGCGGTCGATCTCCTGCTTGCTTTCCCTGGCGATCTTCATGCCGAAGGCCATGTTGTCGTAGACAGTCATGTGCGGATAAAGGGCATAGGACTGGAACACCATGGCGATGCCCCGACGCGAAGGCGGGATTTCGTTGACAAGCTGGCCGTCAATATACATCTCGCCGCCGGTGATTTCCTCCAGCCCGGCGATCATGCGCAGCAGGGTCGATTTTCCGCAGCCGGAGGGGCCAACAAAAACGATGAATTCGCCCTGTTCGATATCGAGATCGATGCCGTGCAGCACCTTCACCTGCCCGTATGATTTACGGATATCCTTGAGAACGAGACTTGTCATGGGTGTTCCTCCCTCATCTGTCAGGCGTAACGGGCGAAGAAAGCGCCCCATGCCGGAAGTTCGACGCTTCTGCCCTTCAGTCCGCTTGCAAAGCCATGGCCTTCAAGAACCTCCCAGTTCCCTTCCGGCAGCGTGGCCTCTGCTGGCGTCGCTGACAAGTTAAAGACGCAAAGAACGGTTTCGTTGCCCAGCTTGCGGGTATAGCTCAACACCTCTCCCTGCACGGGCTGAAATTCGATGCCGCCCTTTGCGAAAGCCGGATGCTGCCTGCGGAACGCGAGGAAGCGGCGGTAATGCTCCAGCACCGAAGCCTCATTGCCCTGCTGGGCGCTCACGGCGCGCTGCTTGTGCTCGGTCGGAATCGGCAGCCACGTCTTGTCGGCCGTCGAGAACCCGGCCTGCGCATGGCCGGCGTCCCATACCATCGGCGTACGGCAACCGTCGCGGCCCTTGAATTCAGGCCAGAACTGAATGCCGTAAGGATCCTGCAAATCTTCGAAAGCGATATCGGCTTCGGTGAGGCCGAGTTCTTCGCCCTCATAGATGCAGACGGAACCGCGCTGGGTCATGAGAAGTGCCGACAGCACCTTCGCGAAAGCATCCTTGTCCTCGAGATGTTCGCCCCACCGGCTGACATGGCGCACGACATCATGGTTGGAGAAAGCCCAGCAGGCCCAGCCTTCCGGTGCAGCTCTCGCAAAATCCGCCTGTACATCGGCAACACGCTGCGGGGTCAGCGCATCGGGCGCGAGGAATTCAAAGGCGTAGCACATCTGCATCTTGTCATCGCCGGAGGTGTATTCGCCGACGATCTCGAGGCCACGCTGGCTGTCGCCCACTTCGCCGACGGCGGCGATATCAGGGAATTCGTCCAGTACGGCGCGGAAGCGCTTCAGGAAGGCGATGTTTTCCGGGCGGTTCTTGTCGTAGAGATGCTCCTGGAAGTTATAGGGATTGACCGCAGGCGCGGTGGAGGCATTGCGGCGCTCCGGCGCCAGCGCCGGATTATCGCGCAGCTCAAGGTCGTGGAAATAGAAGTTGATGGTGTCGAGGCGGAAACCATCGACGCCGCGCTTCAGCCAGAAGCGTGTGATATTCAGCAGCTCTTCCTGAACTTCCGGATTATGCAGGTTAAGGTCCGGCTGCGAGGTCAGAAAGTTGTGCATGTAATATTGCATGCGGGTCGGATCCCACTGCCAGCCCGAGCCGCCGAAAATCGACAGCCAGTTATTGGGCGGCGTGCCATCCGGCTTGCTGTCCGACCAGACATACCAGTCGGATTTTGCATTGTTGCGGCTGGCGCGGCTTTCCACGAACCAAGGATGCTGGTCGGACGTGTGCGACAGAACGAGATCGATCATGACGCGGATGCCGAGACGGTGGGCTTCGGCGATCAGCCCGTCGAAATCGGCTAGCGTGCCGAACATCGGATCGACATCGACATAATTCGAGACGTCGTATCCAAAATCCTTCATCGGCGAGGTGAAGAAGGGCGAAATCCAGATCGCATCGGCACCGAGGCCTGCGATGTGATGGAGGCGATCGGTGATACCCTTGAGATCGCCGATGCCGTCGCCATTGGAGTCCTGATAGGAGCGCGGATAGATCTGATAGATAACAGCGCCGCGCCACCAGTCCTTGTTGGGCGTCAAAGCGGAAGTCACCGAAGCGGTCATGGAAGTGTCCTGTGTGGTATGGGCGTTCATGGAATGATCAGCCTCCCTTGACGGAGCCTGCCAGCAGGCCACGCACGAGATAACGTTGAAGAGCGAAGAAGACGCCGAGCGGCACGACGATGGTGACGAAGGCCGAGGCGGTAAGAATCTCCCAGTTGCCGCCGCGCGAGCCGAGCAGCGCGTTAAGCGCGCCCGTCAGCACCAGCTCATCCTTCTGCGTGCCGAGGAACACCATGGCGACGAGCAGGTCGTTCCAGGTCCACAGGAACTGGAAGATGGCGAAGGAAGCGAGCGCGGGGAAAGAGAGCGGCAGGATGATCTTGACGAAGATTTCGAAATCGCTTGCGCCATCGACACGGGCGCTTTCGATGATCTCTTTCGGCAGGCCGGAAATATAATTGCGCAGCAGGTAAATCGCGAGCGGCAGGCCGAAGGCGGTATGCGCCAGCCAGATACCGGCATAGGTCTTCGACGGCACGCCAAAGATAGTGCCAATTTCATTGTACAGTCTCAGAAGCGGGATCAGCGACATCTGCAACGGGACGACGATCAGGCCCACCACCATGGCGATCAGCAGATTGCGGCCGGAAAAGTTCATCCATGATAGCGCATAGGCGGCAAAGGCGGCGATGAGGATGGGGATGACGGTTGCGGGCACGGCAACTGTCAGCGAGTTGACGAAGGACTGGCCGATGCCTTCCGAGGTGAGTACCGTACGGTAGTTGTCGAGAGTGAAGACGGGCGGCGTTGCGACAGAGATGTAGACGCGCTTGCCGCGCGAACCCTCGAAGCTTGCGGCTTTGCTATATTCGTAAGTGCCGTCTTCATTGATAAGCAGCGTCTCGCCATCGCCGATGTCAGCGGCTTCACCTGCCTTGAAAGCTGTCGGCTCCTGCACGCGCACGCCGAAGGCCGCAACCTTTCCGCCCTGGCCGTTTTCGAAGACATTGCCTGATATGACGTAGCGGCTGCCATCCTGCTTCTGAGCCGAGGCATCGGCCAGACGAACGGCTTGGGTTTGTTCGGAGCTCGAAAAAGCGGTCCACCAGCCCGACACCGTGATCTGATCCTTGTCGCGCAGCGAACTCACGAGAATGCCGAGCGTTGGCAAGAGCCAGAGCAGCACGACGATCAGAACGCTGGCGTGAACGATGAGCCGCGGCAGGCCGACGCGGCGGAGGCGTTTGACAATATCCATCTCAGCGGCCCTCCATCTCGCGGTTTGCCTGGCGGATGTTCCAGACCATGATCGGGGTGACGGCCGCCATGATGATGAGCGCGATAACAGCGCTTCGGCCGCTATCACCGCCGCCGCGGAACATCCAGTCGAACATGAGATTGGCGAGAACCATGGTGTTCCATTGCCCGTTGGTCATGGTCAGCACGATATCGAAGACCTTCAGCACGAGAATGGTGATCGTCGTCCAGACGACGGCGATAGTGCCCCAGATTTGCGGAACCATGATCTTCCAGAAGATCTGCCAGCCATTGGCGCCATCGATGACAGCCGCCTCGATGGTCTCTTCCGGAATACCGCGCAAAGCCGCAGAGAGGATGACCATGGCGAACCCGGTCTGAATCCAGATGAGGATGACCATCAGGAAGAAGTTGTTCCAGAAGGGCATGGAAATCCAGACCTGCGGATTACCACCGAAAAACTCGACGATGGCGTTCAGCAGGCCGATCTGCACCTGACCTTCGGCGCGGTATTCATAGATGAACTTCCAGATGACGGAAGCGCCGACGAAGGAGATCGCCATCGGCATGAAGACGATGGACTTGGCGATGTTGCCCCACCAGATGCGGTCCGTCATGACGGCGATGACGAGGCCGAAGAAGGTGCAGGCGGCCGGCACGACGGCGAGCCAGAGAATGTTGTTGAAGATCGACTGACGGAAACCGGCGTCGAAAAACGCCCAGCGATAATTGGCGAGACCGACGAATTCGCTGCCGGTGCGGTCGTAGAAGGAGAGGATCAGCGTCGCGATGACGGGATACACAAGATAGACGAGCAACAGGATCAGCGCCGGGCCTATGAATAGCCAAGGCCGGACGGCGGCACGGCGATTGAGATTGCGGGATGCGTGAATGACGTCTCCCGAGCGGACGGGAAAGATTGCCTGCAACGCCTTATCGGATAGCCAGTAATAGGCAGCACAGGCAAAAACGCCCGCTACCATAACGCCGATGGCGGACACCAGTTGTTGAGCCATGTTCCCTCCCTGATCCTCTCCGCGCCGCGTTGATTTATGCAGCTGTCGGGCCGTTCCTGCGGAAGAGGCCCGGCAGCGAGCCGCCAGGCCTCGTCTTAATCGGTGTTACTTCAGGCCGTCCCAGGCCTTCTGGATATCGGCGGCGACCTGATCGGCGGACTTGCCGCCGACGAAATCGATCATGCCCGTCCAGAAAGCGCCGGCGCCGATCTTGCCGGGCATCAGGTCGGAACCGTCAAAACCGAAGGTCGTCGCCGTGGTCAGGATTTCACCCTGACGCTTCATCTGCTCATTGGCATAGGTTTCGACATTCACACCCTTGTACGGCGTCAGGAAGCTGGACTGCGCCATCCACACTTCGTGGGCGATCGGCGTCTGCAGGAATTGTACGAATGCCTTGGCAGCGGGCGCTTCCTTAGTGATGGTGACGAGCGTGCCGGCACCGAGAACCGGCTTGCCGAGGTCCGGCTTTGAGGCATAGGTCGGCATGTAGAAGAAATCCGCATCCGTTCCGACCTTGGTGCCCTCAGGGAAGAAGGAGGGAATGAACGATGCCTGATGGTGCAGGTAGCACTTCGGCGGAATGTCGAAGAGGCCCTTGGGGCTGTCGCGGAAGTCGGTGGAGGCTACGGCCGCAACGCCGCCACTCACATATTTTTCGTTCTTGGCGAATTTGCCGAATTCGTTGATCGCGGCAACCACGGCCGGATCGGTGAATTTCACCTCGTTGGTCGTCCACTTCTGGTAGACATCCAGCGGCTGCGTGCGCAGCATCAGGTCTTCCACCCAGTCGGTTGCCGGCCACCCGGTCGCACCACCGGAGCCGAGACCAATGCACCAGGGCGTGCCGCCATCAGCGACGATCTGATCGGTGAGCTTGAGCAGGTCTTCCATGCTCTCGGGAACTTTATATCCCGCTTCCTCGAAATTCTCGGGCACATACCAGACGAGCGACTTCACATCGGCCTTGAAGGGGAAAGCGAAATAGGCCTTGTTGCCGTCCTTGCCCTTATAACTGCCGAGATCGACCCAGGATTTACCCGCGCCGTAATTTTCCTCGACCCATTTGGCCGTGTCGTCGCCGAGCGGCACAAGAAAACCCTTGGCGGCAAGATCGGCGAGAAGGCCAGGCTGCGGCAAAATGGCAATATTGGGCGGCGAGCCGGCCTGTGTGTCGATGACGATCTGCTGCTCGTAGTTTTCCGACGAGGAATAACGGACATTCACGCCCGTCGCTTCAGCGAAATAGGCGAGAACGGACTGGAACAAAGCCTCGTCCTCACCACGCCACGGGCCGAAAATCGTCAGCGTCTGGCCTTTAAGGTCAGCATGGGCCGCTTTGAAGTCTTCGTAGCTTTTCCAGTTGAACTTGGCGTCCTGGCCCGGCGCGAATTTCAGATCGGCGGCAATGGCCGAACCCGACAGCAGCACGATTGAAGCAGCCGTCGCCAAAAGGGTCTTCCGCATGTGATTTACCTCCCATCACATAAAAGGCTCAAAGCGTCCTCTCCAATCAAAGCGCTTTGGCTGCCTATTCATCTCATTGTCATCAAGATGGAGTCAAGAGGCTCTTTATTCGGAAACGCTGCCTGACCTTCCAAATAGTCATATTGATTTAGGAAGGCGGCTATCATTTTCGATTGAGAAAAGCGGACGGGGCTGTTAAAAATCTAAAGCGCTTTGGGAAAATGAGGAGGGGCTTTTGGCCTTTTCCGGGCGCGCGCATGGAGGAATGACAGACATGAACCTGAAACAGCTGTCGCAACTGCTGGGCATTTCGCAGACGACCATCAGCAGGGCGCTCAACGGCTATCCCGAGGTCAGCGCGGAAACGCGCCGCCGCGTCATGGAAGCCGCGGAGAAGACGGGATATCGCCCCAATGCCGCGGCACAGCGGCTGGCAACCGGCAAGGTCGGCTCCATTGGGCTCGTGATGCCGATTGGCGAACATCACCGTTCGGATGTGCATTTCGGCGAATTCCTGAGCGGTCTTGGTGAGGAAGCCTCGCGCAGCGGCTTTCATCTCGTCATCATGCCCACCGAGCCGGAAAAGGAACGCGAAGCCCTTCGCGGGCTCGCCGCTAGCGGCAGCGTCGACGGCATCTATCTCGCTTATATGAAGAATAACGATCCGCGCATCGCCATGATGCAGTCGCTTTCCCTGCCCTTCCTCGTGCATGGCCGCTCCATCGGCGTGGAGGAGGATTATCCCTACCTCGACGTGGACAATGAAGGCGCCTTCCGTGATGCGACCCAGCTTCTGCTTCAGCTTGGCCATACGCGCATCGGGCTGCTGAACGGTCCGGAAGGCTATGATTTCACCTATCGGCGCTGTCTCGGGGTGGAAAAGGCGCTGGCGGCAAACGGCCTGGCCTTGCATGCAAGCAATAAGAGACACGGCAGCATGACCGACGAGGAAGGTTATCTCGGCATGGAGGCCCTGCTTTCACGCCCGGAGAAACCGACCGCCATTCTCTGCGCCAGTACCGCGCTTGCACTTGGCGCGATCCGCTCGCTCAACCAGCGGGGCCTGAAGCCCGGCAAGGATATTTCCCTTATCGCCCATGACGATGTGCTGCCGCTTTTGAAACCCGATAATTTTTCCGTGCCGCTCACCACCACGCGCTCGTCGCTGAGAGCGGCAGGCGTCCGCGTGGGCCAGCGCCTGATCAATCGTATCAAGAACGACCAGACGGAGCCGTATCAGGAACTCTGGAAGGCGGAACTGGTAGTGCGCGCCTCGACGGGGCCGGCTCCGAAAGCGTAGCCGGCCGGTTTCAACCGCCTAGAACTTCGGTGCCGCCAGGCCTTCGGCGCGATGAGCGGCGATGACGGTGTTGGCCATCAGCATCGCGATCGTCATCGGGCCGACACCACCGGGAACAGGGGTGATGGCCGCGGCAACGGCGCTTGCTTCATCATAGGCGACGTCGCCCACCAGCTTCGACTTGCCTTCACCCTTTTCGGGTGCGGGAATGCGGTTGATGCCGACGTCGATGACGGTCGCGCCGGATTTCACCCAGTCACCCTTCACCATCGCCGCGCGGCCAACCGCCGCCACCAGAATATCCGCCGTCTTGCAGATGCCGGCCAGATCCTTGGTTCGCGAATGCGCCATCGTCACAGTGGCGTTGGCATTGAGCAGAAGCTGGCCCATGGGCTTGCCGAACAGGTTGGAGCGGCCGATGACAACGGCGTTCAGGCCGGAAAGGTCGTCTCCGTGAATGCCGCGCACCAGAAGCATGGCGCCTGCGGGCGTGCAGGAAATGAGACCGGTGGCAAGATCGCCGGTCGCGAGCTTGCCGGCATTCAGCACGCTCAGGCCATCCACGTCCTTCTCAGGCAGGATCGACTGGATTATCTCGTCTGAATTGAAATGTTTCGGCAGCGGCAGCTGAACCAGAATGCCGTGGATGGAGGTGTCGGCATTCAGTTCACCGACCAGCTTCAGGAGGTCAGCCTGTGTGGTCTCCTCCGGCAGCGTGTGCTGGATGGAATTGAACCCGCATTGCTTGGCCATCTTGCTCTTGGAGTTCACATAAGCGTGGCTGGCCGGATCATTACCGACGATGACGACCGCGAGACCGGGCTTGACGCCCTTTTTCGCCTCAAGCGCTTCTGCCGATGCGCGGACCGCCTCCGTTACCGAGGCCGCCTTCGCCTTCCCGTCAATCACAACTGCCATGCGTCCTGCTCCTCATGGGTTACGTAGGCTCCGTATGGTGCCCCCGTCGCAGGAATGCAAGCTAAAATGCGGCGTTTTCAGGCGGTTTTGCGGTAGTCTTCTTGGTGGTCGGCATAATCGACGAGACGCTCCCTCAGGAGCGCCAATTCCCGTCGCAATTCCATCAGCTCCTCCGCTTCCGCCTGGGCATGATCGGCGTGGCCGGCAAGCGCATCAGCCAGCAGCGGCGGCAGCGCGGACGGTGCCTGACCGGCGATCCCAACCGTGCGGTTGCCCATCAGAACCTGCCTTACACGCTCGTCGAGCGGCATGCGCTCATCGTCGTTAACCGCACCGGCGTAATAATCGGCGAAGCTCTCCTCGTCGTGGCCAGCATCCAAGCCGGCCGTTTCGGCATCAGGAGATTGCAGATCGTCAAACACAGCCGGTTCGATTGGCTCGAATTCCGAAAATTGCACGGGTTCCTCCTCGGGGAGCCGGATTGCCGATTCCGGTTCGAAGGCGGAGGCATCCTGCTCTTCCTCGTCACGGCGACGGTACGTCAGAAGATAGAGACTGCCCAGCAATCCGATCAGGCCGCCGCCGCCCGCCATCATGGCGGCCTGGGCAAGATCACGCGATAGTTCTCCCGGACCTGCCTTTTTCGCGAGGCGGGTCTCAAGGGCAGGCGTCGTAGCAGAGGAGAGATCGCGGCGTTCGCTCGCCTCCAGATAGGTGTTTCTCGCCGTTTCGAGCTCCCCCTGCAGTCTGGAGAACTCTCCCGGAGCAACACCGAGACCATTCAGGCGATCAAGGTTCTTTTTCCGCTCGGCTTCAGCATCGGCGATCTCCTCAGCGAGGCGCTTCTCGTCCGCTCGCAGTGCGTCGAGCAGTTGGCGCAATGCTGGAGCAGCGAGTGCCTGTACGGCATCCACCGCGTTCCGGGCGGCGATGTGTCGGGGATGTTTCGGGCCGTAATCGACCGAGATGCTGGAAAGCGCCATACTGGCGGCGGCATGTTTCTGCCTGATATCCTCGAGTGCAGAAAAGGCGATGCCGGAGGGAAGCGGTTTGGAGAACAGATCGTTGGGTTTCAGGGCCGAAGCCGCCGCCAGATCCGCCTGCAGCGACTGCTGTTGTCGGGTCGCCGCGGTGATTCTGTCGTTCACGTCACGCAATTGCTGCTCGAGCTGCTGCACCTCGGTAATCACCGCATCACCATGGCGCATCTGGAAACCGCTTAGCGCCGCCTCGGCCTCGTCCATCCTTGTCCGCGCCCGCTCCATCTCCCGCATAGCGGGCGTCATGGTGCCGGCCTTGCCGTCCGCCATGATACGCATCGAAAGATAGTCGGTAAGCCGCATGGCCGCTTCTGGCGTCGCAGCCCTCGAAGTCACGATCAGCGTCGTCTCGTCGGGCGACAGTTCAAGCCCTATCCCATCTCCGACCGCGCTGTTAAGCGCCTCACGCGGGGAGAGCGGACGCGCATCCGCGCCGGTCAGAAGATCGACAAGCAGGTGAAATTCACCCTGTTTGCGAACGCCGACCAGATCGGCAGGCTTCAGCTTGAGATCGCTGCTGATCCGGTCCAGCCCGCCAGGTGAAAGCAGGGTGCGTCGCGCCATCGCCAGAAAGCGGGTCGCATCTGGTGCATCATAAGCGGTCTGTGATACCTCGATCTGCGCCTGCGAAACATAGCCGCGAAAACCGGAATCAACGAGCAGCAGCGGCAGGGCTGCGCCGGTTACCGTGGCGGCCGCGACGCATCCGGCGGTCAAAAGCCGAAGACAATGCCTGCGCCACTGCGACGCGGGCGCGGCAATCTCATCCCCTTCCGGGCGGGTCGCCGTCATATCTGGACTGTGATCAACCATCTGAAGCCGTCTGCCACCTTCGCCGCCGCCCGCGGACGGACAGCTGTCAAAACCTTACGAGAGGTTAAAGGATCGTGGCAAACAAAAGGTTAACGGACCTTCGCCGAACTCGCCTCAGCCCTTGCCGAGAGCGATATGCCAGGGTTCGGCGCAAAGGCTGTAAAGCCAGCTCATATGCAGCCTGCGGAAGATTTCAGGCATGCCAGCCACTTCGGACGATAATATCTTGAAAAGCGGCCCGACTGCGATGGCGACTCGCGCGTCCTCGCGGTTGACGGTGCGATGCAGCCACATTTCCTGATTTTGCTTGGTCATTCCCGCCAGCAGCATATCCACTTTCACGCCGGACGTCTCGCCGCTCAGCATGACGAAGTCGTGCCAGGGCGCATGGCTACGCAGCTTGGCAAGAACGACACCGAGCTGGGCTGCATCGTCA
Organism: Agrobacterium sp. InxBP2; assembly: GCF_026191755.1. NCBI lineage: Bacteria > Pseudomonadati > Pseudomonadota > Alphaproteobacteria > Hyphomicrobiales > Rhizobiaceae > Agrobacterium > Agrobacterium sp. InxBP2. The sequence continues at coordinate 47,274 of NZ_JAINDY010000032.1, forward strand.
CCCGCAACGCCGATCCGTTTCGGTACTGCCATATAGGTGAGGAGCGCCATGACAAAGGCAACGCCATCGATCACGACCGGCAGAGGCTCACCATGTGCGCGCCGCGCGGCAGCGTTCAACGCCTTGCCCTGCGGGAAAAGCAGGCAGCTTTCGAGGACCTGCCGATAGCCGATGTCCTTGAGTGAAAGCTTTGCCTTTTCAAGGGTGAGAAATGAGAGCGACGTGTGGCCCTCAGAGGCGGAAGCCCTGTCGCTCACATGTTCCAGCGCTGCGTTCCAGTCGAGGTCGCAGAAGTGCAGCCCGTAAATGTCTCGCTGCTGTCCCGGTCGTGCAAAACCCGTCGTTACGTTCATACCCAGCCCCCGATGCAAGCCCCGCCCGTCACGCGCACGTTTCTGCGGGTTCGCGGTTCATGGACCGTTTATACATGTGCTGGTTGAATTTACGCTGAAAGCAATCAATAGAATTCCAAGGCCCACGCGAAGGAATGATTAACCACGTGGATCACGCGACCGTCCCTTGCCACTGGCCATGCCGAAGGCACGAAGCGGGGCGGCGCTATCAGTGGCCTGGCGCGGCGGCCGCTTCCTTGCCGGCGTCGGCTTTTTCACCTTCGACGATCTTGATGGAACGGGGTGTTCCATTCCCGTTCTGCTCACGAATGTCGGCTTTGGACAGATAATCGAGTTGCTCGATCAGCACGTCCTCGACCACCTCGTCATCGAGCCTCTTGTTCAGCCCCTCGCGGATGCGCTGCTTGAAGGCGTCGGGATCGAAGGTAGAGATATTGGCGATGTTGACCATGGAAGAACCCGCCAGGAGCGTGAACAGCTCATCGGTCATCAACTGGGTTGCCGGCAACTCGATTTTCGCCATCTTGTCCTTGTCGACGCGCAGCGAAATACGGCTTAGGAAATAACCGTTTACCCCGCCATCATTGATGACGGGAATGGTGATGCTTTCGCCCTTGACCAGTTGCAAGCTGGCCTTTTTTGCGCCCGCCTCGTCCGGCGCGGGCGCCGTCGCCATCTGGACGGAGAAATACACCGCGCCGAGCGTGACGGCGCAAACCCAGACGCCGGTGAGAAGAAGCTTCAACATCAGGAGGCTGCGCCGTACATGAACTGTTCCTGGGAGTAGGTACCATCCGTGTCGGCTTCCTGGATTGCGTTCTTCAGGAGGTCGGCGACCGCACGAACTGCATTCAGATGTGCCTCGACGCGGCTGGCATTGGTGGCGAGCTTGGACTTGATGCCCTTGACCTGCTCCATGTAACCGGCAGCGATTTCCTCGCGCGGGGTATCCCGGAACAGCATCGTCAGCTCATAAAGGCACCGGCTCTTATGGGCATTGGAGACCTTGAAGTCGAACCGCGGGTCCTTACCGATATTGTCGTTCTCATGGTCGATGATCATTTCAAGGCGGCCGAGAACGGATTGGATACGGTGGTCGTTCGACATAAGGTCCATGCTTGTCTCCTCGTTAGGGTTTTTCATTCTCAAGCCTCGTCCGTTTTCTCATTGGAAACGCCGAGGACCTGCCGCTCGAACTCCGCCACCATCCGAATTGCAGCATTATGGTCTTTTTCATTCATCGATACGTCGGTTATGCCTTTGCTTTCGGCCTTCCGAAGCGCATCCTTGTATGCCTGCTCTGCAATGCCGACACCGCCATTTCTGGAGATCGTGTCGGCAAACTGTTCGGCCATCATGCTCTTCCAGATTTCGCCGGCATTACCTTTGCCGTAAACTTCCTCGCTGTCTTTCGGCAGCATGTTGGCTACGAAGGTCTGGAGGACAGAGGCCTCATATTTGCGATATGTTTCAGGAATTTCGGTGCGAGCCGCGCGAATATTCGTATTGCCAAGGCCCGCCTTCGAGGAGGCGCCATCCAGCATATCCACCGCGGCGCCAAAGCCCTTGCCCGCATCTGCAAGGCTGGTTGCGGCAAAAGCCGCCTTATTGGCCTTGAGTTTCTCCTGGGCAACCTGGACTTCCTGGGGGTCCGCAGCACGCACCACATCCATCACCAGATCACTTATAACCGATATCGCCACGTCCCGATCTCCCGAGCTGACGAACGCGCGGCACGAACCGGCACGTTCACCCAATCAAGAAACATCGCTTTAGGCGTCCTCAAAAAAACGCCCGCGATGCAACAATGGAGCAGACTATGAATCGCCAACCTTGCTGGAGGCTGGTGTCCGGGAAGCATTCGTAATTTCTAACAAATCATAGATTGCATTGTCGTCGGCCTCACGATCCTCGAGATCACGGGCCAGGTGCATCCTGTCCTCCAGCCTGTCGGCCTTGGTTTTTTCTTTGAGCACCCTGTTTTCCTGCAATTGCTGCACGCCGGAGAGCTGACGGTCCTTGACGACCAGACGGCCGTAACGATCCGAATAATGCCTCGAGAATGTCTGATGCACCGGCTCCATCGAACTCATGGCTTCCAGCACGCTGTCCATCGATTGCGCCACCTCGCTTCGCGTGCGGGTGGTGTCGGCCAGTTCGACCTCGGCCATTTTTTCCATGTGGCGCTGGACCGTGACCAGACGCTTGAGTTTCTCCGACCGCTTGTCTAAGGCCACCGCGTTTCTCCCGATCAAAAGCCGATGAAGACCGGGCCGAAGCCATCCACGAACTGGCGGATGAGGGCCGCGACCGACAGATAGAGCATGAAGATGCCGCCAGCGAGAACAAAGGGCGTCGATATGAAGTAGACGGGGATTTGCGGTGCAAGCTTGTTGATGAGGCCGACCGCGACGTTGAACATCAGACCGTAGATCACGAAGGGGCTAGCAAGCCGAAGCATGATCGAAAACGACGCCCTCAGCGTGTCAGTCAGTGTAATCAGCATCTTCTGGCCGCTGATGAGCGCGCCGACCGGCGTGGCGGTATAGGAATCCACAAGGGCCTTGAGGACGATGTGGTGAAAATCCAGCATGAACAGTACCAGCAGTCCGCCGAAGGTGATGAAGTTGGATATCTGGTTTTCCTGGGCGTCTTCGATGACATCGGCGCCGCCGGGCGCACTGAGGCCGACCGATGCGCCGATAAGGGCGCCGGTGAACTGAAAACCAAGCGTGTAAAAGCGCGCGATCAGCCCGTACATAGCACCGATCGCGATCTCCGTGGCGATGAGGCCGACGACAGTGCCCTGATTCGCGCCGGAAATTTTCGGATAGATCGTATCCCATAACACCGGCAACAGGGCCATGGACACAGCCACACACAGCAACATGCGAATCTGCGGCGAAATGCGCGAGCTGGAAAAGCCCGGCATGGTCATGAAACAGGCGCCGATACGGCAGATGGCAAGGAACAACGCGATAATGGTTCCCTGCGGGTCGGTTATCATGAAATGGCGCCCAGGATCTTGATCTCCAGCCCCTTGGCAAGTTCCACATGCGAGAGAACCGGCAGGGTCGCGAAGAGTCGCTCGATAATCATGCGCACATAGGACCGCGTTTCCGGTGAGGTTACAAGCACAAAGGGCAGGCCGCGATCCATGAATTCACGGATAACTTTCGACGCCTGTTCGGAAAACTCCTCGAGATGGCGGGGATCGATATCGAATTCGACGATTTCGCCCTTCTGGTCGCGCTTCAGCGCCTGATGGAAGACCATGTCCCACTTGTTACCGAGACGCAGGACGCGAAGCACGCCATTATCGGCCAGATCACCGCAGAGCTGCTGCGACATGCGCACCCGCACATGTTCGACGATCTGTTCCGTCTTGCGCACATGCGGCGCAAGTTCGGCGACGGCTTCGAGAATGAGATGCAGGTTGCGGATCGACACACGTTCGGCAAGCAGCAGTTTCAGCACGGCCTGCAGACCGGAATAGGACATGTGCGACGAACAAATCTCGTCGGCGAGCTTCTTATATTCGGGATCCAGCCTGTCGATGAGTATCTTGACGTCCTTGTAGGACAGAAGCTGCGGCAGATTGTTGCGAATGACTTCGCTCAGATGCGTCAGTACAACGGAGACGTTATCGATCGGATGGAAGCCTTCGCGCTTGAGATCCTCGGTGAAGGTTTCGAGGATCGATACGGCCGGCATGCCGAAAGCGGGTTCGCGGATTTCGTCGCCCGGGATGCTTGGCTTGCGCCCTGCCCCTGTCACGACGAGAACATCTCCGACGCGCAGATTGCTCGATGCGATGGTCGTGCCGTGAACGCGGATCTGATAGGCCTTCTCCGGGATCATGATGTCGTCGGAAACCTTGATCTCCGGCACGACGAAACCATATTGCGTTGCGAATTTCTTGCGCATCTTGCCGACGCGGAAAGCCAGTTCCTGATGCGCGCCGAGAAGGCGGGTCGAAACCTGTTTGCCGAGCGCCAGTTCGATCTCGGCGGTTTTCAGAACCTGCTTGACCGAGTCTTTTTCCGCCTCTGTCGTCTGGAGAATCTTGCTCTCCTCCTCCTGGCGACGAAGCGCGCTTTCGGCTTCAGCCTGGCGCGGAATATACCAGCTGCCGAACGCCATGATGCCACCGAGGAACATGAAAGGCAGGAAGGGCAGGCCCGGAATAATGGCAAGCAGGCCCATCAACATGGCAGAAACCATCAATGCACGCGGATAACCGCTGAGCTGATTGACGACCGCCTGATCCGTGGACCCCGCCGTGCCGCCACGCGACACGAGGAGGCCGGCTGCCAGCGATACGATGAGGGCCGGAATCTGCGAGACGATACCGTCACCGACGGAAAGCTTGACGAAAACATCGGCCGCTTCGCCGATCGGCATGCCGTGCCGGAAATAACCGATGATGATGCCGCCGAAAATGTTGATGGCGGTGATGATGAGGCCCGCAATCGCATCGCCGCGGACGAATTTCGAGGCGCCGTCCATCGAGCCGAAGAAAGAGCTTTCCTCTTCCAGCTCGCGGCGGCGGCGCTGCGCCTCCTTCTCATCGATGATGCCGGCGGACAAGTCCGCATCGATCGACATCTGCTTGCCGGGAATGGCGTCGAGGGTAAAGCGTGCGCCGACTTCAGCGATACGCGTCGCACCCTTGGTGATGACGATGAAGTTGACGGTGATCAGGATCAGGAAGACGATCAGACCGATAACGAAATCGCCTGACATGACGAGACTGGAAAAGCCGGCGATTACACCGCCGGCCGCCGTCGGACCCTCATTGCCGTGGGAGAGGATGACGCGCGTCGTCGCGATGTTCAGCGACAGGCGGATCATGGTCGCGATCAGCAGCACCGTCGGGAATGACGAGAAATCCAGCGGCCGTTGTATCCATAGCGCCACCATGAGGATGAGGACCGAAAGCGCGATGGAAAACGCCAGGCCGATATCCACCAGAACGACCGGAATGGGCAGGAACAGAACGCAGAGGATCGCCACGATGCCCAGTGCGAAGCCGATGTCACGCGTGCTCGGACTGACCTTGGGCAAGGAAATGACTGGTGGTTGCGCCATAAATTTCGTCCTGTCTCTTCATGAGAAGGGCGACGGAAAAGCCGCCGCACGGTTCCGCGGCATCGTTTCGCGAAATCGCTCACGCAATTCGGCCCGATGCTTCAACCTATCCCTAGCCGCCGAAGCTTGCGCGAGGATGGCATCCTGGCCGGATCGATATCAGAAGCCCGATTGCACGCGTGAAAAGACGAGATTGGAAAAAAGCGCTATCTGCGCGCCCACAAAGGGGGCGGCAACGCCGAGGACAATCATGATCGTGACGATCTTGGGAACAAAGGTCAGCGTCATTTCCTGAACCTGCGTCAGGGCCTGAATGAAGGCGATGGCGACACCGACGATCATGGCGGCGAGAACCGCAGGACCGGCCGCGACGAGAACCGTCCACACTGCCGCCTGCATGATATCAAGCGCATCGGCCTCGTTCATCGTCGCATCCCTCGTTCCAGAAAGGCGGCATTATACCGCCTTATCAATATCAGGAACCAGCTGGCGTATCCGAATCGGTTCCACTATCAGATTTATCCGTGATCGGGCCGTTGGAGAAGGTCACACCGGCCTGCAGCAGCACCTTGTCACCAGCTTCGGTGATGGCAACGACGCCGTCTGAATAGACTTCGACTTCCTTCACCACGCCCGTGACGGTATCGTCGGCGCTCTTTACCGTCTTGCCGACCAGATCCGACGCACGGGTCAGTGCTTCGGCCTGCAGCATGCTCTTCAGATGGGTGTTCGTCTTGATGGTCTGCTCGACCTGCGAAAAGCTTGCAAGCTGCGACATCTGCTGACCAGCATCCATCGGGCTGGTCGGATCCTGGTTCTTCATCTGGGCGATGAGGAGCTTCAGGAAGCTGTCATAGTTCAGCGAGGCCGCGTTCTTGTCGTTGCTGCTCGCCCCGGCATTCGCCCAGGGGTTTGCCGCCGCCGCATTGACTGCATCTACCGCCATGGTGCGATCTCCTTGCGAATCTGTTCGATCGTTGCAGGGGTCATTTCCTGATTGTTGAGGATTTTCTCCTCGATCGGGTAAAGGCCGCGGATGGCCTTCAGCGCTTCGAAAGCCTTGCCGGAGGCAACCAGCCCGTCGATGCGCTTGAGCTCCGCAAGGACCTCGTCATGCTGGAAGCAATTCAAGAGCATGCTCACGGACTTGCGGAACATGTTGGTGGACTGTTCCCGCCCCTCCGGATTGATAAGGATCATCTGCGCGATGAAATAAAGCTGTCTCAGCGGGGTGGTAGCCTGGTCGGGCTGCAATACGTGGTTCTCGAGCAGGAACGTGACATCGTTCAGGAATTCCAGCGCCACCTTGCGATCCACACGCAGAACTGCGCCGTTGATGAAAATCTTTTCGCCCGACTTCAGCGAAATTCGAAGTGTACTTTTCATTTCAGTCCATCCCTGATGATGGTTGTCACGTCAATTATGCCCTGGAAATTCGTCGACTGACGTTTCCGGATCAGTTCGCACTCTTTCAGTATCCAGATCGCGATCGAAATCAGATTGGCCCTCAGTTCCATGGCCAGTTGATTATCCGGCTGCTTGAGATCCTCAATGAAGCGGATCCAGACCCGTCGAGTGTAAAAAAGCGCTTCGATCGTGTGGCGCTGAGAAGAGGAGTCCTTCGCCTCCGCAAGCAGTTCGATCGATTTGGTCAACGCCTGTCGCTCGCGGTCTTTCGCGTTGGCGACACCATCCTCCATGATTTCGGCGTAGGAAAACTGGTACATTCATGTATCCTTTATCTGCCGCCACCCCTGTTCATCAGAGGTAGTTCACCAGACTCATTTTTTGCAGACGCGACGTGAGGCTGTATGCGATCTCGATCTGCTGCTGCAGCAGATCGAGACGGGTCTTCGCCTCGTAAGGATCGCTCCCCTCAATACCCAGCAGATGCGTTTCGATGATCTTCTTCTGGGCAGCCAGAGAGTCATTCGACTTTTTGACGCGCTCCTGCGAAAGGCCAAGACTGCTTGCCTGCTGGTTCAGCCCACTGATCGCCTTGCCGATAGTCGTCACCGACTGGGTGGCGACCGCCTCGCGGACCGTGCTCGAAACATTATCCTTGAGGAAGGTCATCGCCGTGATTGCCGTCATCGCGAAGTAACGCATGCCCTGCGAATTGCTGTTGGTCGACGTTTCGACCACTTCGTTCTGGCTGATCCGGCTCGTCATGTTGGTATCGCTGGCGTTGGAACCGAACCTCGTCCAGAAATCGACATTCTGTCCCACAGCGAGACTGCTGTGCGGCGGGTTGGTTACAGTCGTCGTACCGTTGAATACGCCTTCCATATGCGTCATAAAGGCGTTGACCTGATCTTTGGACAGGTCCGAGATACTCCCCACGGCCGGCGTCTGTGTTGCCATGAAATGGTTCAGTTCGGCGTCATAGGCGGCTTTCAACGGCGAACCGTCGGCGAAATAGTCCTGGACCGGCTTCACATCCGTATTCGTACCGGAAAACAGATACTCACCATCCACGGCCGTGTTGGCAAAGCTGGTGAAATTGTTGAAGGCGATCGTGATTTTCTGGTTGACGGTGGCAAGCGTGGGCTGCTCGCTGCTCGTATTGGGCACCAGAACATTGAGGATTTCCTGGGCGGCCTTTGCCATGCCGTCCAACGCGGTCTGCGACGATTCAAGACGCTGTGTGGCGAAGGAGTTGACCGTGACGAGCGAGGAAATCCGCTCCACGTCCCTGTTGAGATCGAGGCTGCGGGCCGTATTGGCACCCAGCGTCACACCAATATCCGCGTGCTTGCCCGTGGTCAGCTCGGTATTGAGATTCGTCATCTCAAGCTGAGCCTTGAGGATGGTGCTGCGCATGCTGTTCTGCATCGCCAGCGATGAAATGAATGACGTTTTCATCCTTTACCTCACCATGTCCATCAAGGACTTGAGCATTTCATCAACGGTCGTCACCAGTTTCGTGGCCGCCTTGTAAGACTGCTCGATATCCATGAGCAGCGACAGCTCCTCGTCCAGGCTAACCGCCGTATTGTTCGAATAGGATGTCGCAGAGCGCTCATAAAGCGCGCTTTTCGCTTCGTTTGCCGAAGTCGCACCGGACCGTTCCTGTTCGAGCCAACCCATCGAGTTGGTGCCGTATTTCAGGATGCTGGTATTCGTATCGATACGTGTCGACGCGGCGAAATTCATGGGCGCGTCGAATGCGGTCACATAGCTGTCGATCAGAGCGGAAAACCCGGTTCCGCCCGTAGCTGCGGGATTGACTATATAAGCGGTACCGTTGATGCCGCCGTCGCGCAACAATTCCGGATTGCCACCTTGCGAAATAATTAACGCGGAGTTGACGGTAATGGTCGCAGCGAGCCCCGGGACGACGACGCCGGCGGGAGGAATCTCGCTCGTTGCGGTTGCCGTCGACCAGGTGAAAAGGCCGGGCTTCGCCGTCAGAGGCGGCGCAGGCGGCGCCGGCTGGGTAATCGGCTTTTCCGCAAACATCGTGATCAGGCCGCGCGCGATTTCGTCGAGCTGGCTCTGCATGGTCGGCGCAAGTTCATCGCGAACCTGCATCAAACCCTGAAGCGATCCTTCCGCCGTCGTGTTGCTGCCGCTGCCGGCCTTGAGCGCCACACCGTCCACATAAATCGCGTTGCCGGTGGTCGTAGCGTCGTAGCCCGGCTGCGCCTTGAAGGTTACCGGACGCGGCACGATCTCGAACAGCGTGGCGCCGTCGGTCGTGTAAAGCGCGACGTCATTATTCGGGCGGTTGACGACATTGATGCCGATGATGGACGAGATGTCCTTCAGCAAGGTCTCGCGCTGATCGAGTGCATCACTGGGATCGCCGCCGATCGCCGTCTGCGCCTTGACCTCGTTATTGGCTTCCTCGAATTTCGCGAGCAGGCCGTTCAGCTTGTCGACCTGAAGGGAGATTTCTTTGTCGGCACGCAGACGCATCGCCTGCAATTCGGCAGACGCCTTGTTCAATGAGCTGGCGACATCCGCGGCGGAAGTCACGGCCGTTGCGGCAAGAGCAGCATTGCTCGGCTTGGCGGCATAGCCGCTAAGGCTCTTGAGCAGTTCCTTCATGTAAGTGGACGGCGCGCTTTCGTAGTCGTTGCCGCCGAAAATACTCTTCATCTCCTCGAGACCGGTCAGAACAGTGTTCTGCCCGGTGGCCAGCGAGGCGCTGGAAATCGTCTGCCTGAGAAGACTTTCATTCTGGGCACGGCCATTGGAGACGATACTCGCTCCGGCCATGGTCGTGCCGAGAATGGCGGTACGCTTGACGTAGTTCGCATTGCCGACATTGGCAATGTTTTTCGAGGTAACGTCCGTCTGCTTACCTGTATTATTGAAAATCGACTGCGCAGTATTCATTGCTGACGTGAGCGACATTCATCTGTCCCCGTAGGAATTACTATCTCTTCAGATTGATCAGGACGTCCATCAAATCCGATCCAGTCTGGAAGACCTTCGAATTCGCGGTATAGATGCGCTGGGATTCAATCATGTCGGTGAGTTCGCTGGCGATATCGACGTTCGAGCCTTCCAGCGCGCCCTTCTGGATGTAACCGAAGCTACCCGTCTGGGCGAAACCGATGGTGACGACACCCGACTCGTTGCTCGGCAGATAGACATTGCCGTTCTGCGGGCTCAGATTGTCGACGCTCGGCACAGTTGCCAGCGCCAGCTGGTAGATGTTGCGGCGACCGCCATCCTGATAGACCGCCGTCACCACGCCATCCTTGCCGATTTCGACGTCCTTGATCTGGCTCGGGCCGTTACCGTTCAGAACGGCCGTGCCGGGCGTGAACTTCGCCGAAAACTGCGTCATCTGCGACAGGTCGATATCGATCGCCTGCGGCACACCGCTCACCTGATCGTTAATGACGATCGATTTCGCAGACGCGGTGGTCAGCTTGTTGGTGACAGGATCGAATTCCAGATTGACCTTTTGCTGAACGAGGTTCGCCGCAGGGGTTGCCGTATAAGGGAAGCCGCCGTTGGTCGACTGGTCCTGACGATAGACCGCCACTTCCCAGGTGTTGGCGCCGGTCTTGGTGTAGTAGAAATCGTAGAGAACCTTCGCGCCGCCGCTGTCGAATGCAGTCAGCGACGTCTTGTTTCCGAACGTCGCCGTTGCAGAGTTGGTGCCGGGAAGCGATGCGGCCGCTACAGCCGTATCGTCGCGATTGAGGTTGGCCGGGAAGCTGCCCTGCGTGGAGGGCGATGCCGTCAGGCCGAAATTGTTGACGTTAATGGCTTCAAGACCTGTGAAGCCGTTAACGACGGCAGCCGGCGGGTTGGAACCGTAGGGGTAACCCATCAGCTGGAAGCCAGCGGCGTTTTCCAGATAGCCTTCCGAGTTTTTCACGAAAGAGCCGGCACGGGTGAGATAAGGCGTACCTGCACCATCCTGGACAACGAAGAAACCGTTGCCCTGAATGGCAAGGTCAGTACCCGAGGTGGTGTAGGAGAGGTTGCCCTGCTCCGAAATGCTGTAGCGAACGTTGGACTGCACACCGCCGGAAGCGTAGCTGCCCGACGAGGAGGGCAGAACGAGCGACGAGAACGACGTCGATGCACGCTTGTAACCGGTGGTGCTTGCGTTGGCGATGTTGTCGCCAACGGTGCCCAGCTTGTTCGCCTGTGCATTCATGCCGGACACGCCGGTTCGCATAGTGCCGAAAATACTCATTCAAAAACCCTCGTGGTCATCTTTCAAGGAGAAGGTAAAGCGTTTGGCTTGCGTGAAGCTGTCTGAAATACCGCGTTTGAAAAAGACCACGCGGGTCAATGAAAATCATTGCCAATCAATGCTGTAGCCGAGGAACCGCTTGGAATCGACCGGGTCGTAGCCAAGTTTCTTGCGCAGCTTCTTGCGCAGCTTGCTGATGTGGCTTTCGACGACGTTTTCTTCGACGTCATCATCGAAGATGCCGTAGATGGCATTGAAAATCTGCGCCTTGGAAACGCGGCGTCCGCGATTGGCGATCAAATATTCAAGAATGCGGCGCTCGCGGCGCGGCAGGGGAAATACCTCGCCGCCCACTTCCGGGTCACGTCCATCGGAGAAGACCCGGATCGGACCGGCGTCGGTGAAATTCGAAATGACCTGCAGCCGGCGGCGAATAGCCGCCGCACGTGCGAGGATTTCCCGAGGGTGAACGGGCTTGCGCACGACATCATCGACGCCGCTGTCGAACAGCGCGAGTGTCGCTTCCAGCGAGGGCTGGTCGCTCACCGCGATGACAGGCGCCGTCGTGCGATCCCTGATCGCTTTTGGCAAGGAGAAGCTCCGGTCGCCCTGGCCGATCAGGAAGGCTTCCACAGCCGCAAGATCGCTTTCCGCCGCCGTCGAGACCCATTCCCCGAATTCGACCGGATCGAACCCGGTCGAGGGAATGCCCTCACGCCCAAATAGAGATGTATAGCCGTCTTTAACGAGCTCGCGCTCATCAACCACTACGATCATTCGTCCGCCTCCGAATCAGTGTGGTGTTTTCCAATGAGGCATTGGTACGAATCGGGGGATTCAGCGACAACTGTAGGAAATCATCGATAGTTATTAATAATTGATTAACCATTTTGTGCCGATTTGATCTATATATAGTGGGTATTAACCATATAAGGCACAAAATTTTTGTGTAAAAATTTCCGAAATCGCTAAAAAACGCTTGAAACGCTTTTTTTCGGGCTTTGTCTCGCCACATTTCCGATAGCGAGTCCCAACCCCTGATAAAGCAATTTCAGGTTGTTATCCGTCGCAGAAATTTTTCGCGTTGGGCGTCCATTTCCCGTAGCCCGTCGCCACCAGATTGGCGATGACCCGGCAGACATATTTCTTCTGGGCCGGGTCATTATTGGGCCCTGCGTGATAGCGGGCAACCGCCATGGTCCAGGTCTCGTGCCTGTTGTGGAGGTTACGCAGGAACATGGCGGCATATTCGACATTGCGACGCGGATCGAACATTTCGCGCGCAGATGTGAAATTTTCGCCGTGGAAATAATGATTTATCTGCATGCATCCAAGGTCGATCAGCTTGGCGCCATTGCGTTTGGCAGCCTCAAAAGTCATCAAGGCCTCTTCGGTAGAGGCCGCAAATACCGGTTTTCCTTCGATATTCATGGCGTTGGGGTCGAGCCGCCCCTTGCGGCCAGTCTCCGTCAGGCCCACTGAATAGAGAATTCCCTCCGGCACGCCGTACTTGCGTGCCGCAGACTGGATCTCTCTTTCACACACGCCTGACGTTGCCGAGGCCGATGCGTTTTCAGAGATAGACGCCATTGTCAGCAGAAGTGCGGGCAGAGCCAAGAGTGCCGTCCATGCCTTCATTATGCACCCCCAAATTATCGCCATTGCCTTGCCGGCCGCCTCGTGCACCGGACTCGTCACGGTTGCGGCCCGCAGCCGCCTGCTGGCCCTGTTGCTGCGCCTGCTGATTTTGCTGATTGTTGGCTTGTGTGCCCGTTTGGTCACTCTTATCAGAAGAAGCGATGCTGATCGTGATGTTATCGACCGTCAGACCCTGCGCCTTGAGGCCATCAAGGATGCTCTTGCTGTCTTCCTGGAGCTTTTTATAGGCCGCGACGCTCTCCACAGTCATGTGCACGGCGAGTTCGTCACCGGCAAGACGCAGTGACATCGTCACCGATCCAAGCTCGATCGGCGTCATATGCAGCTTCAGCGTATGCACGACCTTGCCGGTGCTGCTCTGGGCGGCTGCGTTGGACAGCGCCGAACCGGGCTGCATGGCGCTGACCCATTCCGGATCATTGGCGATCAGGCCGGTCAGAGCCGAGGCATTGGAGGAGGGCGCCAGACCGATGAAGCGCCGGGAATCGAGAACCGTTACGGTATCGGCCGCCTTACCGCTGCTTTCCCGCGTGTCGAACTCCACGCGGCCTTCGCGCTGAACCGTGCTCATATCAAGAGCGCGGGCTGCACCCGAACGCGGAGACGCGAAGCGGAATGACGAGGCATCGCCTTCGTTTCCCGAAGCCGAACCCGCCGCATCATTGGCAGCTGCAACCCCAGTCGGCATGTCTTTGGCCGGATGTTCAGCCTTGCTGCGGACAGGTTCAGCCCTGTCGGACTTAACCGTGTCGGTCTTGCCGGCAATTGCCTGCGCAATTTCTTCCAGCGGCGTCTTGGCCGTGGCCATTGCCCCGGCGCTGGCCGTAACCAGCTGCAGTTCGGCGAGCTTCGGATCGAGAGTATCCGTTATCGCCTCGGCATCCTTATCCGCCTCATCCTTGAGCTTCTTGCCAGGCTTGCCGTCCTCCAATTGTGCCCGCGAGGATTTGACCGCGTTCTGGAACTCGGCAGCTGTGTCGTGAACTCGACCGTCCCCGGCATGCTCGTTGACGATGACATTCAGGAAGGCTGCAGGCCGTTTGACCGGAACGTCCATCTTTTCCCCCTCGCCGTCGGCCTGTCCGTGCTGTTGCCCGGCTGAACCAGAATCGTCCGACCGCGAATGCGGCGCCTGCGGCGGTCGCTCGTCACGAACCGTGGAAAGGGCATCGCCAAAGCTGCCGCCTCTCGCCTCGTCACGTGCGGCAGCACTGCCTGCGCGCGGATCGGACGGTGGCGCATTCGTTAGCGCATTGATGGTTGCGTCGATCATGGTGCCCCCTCGCCTTTCTTCAACAGGCTGTCGATTTCATCGAGCTTGCTGCGGCCGCTTGTCACGAGCTGCCGGACATTCTCACCGCCATCGTCGGCCTTGTGGGTTTCAACCCGCCATATGCTTTTTTCCCCGCCAGCCACCGCATCATTTTTGGCTGCGTTCTGTCTGGCGCCCTGCGCCGCCGCGTCGACATCAGCACCTGATAGCGAGGGAGGACGAACCACCTGTTCGGCGATCGCCCTTGCGGCATCTCTGAGGGCCCTGTCCCGGTCCGAAAGCTGCGTTTCGGGAATTTGTCCGATCGTCTCGATCGCGCTCACCACATCGGGTGTTCCAATGTTGGAAAGGCTTTCGTAGAGATTGGCCTGCGCTTCCGGTTGATCCGGCGCGGCGGACGACAGCGTCTTCGCTTTAAGCGCCGCCATGCGGGCCAGCGAATCCTTGCCGCTGATCGCCGCAAGACGCGAAAGACGCAGATAGGCTTCCTTCTGCCTTTCCGCATCCATCATCGCGAAGGTCTCCACTATCGCGTCTTCGCCGAGGGAATCAGAGCGTTTGACCACCAGCGAGACCAGAAGATCCGCGAACTGGCTTGCATAGGGCGAATGCAGGAACCGCCGCGCGTAACGCTGTGCGTATTCGACGCCGCGTTTTGCATCGCCGTCTTCAACCGCAATGGCGAGCGAGCGGCGCAATGCCGCCTCCTCAACGATTGTCCCGGGCGCTTCAAGCCGGGCAATGTCGTAAAAGCCGAGCGCGGCCAGAGGATCGCGCGGGATCGTGACATTGCCACCGATCAGCGCCAGATAGGCGCCTATCCGGGTGCCGCGATATTCAGGCACCATTGCCGCGATGCTCTGCGCCACCAGCGTCCCCTTGCCCGACAGATACTTGCGCAGGATATCGGCGACGCGGCTGTCGAAATTGCCGTCCACATCGCGCGCGACCAGCAATTCAAGCGTGGCGGGATTGCCGCCGCTCATCGCATAGATCAGCGCCGCATCGACATTGCGTGGGTCCTTGAAGATCGCCGAGGGCGCGCTTTTCAGCCGCTCGTCAATGGTCTGGAGCAGGAACCGCTGCATTTCCGTTGCCGAATGGTCTCCCTTGGCAACCGAATCCTGCACGAATTGCAGGGAGCGCAGCATGGCATAGGGCATGAGATTGTCTTGTGACTGCGAAAACGCCTTGAATGGTCCGGCACCGAGACCACAAAGCGTCGCCGCAAGAAGAAGCCAGCGTTTCGAGGTTTTCGTCACACTCACCCCCGATCAGCCTCAAGCAGGATTTCGATACGGCGGTTGGCATCCGCCAGGGGATCTGCCGGGACCTGCAATCTGCGGTCCGCAAACCCAGAAACCTGCTTCACCCGCTCTTCCGACAGGCCGCCGCGCACCAGCATGTAATAGGCACTGTGCGCGCGGTCCATGGAGAGCCGCCAATTGTCGTTGGCCTCGCCCTTGAACTGCCGCCCATCCGTATGGCCGCGGATTACCACGCTGCCACCGCGCTCCTGAAGCAGTTTGCCGATCTTTTCCATGGCGAGAACCATTTCGCGCCGGGGAACGGCCGATCCGATATTGAACATCGGTGTTTCCGTCTGGTCGGAAATGGTCAGCAGCAATCCGCCTTCCGCAGGCGTCACGACCAGCCCTTCCGAGAGCCTGCCGGTTATGCCGGATATCTGTTTCTCGATTTCTTCGCGCAGCGTATCGGCCTTTTCCCATTCAGCATCGCTCGCCTTTTGCTGAACATCCTTCGCCTCTTGCTGCTGCTCGGGCCTGGGCCGTACAAGCGCTGCCTGCTCGGCGGCATCCGGCCGTTGCTGCGGCACAACCGCGGCGACGTCCATGGCGTCTTGCGCTTTGTCTTCCGGCGCTTGAGACGATTTAACCGCAACGGCCTGAGCGCTTTCGGCAGCATTCTCCTGCTTGTTTTCGGCGGCCTGCTGCTCAACCGGTTTTTGTTGCTGATCGGCGCGGGTGATTTTCACCTGCTGCGTCCAGAAATCAGGATCGAAGGGATCGCGATAGGCCTCGCCGCCGCTTGCGCCGGTTGCAGGGCCGGAATCGGCAGCACCGCCCTCGCCCTTGGCGCTGACATTGGCCTGCTGACCGACCTGCTGGGCGATTTCCGCCAGCACGGAATAGGGATTTTCGAAAAAGTCCGCTTCGGAGAAATTCGACTGTTCACCTGTCTGGGACGTCAGGTCTTCGCCCGTCGCCGCGGCGGATCCCTTGGTCACTTTCTCTGCCTGAATGTTGGACTGGTCCTTTTTCTGGACGCCCTCTTCCTTGTCCACGGGCTTTTCCAGCCCCTTGGACGAGGGTTTCTCATCGGACAGTTTTATCGGATTGAAATAGCTCGCGACCGAGGCCTTGGTTTCCTCATTGGCGGCATTGACCAGCCACATGACGAGGAAGAACGCCATCATCGCCGTCATGAAGTCGGCGTAGGCGATCTTCCACGCACCACCATGCGCACCGTCATGGCCACCTTTATGGCGTTTGACGATGATGATCTCGTTTTTGCCGTGGTGATGGTTTTCGCCTTCACTCATTTCATCACCTTGCGAAGACTGGAGGCCCAGGCGGACATGCGCGTCACGAAGACGCTCTCACCCAGCTCGACTGAAAGATCGATATCGGCGGTCTCGGTAAACTTCATCGTCTCTTCTTCAAAGCCGGGCTGGGTCTTCAACTGCTCGAACAAATCCTTCGGACCTTTCACGACAAGCGTGACGGCGTCACCATCCGGCATGGAAGCGCGCACCACATCCGCCAGCGCCGAGACTGCTTTAAGCGACAGTTCTTCCGTCAAAATCGGAGCAAGGATTGCGGCGGTCTGTTCGCTGAGGGTGGCGGCAATCGCATCAATGCCCTCTCGCAGCCCGCGCGACAGAAAGACCGCGATTTCCTCGAGATAGGCGGATCGCAGCGCCTCCAGCTCAGCCGAATGGGCGGCCAGCAGCCCGTCGCGTTCCGCCTGCATCTTTTCGGTGATTTCGCGTGTCGCATCCTCATGGCCACGGGCGTAAGCGGCCTGCCTTTCACTCTCCACGTCGACGGATTCGAATTCGTCGAAACCGGATGCAGCGTCGGCAAATGGCGAAACGCCATCGGTATCCGCCAGGGGATCGCCGAAGGCCAGTCCTGCCGGCTGAGCGTCACCGAAGTCCTTCAGATATCTTGCGATGGAGGTGGTCATGCACGCCCCCGGCAAAACAGGGGACGAGACATGTTTCGCTGCCTGCGATCTGGAACGTTCCGTCGCATTTCCGGGCGGAAAACCGAGGTCCGCTTTTCCTGGAAATGCTCTAAGCCGTTTGGCGGCACCACCGTCATCCTTGCTACCCTGCCCGTCTCTTCCATGATTGCCGGAGGACCGCGCCATGCGATCCGCCCCCATATTGCCCCGACGTTAGGTGTTCAAACTTGTGCGAGGATGAAGGCGGAACTGTTCAGCACGTCTGCGCCACGTTTCCGCGCATGCCCATGCGAGGAAGCTCCATTACTTGAAGAGCTGGAGAATATTTTCTGCGTTGGCGTTGGCGATGGAGAGTGACTGGATACCGAGCTGCTGCTGTGTCTGGAGCGCCTTCAGCTTGGTCGATTCCTCGTTCATGTCAGCATCGACAAGACGACCGATGCCCTTGTCGATCACGTCCATCAGGCTCGACACGAAGTTCTCCTGCATGTCGATACGGCTCTGCAGCGAGCCCAGGCTGGACGCCGCGCTGGTCATCGCTTCGAGCTGACCGTCGACAAAGGACATCATCGCATCCAGCACGTCGGCTTCGGTATATTGCTCTCCCGTCATCGTTCCCATTTTCTGGGCGAGATCGGTGAGCTTGTTGATGTCGAGCGTGGAGACGGAGATTCCGAGTTTACGATTGTCGGGGTCAATTGCCGCAGTGACATCGTAATACCAGTTGGTGCTCGGCGATGTCGTGGTCGCGACGGGGGTCGTGCTGTCGGTCGCCGGAGCGCCCGCCGCTGCCGGGTCGGTGGAGGTGAGCTTTACCCACACACCATCACCGATCTTCAAATAACCCTCCGTATTGGCGGCATTGGTATAGATGCCGGTCGCCTTGACGGAAAAACCTGCCAGTGCCGCCACTTCGCTATCTTTCAGCGTCGGAACGACATAATCCTTGTCGGTGACGGTGGGAGCGGCGGGTGCCGCGGGCGTATCGGTCGTGCGCATCGTCACGATCGTCTCGTTCTTGCGCAGGAATCGCGCTTCGGTATCGAGAATGCCGAACTTGCCGCCGCTCAGATCGAAAAGCACCGTGCTCGAATCGAGTGAATAATCGACCGTCGTCACCCCGACTGCGCCTGCGGCGGTGCGGGTAAATGAAGCGACGATCTTCTTGATGACCGGCTCTTCCGCGGGCGGCGTCTTGCCGTCGCCGATCTTCGCCTGGAGCCAGTTTTCGCCGGAGAAAGACGCCGATTCGGAGATGCTCTTCAGCTGATCCTGAAGCTGCTTGATTTCTTCCTGGATCTTCGTCCGGTTGCTGCCCACACCATAAGCGGCAACCAGCTTCGCCTTCAGCGATTTGACCGTCTCAATAGCACTTTCCACGGCTTCGAAGGCGGTGTCGACCTTGGCGGCGCCGAGACCAAGTGCGTCCTGAACGGCCGAAAGCGCAGCATTGTCCGAGCGCATGGTCGTGGAGATAGACCAATAGGCCGCGTTATCCGCTGCCGTCTCGACGCGGTAACCGGAGGAGACGCGCGCCTGCGTGGTCTCGAGGTTCTTGTCGATCATGCGCAAGGTTTGCAGCGCGGCCATTGCCGCCGCATTGGTCATAATGCTGGTCATGGGTTCCACCCAATTCAAAATGTAAGAAATAATCCGGCGCTGCGCCGGAAACGAGCAGAGGCATCATGCGCATCGGCGGTGGTTGAAATGATCCACCGCGACCTGCCGTTCGTTAACAAATCGTTAATTCGATAGGTACCAAACAACAACGCTGATTTGCAAGGCGTTCCTCGCTTTCCCATAACGGTTTTGCGCGCGGTGGCAGGCTTCGGGCAAGGTCGGGTGAAAAAGCGATCAGGCAAAACCGTCGCGACCGCCGTTTCGGCAGTCGCAACCGGTCATCGGCTGGATATTCGGCGGATGGTTCAGGCCGCTTCGCCCTGGTGGGTCGAAACGAATCGGGCGGCCATCAGGCTATGGCGGAGGAACTCGGTGTTTTCGTCGGGATTTTCCGAAGGGTTCTGAAACGACACATGATTGATTTCGACCGCCGCATGTTCATTGGCCAAGATCAATTGTGCATAGACCGTGGCGCCCATCGGTTTGATTTCGAGATCGAGAACGATCTCCGGCGCGCCTTCCCATTCGAGTTTATATTCGCCGCCGGCGCCGAAATTGATCGTACCGGGATGATAATAAAGCTCCGCAGCCGATGACACGAGATCGGCAATGCTGCCGTAGCACTCGAATCTGAGCAGCGAAATCAGGTCGGCCGGGTCTAGCAATCGTAGTTCTGTAGCGATCGGGTTGATCGCCTCTGCGACGATCATTTCCCGCTGTTCAGAATAGGCGGATTTTTTCATTGGTCTTATTGAACCCGTATTTTCGATGACTTCATGGCGTAAACCCGATGAACAAGCTCAGCCACAGCCTTATAAAAGGCTGGTGGAATCACACTATCGATCGAGACTTGCGCAAACATGGAGCGCGCAAGCGGCGGGTCCTCAAAAACGGGGATATTATTTTCTTCCGCAATCTCGCGGATTTTCAATGCGATAAGGTCCTGGCCCTTGGCAACGACAACAGGCGCGTCGCTTTCTTCACGCACGTAACGCAACGCCACCGCAAAGTGTGTCGGGTTGGCGATGACGAGGGTCGCGCGAGGCACGTTGTTGATCATACGGCGGCGGGCACGGTCGCGGGCAATCGATCGCTGACGGGATTTGACAACCGGGTCCCCCTGCGACTGCTTGTATTCTTCCTTCACCTCATGCTTCGTCATTTTCAGCTGGGTGAACCAGTGATGGCGCGTCCATAAAACGTCCACGGCGGCAAGCAATGCGGTCGAAAGCAGGATTACGATCATCATCTTTTTGACGATCTCGACGACCCGGACAAAAATAACCTGCGGATCGGAAAACATCAGATCGATGAGGCTGTAGAACTCGCCGCGCAGAGCGAAGAACATGATGGTCGAGACGATCATGATCTTGAAAACGGACTTTCCGAATTCCACGAAACCCTGCTTGCTATAGATGCGCGTGAAACCCTTGGCGGGCGATACGCGGGACCATTGCGGGCGCACCCGTTCCAGCACCGGCGACGGCAGGTTCTGGAAAAACGAAGAGGCGAGGCCGAAGACGATGAACATGATCATTGCCGGCATGAGCAGATAGGCCATGGACGTGCCGAGGAAGTACAAAAGCGACAGGGCGTCTGGCCTGGTGCTGAGGTCCCATTGTTCGGGCTGGCCGAACAGGTCCTTCAGCGTCTCGCCGATGCGGCCGGCACCGTCGGGCAGAAAGAAAACGAGATAACAGTAAAAGGCCAGTGACGACGCAAAGATCGGCACTTCACGGGAAAAGGGCAGATTGCCCTTTTCCGCCGCATCACGGAGTTTTTTCTCCGTTGGGGCTTCTGTTTTACTGTCCTTGTCCTGATCGTCTGCCAAGGCACGTTCCCGGGATAAAAAAAGGCCCGCCGATCCCGGCAGGCCGTCGTCCCGAAACTAGCGCCGGGGGCTGGCCACCGCAATGGCCGCCTGCAGCAGATGGGCCGGTTATCAACCGGCTTCCACTCAGGCCGCAGCCGATTGTTCTTCCGCGGCAGCGTCCTTCAGCTGGATCTGGCCGGAATTGGCCAGCCGGATCGCCTCCTGCGCAACGGCACGGCGGGCAATCGCCACTTCGCGGGTGTTGATCGAGGCCTGCGGCACCGCAAGGTCCGATTCGATCATGCGGCGCTGGCGCGGGCTGATGCTGGAAAGCACACATTCCTTGATTTCCATCGTGGCGCCGCGCAGCGCCATCGTCAGAACATCGGCAGACACATCGTTCAGCAGCATGACGCGGCTGCGCTGCGGCATGAACATGAGGTCGTCGAAGAGGAAGATCTTCGGCTTGACCTTGTTTGCGGCTTCCTTGCTGAGCGTCTCGAGCGAGCTGAGCAACGTATCGACCTGCGGCTTGTCCAGTTCGTTCATCAGGTCGGCAACCTTCGTGGAACCGCCGGCATTGCGCTCGGCTTCGATTTCGTTGATGAGGTTGACCACACGCTTCTCGATGATCTGGGCGGCCGTCGGGCTCACCTCCTTCATGTTCACCGTGCGGTTCATGATATCGGCGCGCTGCTCTTCCGGAATGGTCAAAAGAACCTTGGCGCCGAAGGACGAGGGCAGCATGGAGAGAATATAGGCAATGGTCTGCGGATGTTCGCGCAGCAGGAACTTGCCGACGAATTCCGGCTCTGCTTCCTGCAGGCGGTCCCAGATCGATGCTTCATAGGCCTGGAACGCTGCGCGGCGGCCGAGAAGGCTGTCCACTTCTTCAGGGGTCAGACCTTCTTCGAGAATGCTCTCGATTGCCTTGGCATTGTCCATCAGACCCGTTCCTTCGGTGAACAGGTCCTCGAACTCGGCCACGATCTGCGCAAGTTCATCGGGAGGAATGACGCGAAGGGTCTGGGCCGAGGAAATGATCATCTGCAATTCGTGCTGCGTGAAAAACTTCAGCAGCTTGCCGGCGACGCCCTTGCCCATGGCAAGAAGCACCGCGGCCGCCTTGTCGGCCTGAGACAACGGCTTGCCCGCAATTGGGTTACCGAAATCTTCAAAGTCCATCATGGTCTTTCCTCTCCGTCCCCACAGGGATCAGGCTTTCTTCGTACTCAGTACTTCAATCAATTTTACGCCGAAGCGCGTATCGTCGTCTTCCAGAACCGTTATTTCACCGCGCGCAATACGGCGGCCATTCACCATGATCTCGACCGGCTCGCCGATCTTGCGGTCGAGTGCGATCGTCGCGCCCTCCTCCAGGCTCATCAGCCCCGAGACGAGCATTCGGCTGGTGCCGAGAACGATCTGGACATCGATCGGGATATCCATGATCAGGTCGATGTTTTCGGACAGGCCGCTGCCCAGCGGTGCCTTTACGCCCGCAACCTGCGGGGCGGCGGCAAAATCGTCCATCGCAAAATCGGCCGCTCCGCCACCTAAGGCGGAAAGGTCGGTATCCGTAGAAACCTCGTCCGTACTTCCGAAATCGCCGAAGTCGCCAAAATCGGAGAGCGAGCCTTCCGCATCCGTCTTGAGGACGCCACGCAGATCGCCGATAGCCTGGTCGAGGTCCCCGCCGTCTTCAAACGACGGCAACGCCGCATCATCGGTCACAGGTGTTTTCTTCGTAGCCATGCGCTGATTATTCCCTTTGAAACTTGCGTCAGCCTGCCCAAACCCAAAAAGGTCGGGCAGGATTTTAACCCATCAAATGTCGTAAGATCTCGTCGTCCGTGCTGACATTGTTCTTGACCCGAACCATGTAGCGGTCGCCTGACTTGCCGAACTCGCAATTATAGAGCTTGGAACCGTTAGCACTGACCTCAACGCCGATATCGTCCTGGTTGAGGGCCTGAAACGGAATGACATCACCGGCCACCAGCTTCGAAATCGTACGGAGTGTCAGCGTTTCGAGCTTGATGCGCGCCTCAAGCGTGACCTGCGATCTCTTCACCTGTTCCGAGATCATCTCCATCCACTCTTCCTGCTTCTTCAGCGCCTGCGCTGAAGCCTTGGGAGCGACGATGGATGTCTTGAGCAACGGACGCTGCGGTATGATCAGCGAGAATTCCGACGACACTTTGCCAATGTCGATTTTCATGCGGATGTTAACGCCGTAGAGGCCCGCAATCATCTCGTCGAAGGCACTTTTGCCATTGGAATTGAACGGCGGCTCGATAGCCGCTTCAAAACCGCCCGGCGCATTGACTCCGGAACGGAGCACGCCGCCGATACGTCCTAGGACCATGGCAGCCAGATCGAGCTCGATATGGGAAAGACTGCGCTCATCGGGTTCGCCGATGCTGTCCGGTGCTGCACCGAGCATGCGCTCCATGAGCGCGATGACGAAGCCATTGCCGACCGTCATCATGAAGTTCGGGCACCAGTTGCGCAGGGAACAATCGGCCACCGCGACATTCTGCCCGACATTGGCGATCAGGTCGGTCATGAGCCCCGATTCGGAGCCGATATATTCGACGTCTATCGCAATGCCGGTCTCGCTGTGAAAAATATCCGGCAGGAATTCGCTGTAGAGGTGGCCGATATCGGAACCGATCTTCGCGATCGTCCTGCGGTCGGAAAGCCCGCCGGTGAGTTTCGCGAGCAAGGCGGTGTCGATGGCGGGAGCTTTTTGCGCTGCAGCTTTTGCCATGGTCATGCCGCCTTGTTCTCGCCGCCGGGATTCATCATCTCCTGCTCGACGGCGTCGATGGACGGCCGCTCGTAGTTGGAGATGGTCTTGCGGCCATATTCAAGCGCGACCTGCGGCACCGAACCGTTCATGTAGGCGATCAGCGTCTGCTTGACGATGATGTAGAGGCGATGCTGCTTGGTGCGGACGATCTTGACCTGCGAGGCGAGCGGATTGCAGATCGAATAGGACAGGATGATACCGAGCATGGTGCCGACCAGGGCGGCGCCGATGAGGCCGCCCAGCACTTCAGGCGATTCATTGATCTTGCCCATCGCCTTGATGACGCCGAGAACCGCTGCGACAATACCGATGGCAGGGAAGGAATCGCCCATGGTGGTGATCGCGTGGTAAGGCTTCAGCTTGTCGTGGAGGATGGTCTCGATTTCTTCATCCATCAGCGCCTCGATTTCGTGGCTGCGGGCATTGCCGATGATGATGAGGCGGACATAGTCACAAATGAACGAGGTCAGTTCCTTGTTCTTCAGAACCGATGGCGCGCTCTGGAAGATCGAGGATTCCTCGGGATTGTCGATATGGGCCTCGATCTCGTTGCGCGATTTCGTGCGCAGGTCTCGCATCAGCGAATAAAGCACGCCGAGCACATCGAGATAGTTGCGCTCCTTCGGAACCGAGTGCTTGAAGGCCTCGCCGAGCGCCTTGCCCGAATCCTTCACGACCTTCATCGGGTTCGCCATGATGAAGCCGCCGAGACCGGCGCCGCCGATGATCATCAATTCGAACGGCTGAATCAGCACGTCCAGATGACCGCCCATCGCCATGTAGCCGCCGATGATGCAGCCGAAGGTGATTATAAGTCCAATTACAATATTCATTGATCGACCACGCCCGAACAGTGTTCCATGCCGCCATGTCTAAAAAATGTGGCTTGCGTGAACCTGTCCGCAAAGCCTCTCCGCGCTTCAGCCTCCAGCCAGTTTCGCACAAGCAAGCCGCGGCACTATGCCGGCAAAGGCGGACGTGCGCCTTGAGATCGGGATCAAACGAGAGCGGCGGTTCAGTGACTTCCACCTACACCAGCTACAGACTGATCAGTCAGGATATCGGCAAGTCGCTTGAGCGGGTGTCGAAGCAGCCGGACGTGGCGCGTGAGACCGAATATTACCGCGCAAAGATCGGCGACGTGAAATCCATAGACGATTTCATGGCGGATACCCGCCTTTACAATTACGCGCTCAAGGCGCACGGGCTTGAGGATATGGCCTATGCAAAAGCCTTCATCCGCAAGGTCCTGACAGAAGGCACGACCGACAAGAATGCCTTCGCCAACAAGCTTTCTGACAGCCGTTACGCGGATTTCGCGAAATCGCTGAATTTCGCGGATCTGGGTGCGGCGGCGACTTCGGTCGATGCAGCCCAGTCGGGCGTCATTACCAAATACACCCGGCAGACGCTGGAACAGGAAGCGGGCGACGACAATAACGGTGTTCGTCTCGCCCTTTATTTCGAGCGCAAGGCGCCGACGATCAAATCCGGCCTCGACTTTCTGGCCGACGATGCGCTCGCGCAGGTGTTTCGCACGGCCTATAACCTGCCCGACGAATTCGCCGGGGCAGATGTCGAGAAACAGGCCGCCCTCATCGAAAAAACCATCGATGTCAAGGACCTGCAGGATCCTGAAAAGGTCGGCAAGCTGCTGGAGCGTTTCACCATCATGTGGGAAATGCAAAACCCCTCGACGACCTACGATCCCCTCGCCGTCTTCGGCTCCTCCAGCGGCTACGGTATCTCGGCCGATCTGCTGATATCCATCAACTCCCTGAAACTCGGAGGCAAATGATATGCAATCCGGACTATACGTCGCCCTGTCCTCGCAGATCGCGCTGGAGCGTCGTCTTACCACCATTTCCGACAATATGGCGAATGTGAACACGGTCGGCTTCCGCGGTTCCGAAGTGAAATTCGACGAAATGGTCGCCAAGAACCATAATGACATGAATGCCAAGATCGCCTTCGTGTCCCAGGGCAACGACTATCTCTCCACGCGCCAGGGCGCTTTCGAGCAGACCGGCAATTCCTTCGATTTCGCCATCAAGGGCGATGCCTGGTTCTCGCTGGATACGCCCGACGGTCAGATTCTGACCCGTGACGGCCGCTTCACCATGCGGCCGGACGGCGCGCTCATTTCCTCCAGCGGTTACCCGGTCCTCGACGCCGGCGGCGGCCCGATCCAGCTCAATCCGAATGGCGGCCCGATTACCGTGGGTCTTGACGGAGCCATCAGGCAGAACGAAAACATCGTCGCCACGCTTGGCATCTTCCAGGCGGATTTTTCGCAAGGTTTCCTGCGCCACCCCAATAGCGGCGTGAAGCCCGTGGCCCAACCGGTCCCCGTCGTCAACAATCACGAGGTCGGCGTCGTTCAGGGTTATCTCGAACAGTCGAACGTCAACGGGATTTCCCAGATGACGCAGCTCATCCAGGTCAACCGTGCCTTCGAAAGCATCTCCTCTCTGATGCGCGATACCGAATCGACGTTCGGTGAGGGCATCAAGACGCTTGGTGGCGCGCGCTGAGGAATTGACCGATGACAATGCCGGTATCCATGCTTTCGGCTGAAGCCATTTCACCGAAGCTCGCCCAACTGGCCGGCCTTGCCGGACATTATGCCGATCCGGAATTTTCGGTGGCGCCGGGCGGCCACGTTCGCACCATCGCAGCCGGGCACTATACCGTGTCCGGCCTGTCCCGGCATGTGCGGCTTGGCGAGTTTGTTGCCCATCGCAGCCCGACCGGCATCCATCTCGGCGAAGTGGTGCGCGTTGAGCCGGATATCTGCTACGTGTGCCCTATCGAGCCGGGCGAACCGATCGGCATTCACGATACCGTCATCCGCAAGGGCGCCTTCCGTGTCGCGCCTGATGATAGCTGGTGCGGACGCACCATCAATGCGCTTGGCGAACCTATCGACGGCCATGGACCGCTTGCCGCGGGCCTTGAACGCCGTTCGATTTCCAACAATGCGCCACCCTCAATGACCCGCAAGAGGGTGGAGACCCCGT
The DNA here is from genome assembly GCF_026191755.1 of Agrobacterium sp. InxBP2. Taxonomy (NCBI): domain Bacteria; kingdom Pseudomonadati; phylum Pseudomonadota; class Alphaproteobacteria; order Hyphomicrobiales; family Rhizobiaceae; genus Agrobacterium; species Agrobacterium sp. InxBP2. The sequence goes on from NZ_JAINDY010000032.1 coordinate 73,793, forward strand.
TCAAGACCGGGGTGCGGGCAATCGATATTTTTTCGCCGCTGTGTCTCGGCCAGCGCCTTGGCATTTTCGCCGGCTCGGGCGTCGGCAAATCCACGCTGCTGTCCATGCTTGCAAAGGCTGACGCCTTCGACAAGGTGGTGATTGCACTGGTCGGCGAGCGCGGACGTGAAGTGCGCGAATTCATCGAAGACACGATGGGCGAGAACATGAGCAAGTCCATCGCCGTTGTCGCGACGAGCGATGAAAGCCCGATGCTGCGCAAGATGGCGCCACTTTCCGCCGTCACCATTGCAGAGCATTTCCGCGATCAGGGCGACAATGTCCTCCTCATCATTGACAGCGTGACGCGATTTGCCCATGCGATCCGCGAAGTGGCCGTTGCTTCGGGTGAACCGCCGGTGGCGCGCGGTTACCCCGCCTCCGTCTTCACCGAGCTGCCGCGTCTTCTGGAGCGCGCGGGACCGGGCGCCGAAGGCACCGGCACCATCACCGCCATCGTTTCCATTCTGGTGGATGGAGACAATCATAACGATCCGATCGCCGATTCGACCCGCGGTATTCTCGATGGTCACATTGTGCTCGACCGCAGCCTTGCAGAAGAAGGCCGCTACCCGCCGATCAATCCGCTCGCCTCGATCTCGCGTCTCGCCAAGAAAGCATGGACGCCGGATCAGGAAAAGCTGGTGTCACGCCTCAAGGCGCTGGTGCATCGCTTCGAGGAAACGCGGGATCTTCGCCTCATCGGCGGTTACCGGCCGGGCACCGACCCAGACCTCGACATGGCGGTGAAGCAGGTTCCGATCATCTATGAAACGCTGAAACAGCTGCCGAACGAACCGGCGACACAGGATGCCTATGCTGACCTTGCGACCGCATTGCGCGGCGGCGCGCAGAACGGCCAGCCGCAGGTAACCCCGAGAATGAGAGGCTGACCGTGAAGAAAAAGCGGAATAACGATAGCTACGATGAAGGCGTGCTGCCCAAGCCCGTTTTCTTCACACCCGACCGTATTCTGGCATGGACAGGCATCACGCTTGCCGCTGCAGCGGCCTTCTTCCCCTGGTACGTGTTCTTCAACGAGGAAAAATTCGGCATGAAGGTGGCTGGCGGCGACCGCACCCGCGATCTGCCCCATACCGGCCCGCGGGAAGTCTTCAGTGTTTCTCCGATGGCGATGACCAATCGCAACAAGGAAGACACCCCACCGCCGGCCGAACTGCCCGACATGCTGACGACGGCGACCGTGAACGCAGGCGGTAAGGAAAAACAGAACAATCTCGCAGCCGGGGTCGAGGATCAGCCCTTCCCTGGCCAGACCGCCTTCCGTCTGCTGCATGTTTCCAACGGCCGCGCCCTGATCGAAGACGGTTCGGGCATGTATATGGTGAGGGTCGGCTCAACCCTGCCTGATAATGCGCTGCTGACGAAGATCGAGCAACGCAACGGCGAGTGGTTGATAGAGACATCCTCTGGAAAAACCTATCACCCCGAAAAATAAAAGAAATTTCTTCCGATCAAAAGGCGCGCGGCATCTGCTGGCGCGCCTTTTTTCTTTGTGCAGGCCGCGCATCCATGCGCCTTTTCCCGTCGTCGCACCCCTTCGTCTTCTCCGCAAGTCTGACGCAAGATTAGCCCCGTAGGTTCGGGGCATACGAGATGGAGAAGTCTATGCAACCGATTCAACTGTTCGAACTGGCATCCCGCCAAGCGGAATGGCTGAGCGTGCGGCAGGAAGTCGTGGCGACCAACATCGCCAACGCCAACACACCCAAGTTCCACGCCAAGGATGTCAGCCCATTCGAAGCGGTCATGCAGGCCACCAGCCAGCAGGTCGGCATGGCGAGGACCAACCCTGCCCACTTCGGCGAGAGCACACTCAGCGACAATATCGCGGTGCGCGACAACCCGGTCAACAACGAGATCGGCATGCAGGAATCGGGCAATTCGGTCGCGCTTGCGGAAGAAATGACCAAGACCGGCGAGATCAAGCGGCAGTACGAGCTGAATGCCAATCTCGTCAAATCCTTCCATCGCATGATGCTGATGACGGTTAAGAGGTAAGCCATGGATCCCTTGAGTGCGGCGAGCAAGATCGCCGGCAGCGGCCTGGAAGTGCAGTCCACCCGACTGCGCATCGTGTCTGAAAACATCGCCAATGCCAGATCGACGGGTGACACACCAGGCGCGGACCCCTATCGCCGCAAGACAGTCACCTTCGGTTCGGAACTCGACCGTGTCAGCGGCGTCGAGCGCGTGACGGTGAAAAAGCTCGGCGTCGATCGCGGCGACTTCATCAACGAATACGACCCCGGCAATCCGGCCGCCGACGCAAACGGCATGGTGAAGATGCCGAACGTCAACATCCTGATCGAAATGGCAGACATGCGCGAAGCAAACCGCAGCTACGACGCCAATCTTCAGGTCATCCGCCAGACACGCGACCTCGTCGCCTCCACCATCGACCTTCTGAAGGCATCGCAATGATCGACGGCATCAAACAACTCGGCTCCCTCTCGCTGACGCGCGGCGCCGGCAGCGTTTCCTCGCTCACCGACAATATTTTCGGCAGCGAGAAGACGACACCAGCGCAGCAGACCGGCCAGAGCTTCGCAAGCGTTCTCGGCAATGTTTCCGTTGACGCGATGAACAACCTCAAGAAGGCCGAAGTCGCTTCTTTTGAAGGCATTCAGGGTAAGGCGAATACGCGTGAAGTCGTCGATGCCATGCTTTCGGCCGAGCAGTCGCTGCAAACCGCCATCGCGCTCCGAGACAAGATCGTGTCGGCCTATCTCGACATTACCAAGATGCAGATCTAGCCCAGCAGGAATATTGACATGAGAGCTCTTGCCATCGCTGCCACCGGTATGGACGCCCAGCAGACCAATCTGGAAGTCATCGCCAACAACATCGCCAACATCAACACCACCGGTTACAAGCGCGCGCGGGCGGAGTTCACCGATCTTCTCTATCAGACCGAGCGCATGCAGGGTGTGCCAAACCGCGCCAACCAGGCGATCGTGCCCGAGGGCGCCAATATTGGCCTCGGCGTGCAGACCTCGGCCGTGCGCAACATCCACACCCAGGGCAACCTGATCGAGACCGGCAACAAGCTCGACGTCGCGATCATCGGTCAGGGCTGGTTCCAGATCGAGGCGGCCGATGGTTCGACGCTCTACAGCCGCGCCGGCGCCTTTAACAAGAACGCCGATGGTAATCTCGTGACGGTGGATGGCTATAACGTCATTCCGAATATCAATATCCCGACCGACGCGCAGGACATCACCGTTACCCGCACGGGTCAGGTGACGGCCCGTATCGGCAACGCCGCCGACTTCACCGAGCTTGGCCAGCTGACCATCGCCAACTTCGCCAACGAAGCCGGCCTGAAGCCGCTCGGCGACAACCTCTTCGCCCAGACACCGGCTTCCGGCGACGCCGTCATCGGCGTGCCCGACGATCCGAGCTACGGCTACATCAAGCAATCCTACCTCGAAGGCTCGAACGTCGACGCCGTCAAGGAAATCACCGACCTCATCACGGCGCAGCGCGCCTATGAGATGAATTCCAAGGTCATCACCACCGCTGACGAAATGGCTTCGATTGTCAGCAAGAACCTGAAGTAAGAACGGAAAGGCAGGCGAACATGAGGTTTGGCCGGAAAAATAACAGCTGCAAAAGGGCGCTCGCCCGTATGTGCCTGGCGTCTGCCTTTTCAATCGGCGCTTTCGCGCCTGCCTTCTCGCAGGCGCCAATGGCGCTGGTTCCCGTGCGCACCATCTATCCGGGCGAGACGATCACGTCCGAACAGGTGAAGCCTGTGGAGGTGACCAATCCCAATATTTCCGCGGGTTACGCGAGCGACATCAGCGAAGTGGAAGGCATGATCTCCAAGCAGACCCTGCTTCCCGGCCGCACGATCCCCGTTGCCGCCCTGCGTGAACCCTCGCTCGTCACGCGCGGCACCAGCGTCAAGCTCGTCTTCACCATCGGCAATATGACGCTGATGGCTTCGGGAACACCGATGACCGATGGCTCGCTCGGCGAAGTGGTACGGGTACGCAACATCGATTCCGGCGTCATCGTCAACGGCACGGTCATGAAGGACGGAACCATTCAGGTGATGGCGAAATGAGAGTGCTTCGTATCCTGGCCGCGGCCATCCTGTTTTCGGCCCAGCCCTTCCTTCCCGTTCCGGCAGCCCATGCGGATACGTCCCGCATCAAGGATATCGCATCGCTGCAGGCGGGGCGTGACAACCAGCTCATCGGTTACGGTCTCGTGGTCGGCCTGCAGGGCACGGGCGACAGCCTGCGTTCTTCGCCGTTTACCGAGCAATCCATGCGCGCGATGTTGCAGAATCTCGGCATCACCACGCAGGGCGGCCAGTCGAATGCCAAGAACATCGCCGCCGTGATGGTGACGGCCAATCTGCCGCCCTTCGCGAGCCCCGGCAGCCGCGTCGACGTGACAGTGAGCTCACTCGGCGATGCCTCTTCGCTGCGCGGCGGCAACCTCATCATGACGTCGCTTTCCGGCGCCGACGGGCAGATTTACGCGGTCGCGCAGGGCGCACTGATCGTCAACGGCTTTTCGGCGCAGGGCGATGCGGCAACGCTGACCCAGGGTGTCACCACGTCGGCGCGCGTGCCAAACGGCGCGATCATCGAACGGGAGCTGCCGTCGAAGTTCAAGGATTCGGTCAATCTGGTCCTTCAGCTGCGCAACCCCGACTTTTCGACGGCCGTGCGCGTCGCAGACGTCGTCAACGCCTTTGCCCGCGCCCGCTATGGCGATCCGATCGCCGAACCGCGCGATTCGCAGGAAATCGCGGTGCAAAAGCCTCGCGTCGCGGATCTCACCCGGCTGATGGCGGAAATCGAAAACCTGACCGTCGAGACGGATACCCCGGCCAAGGTCGTCATCAACGAACGCACCGGCACGATCGTCATCGGTGCGGATGTGCGGATTTCGCGCGTCGCCGTCAGCTACGGCACGCTGACCGTGCAGGTGACCGAATCACCGCAGGTCATTCAGCCGGCACCCTTCTCGCGCGGCCAAACGGCGGTGCAGCCACAGACGGATATCATGGCCATGCAGGAAGGCAGCAAGGTCGCCATCGTCGAAGGACCTGACCTTCGCACGCTGGTTGCCGGTCTCAACAGCATCGGGCTCAAGGCGGATGGTATCATCGCCATCCTGCAAGGCATCAAATCCGCCGGCGCCCTTCAGGCGGAGCTTGTGCTGCAATGATGGAACGTCAGACCAAAAATCCGCTTTCGAATGGCCTCGTCCGCTTCGCGGCGGTCGCGTCGCTGCTGTTCCTGCTGCCGGCCGCCGGCGCGGAGAGCCAGCAGAACGTGGTTTCAGAACTCAGCACGCAGGATGAAATCCAGAAATTCTGCACCAACATTGCCGATGCGGCCCGGGATCAGCGTTACCTGATGCAGAAGCAGGAGCTCGAGAAGCTCCAGTCCGACGTAAACGAGCGCATTTCCGTGCTGGAAAACCGCAAGGCTGAATATGAAGACTGGCTGGCGCGCCGCGAACATTTCCTCAACCAGGCCAAAAGCAACCTCGTCGACATCTACAAGACGATGAAGGCGGATGCCGCCGCACCGCAGCTCGAGAAGATGCATGTGGAGATTGCTGCTGCCATCATCATGCAGCTGCCGCCGCGTCAATCCGGGCTCATCCTCAGCGAGATGGACGCGCAGAAAGCTGCCACCGTCGCCGGCATCATGTCGCAGGCAATCGACAAAAACACTTCGAAGGATCCTTCATGAGCACGCGTCGTCTTCCGGCCCTCCTCCTGCCGCTCGCTCTCCTGGCAGGCTGCCAGAACAACCAGACCCTGAAGGAAATCGGTAACGCACCGGCGATGAGCCCGATCGGCAGCGGTCTGCAATTCAGCCAGACACCGCAGATGGGCATGTATCCCAAGCAGCCGAAACACATGGCAAGCGGCTATTCACTGTGGAGCGACAGCCAGGGCGCACTTTTCAAAGACCTGCGCGCGCTGAACATCGGCGACATCCTGACCGTCAACATCCAGATCAACGACAAGGCCGATTTCGACAACGAAACCGAGCGTAACCGCACCAACTCCAGCGGCTTGAACTGGAAGGCCAAAGCCCAGATACTTGGCTGGACGCCGGACGCGGATTCCAACATCAAATACGGCTCCGACACCGATACCCAGGCCAAGGGCAAGACCAAGCGGTCTGAAAAGCTGACGCTGCTCGTGGCCGCCGTCGTGACGGGTATTCTCGAAAACGGCAACCTCATCATCAGCGGCTCGCAGGAAGTGCGCGTGAACCATGAAATCCGCATCCTCAACGTTGGCGGTATCGTCCGGCCGCAGGATGTGGATGCTCAGAACATGATCTCCTACGAGCGCATTGCCGAAGCGCGCATCTCCTACGGCGGTCGCGGCCGTCTGACGGAAGTGCAGCAGCCTCCGGTCGGGCAGCAGGTCGTCGACCTGTTCTCGCCGCTCTGACGCCGCACACGGGGAACGGACTGATCCATGGAAAACGAACAGGCAGAGGGCAAGAAGAAATCCTCCCCTCTGATCATGACCATCGCAGGTGTTGTGATCCTCACCCTACTCGGCGTGGGCGGAGGCTGGCTCGTCGGCGGTATGATCGCACCGAAGATTGCCGCAACCGAGGCCCATGCCACCGCTGCGGCCGGTGGTCATGGCGAAAAGAAGGAAGAGGGTGTCGAGAAAATCGCGGCCGAACCGAACGGCATCGTCCAGCTCGATCCCATCACCACCAATCTCGCCTACCCCTCGACGAACTGGGTGCGGCTGGAGGTGGCGCTGATGTTCAAGGGGCCGGTGGAAGTCGGACTGGCCGAGGATATCCATCAGGATATCATGGCCTATGTCCGCACCGTTTCCCTTCAGCAGCTGGAAGGGCCGCGCGGCTTTCAATATCTTAAGGATGACATTCAGGAACGAGTTGACCTGCGCTCTCAAGGGCGCGTATCCAAGGTCATGTTCCGGACCTTTGTCATCGAATGATTCGATTTCTTGTAACCATCGCCGTCCTCCTCGCTTTGCCGGGCCTTGCCAATGCCCAGCAATTTCCGTCCGATCTGTTCAACACGCAGATAGACGGGTCTGTCGCGGCATGGATCATCCGCACCTTCGGCCTTTTGACGGTTCTTTCCGTCGCGCCCGGCATCCTGATCATGGTCACGAGCTTTCCGCGCTTCGTGATCGCTTTCTCTATCCTGCGCTCCGGCATGGGGCTCGCTTCCACGCCGTCGAACATGATCCTTCTGTCGATGGCGATGTTCATGACCTTCTACGTCATGTCGCCCACCTTCGACAAAGCCTGGACCGATGGCGTGCAACCGCTGTTGCAGAACCAGATCAACGAGCAGCAGGCCGTGCAGCGCATCGCCGAGCCCTTTCGCACCTTCATGAACGCCAATACGCGTGACAAGGATCTGAAGCTGTTCGTGGATATTGCCCGCGAACGCGGCCAGGAAGTGATGACCGACAACGTCGTCGATTATCGAGTTCTGGTTCCGGCCTTCATGCTGTCGGAAATCCGGCGCGGTTTCGAGATCGGTTTCCTTATCATCCTGCCGTTCCTGGTCATTGATCTGATCGTCGCCACCATCACCATGGCCATGGGCATGATGATGCTGCCGCCGACTTCCATCTCCCTGCCCTTCAAGATCCTGTTTTTCGTGCTGATCGACGGCTGGAACCTGCTTGTCGGCAGCCTCGTCAGATCGTTCAACTGACGGGCATTCGTGCCGAACTGACACCCATTAACCCTGTTTCTTAACCCCGCGTGCCCAAGGCCGCGGGGTTTTGGCGTTTTAAGACTTTGGTTACCAGCTTCGCTAGCGGATGAATAACTATAATTTTAAATTAAAAACTTACCTTTCATAGAAACAAACCAGTAACCATATGTATTTTCTAATATTTCTTCATTCGTAAATTAATAATTATGCAAGTTTTGACTGCGAAATTCGCCTCACACACAGCGGGTTTGGTTTCCAGAAGCAAGTAATTCTGAACCGAGTGGCATGAAGCCGAAACGTTGTGACCGGTAATACACAGTCCGGAATGTCCCCAACTCCAGTATCTCGTAAACACAAGGGACAAATACTATGGCAAGCATTCTCACCAACGCCTCCTCTATGGCTGCACTCCAGACCCTGCGCTCTATCGGCCAGAACATGGAAACGACGCAGGGCCGCATCTCGACCGGCCAGAAGGTAAGCTCCGCCGCCGACAACGCTGCTTACTGGTCCATCGCAACGACCATGCGTTCGGACAATTCCGCCCTTTCCACCGTTTCCGACGCTCTCGGCATTGGCGCCGCCAAGGTCGACACTGCCTATGCGGGCATGGAAGCCACCATCAAGGTCGTTCAGGAAATCAAGGACAAGCTCATCCTTGCCCAGGACCCGACCGCCGACAAGAAAAAGATCCAGAAGGAAATCGGCCAGCTCCAGAAGCAGCTGACCTCCATCGCCGACTCCGCAACCTTCAACGGCGAAAACTGGCTGAAGACCAAGGCGTCCAACGATGGCGTAGCGTTCGCTGCCGGCACCGACGACGCGGCTATCGCAAACCTGAAGAAGCAGGTTGTCGCATCCTTCACCCGTGACTCCGCTGGCGCCGTCAAGGTTCAGCGCGTTGACGTGCAGCTCAGCGGCTCGAACGTTCTGTTCGACACCGGCGCTGTAACGGACGGCAAGGGCACGGGCATCCTCGACAAGGCTGCAGTCGCAGACGGTGTAAAGCAGTCCATTTCGAACCTCGATATTTCGGACCTGTCGATCTACAAGGGCGCTGGCGCCACGATGCTCGGCACCGCCGCTGCCACGGACAACGACATCCTCGACAAGCTCATCAGCCACGTCGACAAGCAGCTTGAAACCCTCAACAGCGCCGCTGCTGATCTGGGTGCAGTCTCCAACCGCATCTCCATGCAGGAAGACTTCGTTACCAAGCTGTCCGACACGATGGAAAAGGGTATCGGCCGCCTGGTCGACGCCGACATGAACGAAGAGTCCACCCGCCTCAAGGCTCTGCAGACACAGCAGCAGCTGGCAATCCAGGCTCTCTCGATCGCCAACAGCGACTCGCAGAACATCCTGTCGCTCTTCCGTTAATCGGATCGTAAATGACGAAATGCAAGCCGCGCCCGAAAGGGCGCGGTTTTGTTTGTTGCATACTGCCAAGTCCCCGGCAGAATTTGTTTACCATCCTTATTTTCGAAGGATTTACCACGATCCCAGCAAGGGCTTTGGTACTCATCTAAATTAGTGATTTGGAAAGCACCGGCTGTCAGATTTTACCCATGGACAGCGGATAGCCGCGACCAGAATGACATGAATGACGCGATTGCAAGCGGGGGCTGACCGTCTCGCGATCGCGTGAATGGGGCGAGTGCAAGGGAGGCTGACCCGAGCACACCACCTGTCGACAAAGCCGCATCCGGCAACGGGTGCGGCTTCATTTTTTTTTAAACATTTCAGAATACGCGCGCGCACGCGTAAGGGTTGCAAAACAAATCTTCGGAATGCATTTTTTAGAAAATCCTTAGGTGTTCATTAACTATATAAAGGTTAGCTAAAGCCATCGAAACGGTGAGCTAACCTTTAAAAATCAGCCGGTTAGCAGGCATGATGCTGTGCGCCGTTCCCGGTGAGTCCGGAATGTCCCTTTTCTAATCAGCCATTCAAGGGGCAAATCTACCATGACGAGCATTCTCACTAACGTCGCAGCCATGTCTGCACTCCAGACCCTGCGTTCTATCGGCCAGAACATGGAAACGACGCAGGACCGCGTTTCCTCCGGCCAGCGCGTCGGCGAAGCTTCCGATAACGCTGCTTACTGGTCGATCGCGACCACGATGCGTTCCGATAACGGCGCCCTTTCTGCCGTGCAGGATGCCCTCGGCCTCGGCGCTGCCAAGGTTGATACCGCCTATTCCGGTATGGAATCGTCCATTGACGTCGTTAAGGAAATCAAGAACAAGCTGGTCGCTGCTCGCGAACCCGGCGTAGACAAGTCGAAGATCCAGGAAGAAATCTCGCAGCTTCAGGATCAGCTGAAGTCGATCTCCAGCTCCTCTTCCTTCTCCGGTGAAAACTGGTTGCAGGCAACCATCAGCAACGGTGCCGGCGAACTGAAGAACGTCACCAAGCAGATCGTTGGTTCCTTCATTCGCGATGCCGCCGGTAACGTCTCCGTGAAGACCGTTAACGTTGACCTGAGCCGCAACACGGTACTGTTCGACACGTCTTCGGGCGCTGCAAAAGACAAGCAGGGCGTTCTCGACTCCTTTGCCTACTTTTCTTCCACCGGCAGCTACAAGCTGTTCGAAATCACCAATGACTCGGACGGCGCTGGCGCCGCACAGCCGGTAACCAAGGTTGCCGCAGCCAAGGTTTACACCGAAGCTCAGCTGAAGGGCCTGAAGGAAGCAACTGCCGGTACCGCCGTCACCTTCACCACCGCCGCCGCAACGGGTATCGTCACGATCGCTAACGCCGACACGACGGTCCCCAACGTCAACGGCACCTACTTCAATCTTGGCAACGACCAGTACGTGAAAATCAACACGACTGCGCCGACAGCTCCGGCAACCAAGACCAGCATTGCCGTGGGCCTCGACGGCACCACCAAGATCTACCTGGAAGAAGGCGCTGACGCCCAGCTCGCAACGCAGCTCACCTACTCGCTGACGTCGCTGGACATCACCAAGGACCTGACCGGCACGTTCAAGAACAGTGACGGCTCGGCAGTCTCGGAAAACCAGTATCTCGACGCGATGGTTTCCTTCGTCGACAAGCAGCTCCAGAGCATGACATCCGCCGCCGCCGACCTCGGCTCGGTCAAGATGCGCATTGAACTGCAGGAAAACTTCGTTAACAAGCTGACCGACTCGCTCGACAAGGGCGTTGGCCGTCTGGTGGACGCGGAAATGAACGAAGAATCGACTCGCCTCAAGGCTCTTCAGACCCAGCAGCAGCTTGCTGTGCAGGCCCTGTCGATCGCCAACAACGACTCCCAGAGCATTCTCTCGCTCTTCCGTTAATTCCGACACTCAATCGCCAAATGCGAACCGCGCCCGAAAGGGCGCGGTTTTTTTTCGTTTTATCGCCCGCGTTTCAAACCGATGATCGTGAAGGCCGCTCAAGGCAGCCCGTCCGACGCGGATGGCAAATATTACGTTTCAGTTTTTTAGATAGTATGCACGTATAAATTTTATCACGAGATTTTTACTACTTTAAGTATTTGTTAACCATAAGGCAGTTAGCTAGAGCCATCGAAGCGGTGAGCTAACCTTTTAAAATCAGCCAGTTAGCAGGCATGATGCTGTGCGCCGCTCCCGGTGAGCCGGAATGTCCCTTTTCTAATCAGCCATTCAAGGGGCAATTTATTATGACGAGCATTTTGACAAACATCGCAGCCATGTCTGCACTCCAGACCCTGCGCTCCATCGGCCAAAGCATGGAAGCCACGCAGGACCGCGTATCCTCCGGCCAGCGCGTCCGGGAAGCTTCCAACAATGCCGCTTACTGGTCCATCGCGACCACGATGCGTTCGGATAATGGCGCCCTTTCCGCCGTTCAGGACGCCCTCGGCCTCGGCGCCGCCAAGGTCGACACCGCCTATTCCGGCATGGAATCCTCGATCGAGGTCGTCAAGCAGATCAAGAACAAGCTGGTGGCCGCCCGCGAAGCAGGCGTCGACCGGACCAAGATCCAGGAAGAGATCTCCCAGCTGCAGGACCAGCTGAAGTCCATCTCCAGCTCCTCCTCCTTCTCCGGTGAGAACTGGCTGCAGGCCAAGATCAGCGATGGCACGGGCAACCTCTCCGACATCACCAAGGCGGTCGTCGGCTCCTTCATCCGC
>NZ_JAINDY010000009.1:0-1179 GCF_026191755.1 Agrobacterium sp. InxBP2
ATGGCAAAGAGCAAGTTTGAGCGGACGAAGCCGCACGTCAACATTGGCACGATCGGTCACGTTGACCATGGCAAGACGTCGCTGACGGCAGCAATCACGAAGTTCTTCGGCGAGTTCAAGGCGTATGACCAGATCGACGCGGCTCCTGAAGAGAAGGCTCGTGGTATCACGATCTCGACGGCACACGTTGAGTACGAGACGGCCAACCGTCACTACGCTCACGTTGACTGCCCCGGCCACGCCGACTACGTGAAGAACATGATCACCGGTGCTGCCCAGATGGACGGCGCGATCCTGGTTTGCTCCGCCGCTGACGGCCCGATGCCGCAGACGCGCGAGCACATCCTGCTTGCCCGTCAGGTTGGCGTTCCGGCCATCGTCGTGTTCCTCAACAAGGTCGACCAGGTTGACGACGCCGAGCTTCTCGAGCTCGTCGAGCTTGAAGTTCGCGAACTTCTGTCGTCCTACGACTTCCCGGGCGACGATATTCCGATCATCAAGGGTTCGGCGCTTGCTGCTCTTGAAGATTCCGACAAGAAGATCGGTGAAGACGCGATCCGCGAGCTGATGGCTGCGGTTGACGCCTACATCCCGACGCCTGAGCGTCCGATCGACCAGCCGTTCCTGATGCCGATCGAAGACGTGTTCTCGATCTCGGGCCGTGGTACGGTTGTGACGGGTCGCGTTGAGCGCGGTATCGTCAAGGTTGGTGAAGAAGTCGAAATCGTCGGCATCCGTCCGACCTCGAAGACGACTGTTACCGGCGTTGAAATGTTCCGCAAGCTGCTCGACCAGGGCCAGGCTGGCGACAACATCGGTGCACTGGTTCGCGGTGTTAACCGTGACGGCGTCGAGCGTGGTCAGATCCTGTGCAAGCCGGGTTCGGTAAAGCCGCACAAGAAGTTCAAGGCAGAAGCCTACATCCTGACGAAGGAAGAAGGCGGCCGTCATACGCCGTTCTTCACGAACTACCGTCCGCAGTTCTACTTCCGCACGACGGACGTCACGGGCATCGTTACGCTTCCGGAAGGCACGGAAATGGTTATGCCTGGCGACAACGTCACCGTTGACGTCGAGCTGATCGTTCCGATCGCGATGGAAGAAAAGCTGCGCTTCGCTATCCGCGAAGGCGGCCGTACCGTCGGCGCCGGCATCGTTGCCTCGATCGTCGAGTAATCT
>NZ_JAINDY010000003.1:0-1114 GCF_026191755.1 Agrobacterium sp. InxBP2
ATCGCTCCAATTTCCCACAACATTAGTCAACTCCGTTAGGCCCTTCATTGAAAGAAATGAGGTCATCAAATGTCTTCCAATGTGAGATTTTGGGCCATTTTTTATAGCAAAGATTGAATAAGGCGCATTTTTCTTCAAATCTTTATTGTACGATCTGACTAAGTTATCTTTTAATAATTGGTATTCCTGTTTATTGCTTGAAGAATTGCCGGTCCTATTTACTCGTTTTAGGACTGGTTCAGAATTCCTCAAAAATTCATCCAAATATACAAGTGGATCGATCCTACCCCTTGCGCTAAAGAAGTATATGTGCCTACTAACGCTTGTCTTTGTCTCTGTCACTAAACACTGGATTATTACTCCCAGATACTTATTTTGGACTAATTTAAATGATTTCGGATCAACGTTCTTAATATCGCTGAATCTTCCACAATTGATGAAAGTAGCTAGGAAGAGGAATTGGTATAAAGTTTTTGTTTTTGTAAATCTCGAAGTATACTCAAACGAATTTAGTATTTTCTCAGTGATCTCCCAGATGCTTTCACCCTCACTTAGAAGTGCTTTAAGCATTTTTTTACTGTGGCTATTTCCCTTATCTGCTTCTTCCGATGATTCGAACTGTAATTGCAAACTACTTACAATATCAGTGATATCAGATTGATATTTTTGTCCATAGTAAGGAATAATTGTAAATTCCCAAGCAGGAATCAATTTCTTTAATGAGGCTTCCAGAATTGTTGCTTTTTGCGTCTTGTATTTAAACTGGAGTGATTTATTGACAATATCGAAACTCAGCGAATTGCTTATGATAGTATTATAGCTCATGAATGTGGCTCTCTTGATTGCTGTTCCGTTATGTGTAATCATCCAACATAAATAGGTTAGTTCAGCAGCGCATAATGCTATTTTCTCACCTGAAGGTCTTTCAAACCTTTCCACAAACTGACGAACAAGCACCTTAGGTGGTGTTTTACATAATATATCAAATTGTGGCATGCTTAGCGCCGATCTTGTGTGCAATTGATATCTAGTTTCAACTACTCTATTTATCTTGTATCTTGCAGTATTCAAACACGCTAACTCGAAAAACTAACTTTAATTGTCCTGTTTGTCT
>NZ_JAINDY010000014.1:0-57109 GCF_026191755.1 Agrobacterium sp. InxBP2
CACCTCATCTATGATGGCAGTATCAATCTGACGAACGAAGCCGACTGGATCGGTCTTTGCTGATAGTAAGGTCGTTTCGTCATCTAACGTGAAATACGGACGATCTGTCTGGAGCAGGGTTCGAGCCAACGTCGTCTTGCCGCACTGCCGCGGTCCGTTCACAAGTACGACTGGCGTATCTTTGAGCGCGACCCTAATTCGCTCGGCTGCGCCTCTCGGATAAAGGAGGTCAGAAGGACTTTCCCCTTTCAATCTATTTCTCCTCCTGATCGCTACCAAATTCTAGGATTGCCGATGCGTTCAGGTCGGAGTTTACATGCGTCCAATTCGGATTGCAACTTCGTCCAATCCGGAACTTACTGCCGTCCGTTTCGGAAACTTGATGGGGACGAGCCAGCTATCGAGAAGAGTGAGCGGAGGCGTGTTGGAGTGAGGATTCAAATCGTATTTTGCTCTTGATGGGAATCGAACCGATGTCCGGTCACCATAAACGACTGCTTGCATTGTGTTTTCAGCCGCCTAAAGCATATCCTAAGGACGGGACGCACGTTAAAACCGGACACCGGTCTGGTCCATCAAGCCGAATGCCTTCCCCCGCTGCTCCTCGGGATAGGATGGCCGCTTGGCGCTGGGGCGCTGACTGAAACGATCGAACCAAGTTTGGAGCTTAACGCACTCGGGCGGGATCGGTACGGCGTAAAAATCGCTCGCGTATTGCAGCGTCGCCATGGCCACGCAGTCAGCCAGCGTGACGTATTGACCGGCAATGAACCGCTCTTCGGGCATCAAGCTTTCGACAAGCCGCAACTGCCCGATATACCGGTCGGCGCCGATTTCGGCGACCTCCCGACTCGATCGCACCGCGCCTTGCCCAAGCACACTGCCGTGGCGCGCCCAAAGACCGAAAAATGTCAGGGGCTCATCGAACATGTAAACGCATTGGCGCACCTTCGCCCGCACAGCCGGCGTTTTCCCCCGCATATCGGGATCCGGAATTGTGTCCTCGATATAGTCGAGGATCGCCAGCGATTGGCCGATGACGGTGCCATCGGCATGCCTCAGGATGGGAAGAGATCCCATGGGAGTAAGAGCCCCGATCTCGGGCGGAGGCATGTTTGCAAGCGTATCCGGCTGCGCATACACTGTCATGGCGACGCCCCCAGGCTGCTTTTCTGCCAGGTAGATATTCAACCTTTGCGGATAAGGCCCAAAGGCGAAATTGAAGATTTCGATCAAGCTGATCCCTCCTTATCGACAGGGCGTTGTTCGCAGCATCAGGCGATCATGACCCAGCCGCGGAACGAAAGAGCGGCGTAGAACAGGCTTGGATGCTTGAAGCCCGCTTCGCGAAAGCACGCTTCTTCCCGGTCCTGCGAAAGCAGCGGCAGCCGCTCGGCCATCGCCTTGGCCGAGGCTGCTGCCTGTCCGGGCGCCGAAGTCGGGCCCACGGCAAATTCCGCAGATCTCTCCAGCCAGAGGTACGCTTGTCCATCGATCTCAGTGTGATGGGCAGCAACCAAAACGCCGCCCGGCTTCAGACGCCCGCGGATCTCCCGGAGAGTCTCCAGCCGCTCACGCCTATCGAGGAAATGGAGTGTCAGGAGACACACTGCCCCATCGAAGGGACCGGCGGGTGCATCAACCGCCGTTCCGTGAATAAGATGCGTTCGCTCGGCGCAAATCGATGTCGTTTGTCGAGCGATGTCGAGCATGGCAGGCGAGGGATCGACGCCGGTAAATCGCCAGTCCGGTCGCATCTCCGCCATTGCCCGGATCTCCAGGCCGCCGCCGGCACCCACGACGAGAATATCGGCAGGACCCCGCGCCTGTTCGGCAAGAAGCAGCGCTGCCATTTTGTGAAGGTCTGCAAGCCCTGGCACCTTGCGCGGCGTCTCAAGAACGTAGTCGCTCACGGCCGCCGGATTGGGGAATGGATTGGGATTGCTGCGCATGACAAACCGGTTTCTGTATCAGTTGAGGATACGTAACATGCTTTCGCTTCTTGTATCAAGTGGTGCTACATGATGTGCAGGATGATGATCGCATGGACCGAGGCCGGGCAATGAACAGGGATACGAGACTTTCTGACGTGCTGCATGTGCTATTGCACATGGCGCAGGTGAAGGAACCGCTGACATCGGAGGTTCTGGCCCGAAGTATGGGTACCAACCCTGCGGTATTCCGCAGGACGATGGCGGGTTTGCGTCGCGCCGGTCACGTCATGTCGGGCAAGGGGCACGGCGGCGGCTGGCAACTTGCGCGGCCCCTTAAGGAGATCACGCTCTTAGCCGTCTATGAAGCCCTGGAGCGGCCAACGCTCTTTGCCATCGGCTCGCGTGGCAGGCATCCGGAATGCAAGATCGAAGAGGCCGTCAATTCGGCGCTGGCGGAGACGATGCGGCGGGCGGAAAGCCTGCTGCTGGAGCGATTTGGCCAGGTGACGCTCGATCAACTGATG
The DNA here is from genome assembly GCF_026191755.1 of Agrobacterium sp. InxBP2. Lineage (NCBI taxonomy): Bacteria > Pseudomonadati > Pseudomonadota > Alphaproteobacteria > Hyphomicrobiales > Rhizobiaceae > Agrobacterium > Agrobacterium sp. InxBP2. The sequence goes on from NZ_JAINDY010000014.1 coordinate 2,459, forward strand.
CCGTCTCAGGCAAAGGCTATATCCTCACCTTGCGGCAGTACCGTGTCCGCCACGCCGCACGGGGACTGAGTAGACCCGCATCGGCGTGCGTCACAACGCGAGCGATGCTGCAGGACCACAGCAGAGCCGGATGAGGTGCCGGGTTTCAGGCACTGGCCGTCGGTCGAACGACGATGTCGCTCGTGTCCACCTCGTCAGGCTGGTCTATGACATGCATGATGGCCGCTGCTATCGCCTCGGGCTTCAAAGCGATCTGGCGATAACTCTCCATGGCCTGCGCCGCCACCGGATCGGTGATCGTGTTGGCCAGTTCAGATTCCACCACACCTGGATAGATGCAGGTGACGCGGAGCTTGTCGTTCTCCTGGCGCAGCCCGTCCGAGATCGCGCGAACTGCATATTTGGTGGCGCAGTAAACGGCGGCCGTCGGCGAGACGGCAAAGCCGCCGATCGACGAGATATTGATGATCTGACCGGATCCCTGCCTGTTCATCAATGGCAGAACCGCTGCAATGCCATGCAGGACGCCCTTAATGTTGACGTCGATCATCCGGTCCCACTCGTCCACCCTCAGAGATGCCATGGGTGACAGCGGCATGATGCCGGCATTATTAATGATCACGTCGATCCGGCCGAACTCCTGCGCTGCCGCATCCGCGAACGACCGGACGCTCTCACGAGAAGTCACATCAAGGCTTCTGTAGATTGCCCTACCCCGGCAGCGGTAATGTCCTCGGCAAGCTTTTCGAGACGATCCGTTCGTCTTGCCCCCCGCACAACGGCAGCGCCTGAAGTGGCGAGAGTGCGCGCGGTCGCTTCGCCTATCCCGCTGCTCGCTCCGGTGATAAGGACGATCTTGTTGGCGATGTTCGTCATCGGATATTCCTTCCATGGTGGTTTCAAATGAGGCAACGGCCTGGCGCACGGTGCTCACGGCAGGTGACGCCACTTGACCATACGGTGGTTCAGGTCGAGCGTGCCGTTGTCGACGGCGAAGGTCCCATCCCCGCGATGGTGCAGGGTTCGCCGTTCCGTCCGGCTTTCGTTGAGCCAGATTCTCTTCGCCTCAAGGATGAAGAGGTTGTAGGGATCGAGCAGCCTGTCATCGATTACCACGCATTCGATGTTGGCCAGGCAATCTTCGAGAAGCGGAGCTGAGACCTGCTCCGCGGGCTTGGTCTCGAGGCCAAATCTCTCGAACTTCTCGACATCCGCGCCGGAACAGTTTCCGATATCGACGACGGTTTCGGCCAGATCCAGTCCGGGCACGGCGATCACGCATTCACCGGTGTTACGAAGCGCCTGATAGCTGTGATCCCACGGGCCGATCACACATCCGATGAGCGGCGGATCGTGCTGAATCATCATGTGGAAACCCATGGTCATGACATTGGGCCTGCCGTTGTCGAGCGTCGATACCATCACGATCGGGCCAGGTTCAAGCAGGCGATAAACCTGCGATGCGGGTAGTTCCTTCATCTCGATCTCCTTCGGGCATCTGGATTTCCTTCGGGACCCCTGCGCAATGGCAGGGGCCAAAAGGGCGGTGCATCACCAACCCTGTTCCACGGGCAGGACGAATAGCTCGGCAACATCGACATGCGCCGGGGCCTGCGCAGCAAAGACGATGGTGTCGCCGATGTCCTCACCATTGAGGAAGGTCATCTGGCCGGCGAGGTCATCCATCTGCTGGCGGTAGCCGGGATCGGTGATGTGATCGTAGAGCTCGGTTGCGACAGCACCCGGCTGAATGCAGGTAACCCGGATATTGTGCTTCGGCCCCACCTCCATGCGCAGACCATCCGAAAAGGCGGCTACTGCATGCTTGGTGGCGCAGTAGACAGACAATCCCTTGAACACCTTGCGACCCGCAATCGAGGACATGTTGAAGACGTGCCCGGACCGCTGCTTGATCATCTGAGGCAGGACGGCGGCCGTCGTGTTGAACAGGCCCTTCACATTCACATCCACCATCCGGTGCCACTCATTGACCTTGAACTGATCGATATCGGAGAGCGGCATCAGGCCTGCATTGTTGACGAGGATGTCGATTGCACCGTGGGTATCGATCAGCGTCTTGACGCCTGCTTCGACCGAGGCCGGATCGACCACGTCCATCTGCAGAACCAGAGCTTGACCACCGTTGGCTCCGATCTGCTGCTTGATATCCTCGAGCTTTTCGGTGCGGCGGGCGGCAATGCCGACCTTGACTCCGGCCTTCGCGAGCTTGATGGCGGTGGCAGCGCCGATGCCGCTCGAGGCGCCAGTTACGAGTGCAATCTTTCCATTGAGGTTAGTCATCGTCTTCACTCCTTGTCTTGGCCACCGATCAGGCGGCGGTTGCGTGTTGACAAGGAAGAAGATGGGGCGGATGGCAGGCCCCTTCTCTCGTGCTCTTGCTCCGCCTATTGCGATCTTGCGCGAAAGTTCGCGATCGCCAGGAGATGGTGTTATGCGTAGCTCCGGGAGGCAAAGAGGCGGGCCGCTCTGCACCTGCAAGCGGGCGGAATGAACTGCGAGGATAAGGAACTGAAGGCATGCAAAATCTACTTTGCCTGACCTCCGATGACAGCGCTGCCGGATATCTCAAGGCACATCATTCACGCTCTACATCCCAGCCGCAGATCGTCTCTTTGCCGCTCCGGCTGATCCGTACGCCCCTGGCATCCGAGGGCGCGAAGCTGGATGAGACCTGCGTCCTGTCCCGCCTGGATGCCGCCGATCGCGTAGAGATCTACGTCGACCCCGATCCTAACAGTCAGCTTCTCATGGCCCTACTACTGACCAGGGCCTGTGCCGCCGGGCTGGATGGCGGCAAGATCCATCTCCGGCATGGACCGTTGCGATGGGCCCATGTGGATAGCGGTACGCCGCCCGATACCGTGGCACTACCGGTCGAAGTGGATGACGCGCATATGACCGCCGCAAGGGCAATCTGGTCCGCCTATGCCGCTCCGTCGCCCGAGGCGTGGTTGAGTCTTTCGCCTGAGGATCTGGCCCATTTTCCCGCCATGCATCAGGCGTGGGACGCGCTGCTGGACGATCTTCCGCGCGCCGATACCGGCCTCGGCGCGTGCGAGCACCTGGTTCTGGAGACTATCGTCGCCAGGCCACGCCGAGTCGGTGATATCGCGGGCGTCTTCGCCCAATCTCCGTCACCGCTGATCGCGCTCCCGCAGACCGTTGCGCTGCTCGGTTCCCTGGCCTCCGGCGCGGCTCCGCTCATCGAGGGCCTCAACGGGCGACTTGGCGAAGACGACTTCGCCGATGATGTCGATGCCTTGGACGCCTTTCGCGACAGCCAGCTGGCATTGACGGCTCTGGGCCGCAGCGTACTCGCCGGCGAAACGGATATCGTGAAGGTCCGCGGCATCAATCGATGGTGGGGCGGAACACAACTGAAGGGTCACACCTGCTGGCGATGGGATAACAGGTCGCGCATGCTCATTCCACCGGCCCGGCCCGAGATGTGATACCGGGGCAGCGACGCGGTCAGCGCTTGCGATACTGGCTCGGAAGCAAGCCGGTCTCGCGCTTGAATACCTGGGCGAAATGGCTCGGGCTCGAATAACCGACCGCGATACCGACCCTGATAATGCTGAGATCCGTTTCCTGCAGGAGCTGCTGTGCCCTGGCGATCCGCTGGCGAATGAGATGGCGCGAGGGTGAGACGCCGGTTGCTTTCTTGAACAGGCGGCTGAAATGGAACTCGCTCATTCCGGTCGTGGCCGCAAGTTGCGCCAGGTTAAACGGTTCGGCCAGATGTTCCTCGAGATGCGCCATGGCACGCCGCAGCTTGTAGCCGGGCAGCGCGGCCTGCCGCCCCTCCTCACTCGCGCCGGCGGCGTAGTTGCGGATCAGATGCACGGCAAGGCTTTGCGCCATCCCCTCGACATAGAGTTGGCTACCCTTGCCTTCCGACACAAGCTCATGATGGATGAGCTGCAGAAAGTGGGTCAGCTGCTGGTCTCGCCCACCGGAGATATCGCGCAGGGCTGGCGCTGCTACGCAGCCGAGAACATCGCAGGCTACGCGCTCGAACAGGGGGACTGACATATAGAGATGCATGACCTTAAACGGATCAGATCCCATGGCGCGCCATCGCATCTCGTAGGGCCGGTCCGTGCGGGTCAGGAAGAAATCGCCAACCTTCACATGAGCGCTCGACCAGTCTCCATCCAGATCGCGTTCCTCGACCACCGCCTCGCCCGACATGATCCAGACGATCAGCGGCTCGGCAACTGCCGGCACCAGAAAAGCGTCCTGATTTTGCTGCCGCGTGTAGATCTGGACGAAGAGATCGTTCCACGCCAGACTGTCTCCGGTGAGGAGCGTTCGGCCGGTGATGAACTGCTCCAGACCGCGTGGCGACGTCCGCTCCGGCACAGTCTTTTCCGGCAAAGGCGCACGTTCGCAGACGGGTCTGACGGCGCCAAACGCCTCCGAAAGGGCAGGAGCTGATATTTCGGTCATGGCCTCTTCTCTTGGTGCGATCGGTCTGTTTTCCACCAGCGTGCTGCCGGTTAATGCGCAAGTCCGAGACTTGTTGCGGCCAGGTCGGCGGACGTCCGAGATTGGTAGGGTCGGCAAGAGCCGGCCCTGGCGTGGCACAATTACCAGGCGACGGGGCCCTCCGGTGCGACGAACTGGCCGGAGACGGCGCCATCGCCCAACAGCGCATATTGCACCGGCAGCCGCGCACCTTCTTCCGGAGTCAGGTAGCCATTGCCGCCGGTGAGATCGGTCTGGACATAGCCCGGCGCAATCGAATTCACGGCAATAGACGTGCCCTTGAGTTCCGCTGCAAGCTGCACTGTCAGCATGTTCAGCGCCGCCTTGGAGGCATTATAGCCGATCAGCCGCGCCTCGTAATAGGGCGATGTCGGATCGCCGTTGACCTGAAGTGAGCCGAGCGTCGTGGACACATTGACGATGCGACCGGCCGCGGATTTGCGCAGCAGCGGCAGCATGCCCTGCGTGACGGCTAGGCTGCCGAGGAAATTCGTCTCCATCAACCTTCGGGCCGCAGCGACAGTTCCAAGCGTCGGCGGACCGTCCGCGCCGTCGACGATGCCGGCATTGTTCACGAGAATGTCGAGCCGGCCATGCCGCGCTGCGATCTCCTCGGAAGCGGCGGAGATGGTCTTTTCGTCATTCACATTAATGACAATCGGCTCCACCGCGAGGCCGCCTCGCTCCAGTTCATCCGCCGCGGCCCATCCCCGCGCCCTGTCGCGGGCGCTCATCAACACTATGACACCGGCTTGCGCAAGTTGCCGTGCGATCTCAAAGCCGATGCCTTTATTGGCGCCCGTCACGAGCGCGATTTTCGTTCTATCCATCATAAATCACCTTTGCATATTGGGAGCATGCACGGCTAAATATATGAAGAATCATTCGCCTTTTGGATTCGCATATGGACGTCTCCCCACCACGTCATCTCAAAGCCCGCAAAACGCCGCGTCAAGCCCGTTCCAGCTCGACAATCGATGCGATTTTCGAAGCCACCATTCAGGTTTTGATCAAGGAGGGAACACATCGTCTGACGACCACGCGGGTCGCCGAGCGCGCCGGGGTCTCGGTCGGCACCATGTACCAATACTTCCCGCACAAGCAGTCCTTGCTCTACGCGCTCAACGAACGCTACCTGGACAGTTTGGCAGAGCGAGTGGAAATGACCTGCCGCAAGCTTCATGGCCGGTTGACCGCTGAAATGGTCGAGGCGCTCATTACCGCGTACTGGGAAGCAAAAATGGAGCGCAGTGATGTTACGCGCGCGCTCTACAGCTCTTCGGTCGAGTTGGACAATGAGGCGTTGATTGATGCGTTCGCAAGACGCATGGATGCCGCGACCAAGGCGATGCTGTTAAGCGCCCCAAATGCTCGCTACAGCGATATCAGTCTCGTCAACTTGACACTTCTATCCGTCATCTTCGGAACGGTCAGGAATGTCTTCGAACGCAACCTTCCACCTTCGGACCAGGACGCCATTCGTGATGAGATGAAACGCATGTGTCTCGCTTACCTCGCTGTGGCAGGCGGTGAGATGCAGGCGCCGATCCAAGTGGTTTGATGATCGCGGTTGGCTACCACCGTCTTCACACCCTGGCTATTTTTGGACGTGATCACATAGAAGTTTAGGAGCCTGCTCTTGGTACACCGCGTCGGACAATTGGAGATCGCCCTCCTCCTTGCACTGGATGCGTTGTTGCAAGAAGAGAATGTGACACGCGCTGCAGCAAAATTGAACATCACGCAGTCTGCACTGTCGGGTCGTCTCAACAAGCTCCGGCATCTATTGAACGACCCGCTGTTTACTCCAGCTTCGACCGGGAGGGGCATTGTCGCAACGCCCCATGCGCTGGCGCTCAAACCCGAGCTTGATCAACTCATTGAACGTCTCAAGCAGTTCGGGCGAAAGGCATATATTTTCGATCCAGCCTCAAGCGATCGGATGTTCACGATCGCGGCATCCGACAATCCCGCGGCCATCGTCGCTCCCGAGCTTCTTTCGCTCGTTCACAAGCAGGCTCCCGGTATCAACATCAGATTTGTTTTTCCGGATCGGGGCCACATAGGACGGCAGTTAGAGAGCGGCGATGTTGACCTTTATATCGGCGCTGCAAACGATGCACCTCTGGACCTGATCGGCCGTAGGCTATTCACCGACGAGCTCGTGACCGCCCAGCGAATAGGTCATCCGCGTGGCCGAGGACCATTGTCTCTCGACGAGTTTTGCGCCCATGAGCATCTATTAATCTCGTCCAACGGGGGAATGTTTTCAGGCGTGATCGATGAGGTTCTGGCTGAGCACGGTAAAAGTCGAAGAGTTTCTGTTTCGGTGCAAAGCTACGCGCTCGCGCCCCTGATTGTCGCCGGAACGGACTGCCTTTGCACGCTGCCAAAGCGCCTGCTGGAGCGCTTTTCGCATAGCCTTGATCTGTTCAAGCCGCCAATCGAACTCGGCGAGTTTGCTCTTAAGTATTTCTGGCATCCTCGCATGACGTCGGATCCGGCGCACCAATGGCTGCGAACCATCGTGGCTGACTCATCTGCAGGTACATCCTGAGTCCGGTGATCCTCTATGATCATTTACAGCGATAGGTCGCATCGCCGGTTCTGATTGGCGTCCTGCCCGGATCTGTCAAATATTCCGAACGGCCCCACCAAATGACCCGGTGTTGACGCCGCGGACGACTCCCGGTCTCGGCGCAATAAGTCAACACATGCACATGGTGTCGGTCGTCCAATTCGACGTCATCAATTCGACAGCCACGTTGAGAGAAATAAACCGATGCGCATAAAAATGCCCGTGATTTTCGCCGCTGCAGCATTCGCCGCAGCATTATCTGCTCCTGTGTTTGCCGGAGAGAACGTAACTGCTATTGCAAACTATCAGCAGGTTACAGACAGTTATAGTTTTCCCCTGGGAGATATCCGTATCACTGCTCTTTCAGATGGAACTGTGCCCCAGGACCTGTACAAGCTGCTGACCGGCACGTCGCAGTCCCATACCACGGAGCTGCTTGATAAGGCATTCCTGGCGAACCCTGTTGAAGCATCCATCAACGCATTTCTGATCCAGAGCCCAGGCAAAAACATTCTTGTGGATACCGGCTCCGGTGATTTGTTTGGTCCGGGGAATGGCGGAAAACTACTGGACAGCCTTGCAAGTGTAGGCGTCAAAGCTGATGACATCTCTGACATACTCATTACACACATCCACACCGATCACACCGGCGGTCTGGTGCGAAATGGTCAACCCGCGTTTCGCAATGCCACCGTGCACGTCGGCGCGCCGGATCTGAGCTTCTTCCTCGACTCGTCGAACGCAAAGAAGGCAGTATATCCTGAGAGTTATTTTGACGAAGCAGCAAAAACGATCGGTGCCTATGAGCGGCTCGGCAAGGTGAAAACCTTTGGAGACGGCGAAACGATCCTGCCGGGCGTGCGGGCGTCTCTTCACCCCGGGCATACACCGGGCAGCGCCTTTTTTATCGTCTCAAGCAGAGAAAAATCCATCACTTTCATTGGCGACGTGATCCATGTTGCGGCCGTGCAGTTTCCAGACCCGAACGTAACAATTCTTTATGATGTCAAACCTCAAGAGGCCGCTTTAGCTCGAAAGGAAGCTTTCGAAGATTTCGCTCAACATCGCAAACTTGTGGCGGCCCCGCATATCCCCTTCCCCGGCGTTGGCTATATTCGTTCAGAAGGGCCGGATACGTTCTCCTGGCATCCCCTCGAATACCGAAACCGCGCCGGCAACTAAAAAGCGGTTCTGATGAATAAGTAGTAACGAGGGTGCCGGTCTGTTCTTACCGGCCCTCTTAGCTACGTTTCGCTAGAGTGGGAAAGTTCACCTTGCCATATGTGAAACGATCCTCCAATTAACCCCGCCGAGGGCCGCGCCTGAGATAGGAATTGCGAACCATGAAAACATCTCGCGGAGATCAACTCGCAAGCGCCAATCCGCCCTGTCGAGTTGTATCCCTCTTGATCTCGGCCACGAGGCTGTCCAAGGCGGCATTCCTCAATTTACGCGATCGACGCACTATGTAGGCTAATGCGGGCGGCTGCGGAAGCCGTTCTGTCATGATTTTCATCTCGCCGCGGATATGCCGATCGCTCAACAAGGCGACGCCCATGGCCGCGTTGACGCCGGAGACGATCCCCGCGGCACTCGAACATTCGAAGACTGTCTCAAGCACCGCGTCGTCCTGGCCGATGTCGAGCGCCCACTGTCGGTAAAAGCATTCGTCATCGAACGACAAGAATGGGATCGGGCGGTGGACCGCCAGCACCAACTCTGGATGCTTGACCCAGTGCAGTTGCTCCCTAAACAGCACGATGTCCGTTGGGCGGACCTCATGGCTGAAGACCTGGATGATCGCGGCGTCGAGCTCACCCCGTTCGAGCATGGCGCGCAGGACCAAGCTCATGCGGACTTTCGTGCGAACGGTGACGTTGGGGTGTAGCCGCCGAAACCGGCCCAGGATGCGGGCGAGATCGGTGCAGGCCGTATCCTCGGTCAGGCCAAGCGCCAACCGTCCAGCCAGTGGCGTCTTCGAGAGGCTGAGCAAGGCTTCGTCATGCAACTCCAGAATACGGCGGGCGTAATCGAGAAGGTCTTCTCCGGCGGCGGTGAATATTGGCCCCCCGGGCTTGCGGCCGAGCAGTTCGCAATCGAGGCTGATCTCCAGCCGCTTGATCTTGTGGCTCACCGCAGACTGTGAAAGCCCCAACACGACAGCCGCCTTGGTGATGCCGCCATGTTTTCGGATCGCCGAAAGCGCCCGCAATGAGTCGATCTCCAGTCTGCGTCCGTTGACTTCCTTCAACGCCCTCTCCGCTCGATTTGTTCGCAAACTACCCTACCACAATTGGCTTTTGAGATGACACAAATTTCAGACATGTCATCGCGTCATCGATATTTGTCATGTGCGCTTTGCGAGAGATGGCCCTACGATTCCCGCGTAAAGATACCCAGAGGGCGCCATGGCCACTTCCGCAGCGCCGAAACGGCACCCTCTGCTCTGGCCCTTTTTGGCGACACTGCTGATCCTCGGCTGGAGTTCGGGTTTCGTCGGCATCCGTTACGCGAATGAGCAAGCCAGCGTCATGCTTCTCCTGTTTTGGCGGACGCTCCTGTCGGGTCTGATCCTGCTTCCCTTTGCACTTTCGATCGGACCAAGTCTGTCTTTGAGGGTGATCCGGGATCAGGCCCTCTTCGGCATCATGTCTGTTTTCCTTTACCTCGGTGGCTTTGCGCTCGCGATCGAGCAGAGGGTTCCCACGGGTCTCGTTGCATTGATCTCCGACCTCCTGCCGCTCGCGATCGCCGCCCTATCCCAACCCGTTCTCGGGGAGCGTCTGTCACCAAGGCAGTGGATAGGCACAGCCATCGCCGTCGTCGGCGTTCTCATCGTGTCCATCGACAGCCTCAGTATCGGTTCGGCTCCGCTTTGGGCATACGGCGTGACTGTGGGGTCGATGCTCATCTTTGCGGTCGCCTCGGTGCTGCATAGGAGACGTCGACATCAGACAATTGCTATCCATCAGATCCTTTGCATTCAAACCTTGACCGGATCGGTCCTGTTCGGGGCATGTGCGGCGACGCAGGGGGGCCTTACGCCGCCGATGACCGTCGAGTTTGCGCTCGGGATAATCTGGCTCGTGTTGATCGCGACCTTCCTTGCTTACGCCGTCTATTACACCAGCCTGCGGCTGTTCCCGGTGGCCAAGGTCAGCGCTGCTATCTATCTCAGCCCACCGGTGACGATGCTATGGGCCTGGGCACTATTTTCAGAACCTCTAACGATCGCGATGTTCATGGGACTTGCGGTGACGCTGGTCGGCGTTTGGATGACATCGCGATCGTAGGTATCAGCCCAATTCGAACAAAAGGGGTTGAGGGAGCAACCAATGCCACCTCTTCGAAGGGTAGCCCGGGGAGGCTCAACAGGTTGTCCATGTAGAATGACAATTTTGAGTCAAGAAGGGGAAGTTACGCCTTGAGCGGATGCGAACCGGCGTCCCGCGAAACTGGGCGGCGCGTATCGATCCGGGCGTCGTGCAATCCACGCAAGCCGCAAAGGGACGCCGGCCGCGACGACGTGTATACACTCGAACACGAAGGTCTGGACGTTATTGAGGTCATCGACAAAGGGCTCTTCCCGGTAGATGACCGGCACGTCATGTCATAGCAAATCATTGCACACAGGATCCTGAACGAAGCGGGACGACCTGGCGCGCTGCGGAATAGATTGGTCTGGACTTTCTGGCTTCGTTTTGACTTATCATTGACACACCTTCCGGCCGGACCATTTCCATTAACTCCGTCTGGAGGGCAGGCTTGCTGGTGTGCTGATTTGTTCATATTCGAAAAACTCTTCTATCGGGTCAGGGTCGCCTTGTGGCGGGTGTCTTTCTTCCGGCGCAATGCGTCCCCATGGCCATTCAAGGTGGAGGTCTCCCGTCACATTGACGCTTCTGAGCCGGACGAAGGTGGGTTCTATGCCTACCATTACGAGTACGACGTATATCTATTTTCAGATGGGGTGATGATGTTGACGGCGCGTGCCTACATCGATGAGCCGACCAAGGCAGAGTTGATCGGTTGGGCAAGGGGTGAGCGTAGCTGCCGGCTGAAGAAAAGTGATTTGGATCACCCACTTGTCTTGAGGGCCGCCGAGCATCTCCGTCAGGCCGGTAAATCCGACCTTTCTTGGCTGAGTGCCAAGGATCGGGGATATGTCCGGGTCAATGTCGCTGCGGCTTAGAGATTCCCAGGAAGGCAGCGACCGGAATTGTCTTTAGGCCTTGGCCTGAAGTTTAACGGCTGGCGTAGGTGGATGAAGGACGCCTTTCATCGCCACGCAGCTGGCCGCAGTAGCAATTTAAGTGCTTTCATCGCAACAGGAGAGTTGCTGCGCCTTCGATAACAGACGAAAGACAAGGATCAACAGGCTCCGTCCGCAGAGTCTTGGAGCCCGTACGGAGGCCGCCATCGCTTTGCGCCAGGATCGTTTACAGGTGTCCATGGGCGGCGTTGGCATCGCAGGCGTCGAGCTTACAAGCAGGTTTTCAGGCACAAACGCCGCAGCCGATAGCCGGGTTTGTTCGCAGGAAATTTTCGCGCGGCAATAATTCATTGAAAATTCCGGCTCTTCACCTTGAGCGTTTCGATATGGAGATCAGGCACGAACATATCCCTTGGGACGACCGGCTTCGGCCGATCGCGTGAATCCGGCCCGCTGCCTCCGTGGGCAAACTCATCGCCGCGACCAGCCGGCAGCCTGAACTCCGTATCTCGATCGGCAAGGCCAACCAGATCGCCTGAGAGATCGAAGAGTTGCTGGGCGACGAGATGGACGACCTCCCCTTCCCGCTGAATCCGTCCGTTGATCGCCATCATCGAAGATCCCAGCACGATGCGCCTGCGTTTCTCGAACAGGGTGGGCCAGACAACGACGTTGGCCGGTCCGGTCTCGTCCTCGATGGTGATGAACATCACACCCTTGGCCGATCCCGGCTTCTGCCGCACCAGCACGAGTCCAGCGGTATAAACCCACCGCCCATCACGGGCATTCATCGCCTCGGCACAGGAAATGATATTGCGTGCCGACAGGTCCTTGCGCAGAAAGGCGACAGGATGCTGGCGCAAAGTGAGCCCGATGTGGCTGTAGTCCTCGATGACGTTATGGCCGTCCGTCATTTGCCGAAGCGCCACCTCTGGCTCCTGCTGCTCGGCAATCGCCGTCGCCTCGCGTTCGGCTGCGGCTGCAAACAACGGCAAGGGCTCGTCGCGCAGCGCCTTGATCGCCCAGAGCGCATCGCGTCGTTCGAGTTTCAGCGATGGCAGAAAGGCGTCGGCCTCTGCCAGTTGAACAAGCGCTTCGGTCGGCACGCTGGACCGGCGCCACATGTCATCGACTGAGGCGAACGGGTTGTTCATGCGCGCTGCAACGATCCGTGCGGCGTCCGCGACAGCCAGCCCTTTCACCTGCCGAAACCCGAGGCGCACAGCATGACGATCGCCGCCTCCAATCCTTTCCAGCGTGCAGTCCCATCGCGAGCGGTTGACGCAGACCGGCCGCACCTCGACGCCATGCTTGATCGCGTCTCCGACGATCTGGGCCGGAGCATAAAATCCCATGGGCTGGCTGTTGAGAAGGGCTGCACAAAAGACGTCGGGGTAATGGCACTTGATGTAGTTCGAAGCGTAGGCAATCAACGCAAAGGAGGCCGCGTGACTTTCCGGAAAGCCGTATGAGCCAAAGCCTTCCAACTGCGAAAAGGTCTTTTCGGCGAACTCGGACGAATATCCGTTCTTGACCATGCCTGACACCAGCTTGTCCTTGAAGCGCGAGACGCCGCCGGTGAACTTGAAGGTCGCCATGGATTTGCGCAGCTGGTCGGCCTCACCACCGGTAAAGCCGGCACAGACCATGGCGACGCGCATCGCTGACTCTTGAAACAGCGGCACGCCCAGCGTCTTGCCGAGCACCGCCTCCAACTCGGGTGTCGGATACTCGACGGGCTCCTTGCCTTCGCGACGACGGAGATAGGGATGCACCATGTCACCCTGGATTGGGCCCGGCCGCACGATGGCCACCTGCACGACGAGATCGTAGAACGTGCGCGGTTTTAACCGCGGCAGCATCGCCATCTGCGCACGGCTTTCGATCTGGAAGGTGCCGAGCGTGTCAGCCTTGCGGATCATTGCATAGGTCGCCGCATCCTCTTGGCTGATTTTCGAGAGATCAAGATCCTGCCCTTTGTGCTCGCGGATGAGATCAAAAGCCTTGGCCATGCAGGTGAGCATCCCGAGCGCCAAGACATCCACCTTCATGAACTTCAGTGCCTCAACGTCGTCCTTGTCCCATTCGATGATCTGCCGGTCTTTCATCGTCGCCGGTTCGATCGGCACGAGATCGTCTAGCCGGTCATGGGTGAGGACAAAGCCGCCGGGGTGCTGACCCAGATGCCGAGGCGCGCCCATCAACTGCTGCGCGAGTTTCAGGGTGAGCGCCAGACGCCGGTCATTGGGGTTGAGATTGAGTTCCCTGATGTTTCGGTCGGGAACTTCTTCCGACCAGGACCACATGCCCGATGACAGCGCCTTGATGACATCTTCAGGCAGGCCAAGCGCCTTACCGACATCGCGGATTGCGCCCTTGGCCCGGTAGCGGGTGACGGTTGCGCAGAGTGCCGCCTTATCCTTGGTATAGGTCTTGTAGATCCACTGGATGACCTCCTCGCGCCGTTCATGCTCGAAGTCGACATCGATATCCGGCGGCTCGTCGCGTTCCTGACTGACGAAGCGCTCGAAGAGGAGATCATTGGTCGAGGGATCGATCGAGGTGATGCCAAGGATATAGCAGACAGCGCTGTTGGCCGCAGATCCCCTGCCCTGGCAGAGAATGCCCTGACTTCGGGCAAAACGGACGATCGAAAACACCGTCAGGAAGTAAGGCGCGTATTTCATGGTGCGGATGAGATCGAGCTCGTGCCGAACGGTCTTTAAAACATCCGGTGGCAGGCCTTCCGGATAACGATCGGGCGCACATTCCCAGACATAATGCTCGAGCGATCCTTGAGCATCCTTGCCCGGCACGATGGCTTCCTCCGGGTACTGGTAGGTCAGTTCCTCGAGCGAGAATTTGCAGCGACGCACGATTTCCAGGGTTCGCGCGAGTGCTTGCGCGTAGCGCGGAAACAGGCGTGCCATTTCCTCCGGTGGCTTGAGGTAGCGGTCGGCGTGGCGTTCGCGCTCAAAGCCGACATCGTCGATCGTGGTGTTGTGCCTGATACAGGTGACGATGTCCTGCAATTGCCGCCGGCCCGGCTCATGAAACAGCACATCATTGGTGACGACGGTTCTGACCTTGAACCGCGTCGCCATGTTGGAAATCTCATGCAGCCGCAACTGGTCGTTCGGTCGCCGACGCAAACAGAGAGAGACGTAAGCGCGATCACCAAACAGCTCAGCCATCTTGCGAAGCTGCGAGGCGCAGGTGGCATCCGGCAGATCAGGTACCAGAATGCCGATCATGCCCTCGGCGTAAGCGACGATATCGTCCCAATGCAGGATACAGTTGTTCTTGCCGCCACGCGATTTTCCCAGCGTGATGAGGCGCGTCAGGCGCGAATAGGCAGCGCGATCCATCGGATAGACCAGCACAGACATGCCATCCGCCAGATCGAGACGACAGCCAACGACCAGGCGCAACCCGGTGGCGCGCGACGCCTCAAGCGCCCGAACAATTCCGGCAAGCGAATTGCGATCGACGACGCCGATTGCGTCGATACCGAGCTGTTTCGCGGTCTCAAACAACTCCTGTGCAGAGGAGGCGCCGCGCAGAAAGGAAAAGTGGGTCGTGACCTGGAGCTCGGCGTAGCTCATGCGAAGATCCCGTGGCAGAACCAGCGATGGGACCCGGTCTCGGGATCCACTCCGTCGCCGGAGCGGAACACCCACAGGCGCTCGCCTGCCTCGTCCTCGATGACAAAGTAGTCCCGCACCGCGTCCATTTCGGCGTCGCGCTGCCACCACTCCCCGAAGATGCGTTCCGGGCCGTCGGCGCGTTTGACCTTACGGCGCTTGCCGCGCCAGACGATCGAGACCGGCGGGCGGTCCGGCATCAGCGCAATCGCCTCGATCAGTTCGGGCCGTGGCAAAAGCCGGACTGGACGGCGCCAATGGCTCACCCAGGCAACAGGGATCGGTTCAGCAACGGGACTGATCCGCCGGACGGAACGTTCCGGCACATCGGATGCAACCGGTGCGACGCGATAGACCCGCTGGCCGCGGTTTCCATAGATGTCGATCAGTGGCGTCACATCGGTGACGTCATCCTCGACCAGAGCAGAGACTTTCTGCGCCTCTTCCAATGGCTCGGCCAGAACCGCAACAAGGGTGAGCCTCTCGATCCCGAAACCCGGCTCGATCTTTTCCGTCCGGTCCCGAAACAGTTTCGTCAGCCAGGCTACGTCGCGGGCGGGCTTGGCTGTTCCGGCGCGGATTGCCTGTCTGGTGCCATCGACCTTCTCGACAATCAGGTCAGCCCGACGCACGCCGAGCCCCCGCTTTTGGAGTTCATCGACCAATTGCACGACAAGGCGGCCGACATATTTGTTGATGGTCTCCGCTGCGCCAATCGGTTCAGCGAAGGCTTTCGAAACCTCGACCAGCTCAGGCGTGCGGATCGGCTCGATAGGCTCGGCGATGCGACAGAGCATCTGATCGAGACGGCGCCCAACCTCCGGTCCAAAGCGCAACGTCAGCGGCGCGCGCGGGGTATTGGCAAGCTCCCCGATCGTCTGAAATCCGAGAATGCGGAGATCGCTGACAATCTTTGCCGGCAGACGCAGGAGCGATATCGGCAGCTTTTCAACGGCCTGCACTGTCTCACCCGGCGGAATGACGATCGTCTCGCGGTTGATGGCGCGGGCGCAGGCATGGGCTGCACCCCAGCTGTCGGCGACCGCCACGCGGGCAGTCAGCTTCCTGCCAAGAAACCGGTTGGCGATCTTTGTCACCATTGGCAGCTCACCGCCCTGCAGGTGGTCGGCGCCTTCGGTGTCCATCACGATGCCGTCGATCCCGTCAATCGCGACGATCGGCGAATAGATGGTTAGTGCCCACAGTGTGATGCGTTCGAGAGCTACCCGATCGGCTTCGATATCGGCGTCGACCATCATCAGGCCATGAAACAGCGACTGCGCCTTTGCCGCCGGCATGCCGACATGCACGCCTGCCGCCCTGGCAGCCAGGTCGGCAGCCGAAACCCATCGCTTCGACCCGCTTCTTGCGATCACGGCAATTGGCTGTTCAGGCGAAATGGAGGGATCCGCCCGCCGAATACGATCCGTCGGCAGATCCGGAAGATAGATCGAGACGACCCTTGTCATCACACGCCCTCACGAGAAACTCAGCACACTCACCCGCTTTCACGCGCATCAATTCAAGAAACCATTGAGGCCTGCCCACCCCCGGTACCGGCAGCTCTTCCGATGGCATCACACTGACCCGCCATCTGGTTGTTGACGCCGTCGGCTGGCCAAAATCATTCGCCTCGGTCTGCCGTCGCCATCGCCGGACGGCAAGAGCCATCGTCCCGGTTCGTTCGGCGGCTAGCTGCAATCGGCGGGAACTGACCATCGGCAGGCGGACAAGTTCGCCGACGACCGCCCCGAGACCGCCGAACGACAGTCCCTCCTCCATATTGGCCAGAACATCCTCTTCCCTGTCGGACTCGACAAAAATAACGCGGTCAGGATGGAGGCCTACCTGAGCAAGCGCCGGAAAAAACAGATCCGGTCGCGTCAGACACCAGATGACCGGGCCTCTGGTTCGCGCGGCAATGCCCGCCACAAAAAGCGCTGCTGCTGCGCCATCGACCGTACCGGATCCTCCGCCCGCAAACTCATGCAGGGCTCCATAGGCAAGCCCGCCGCCAGGCAAGGCCGCATCGATCTTGGGGACACCGAAGGCGAGCGTTCCGGGCCGCTTCGCGGCTGCGCCCTCCATCGAGGCGATGCGGTCACGCAAGTCACAGATCAGATCTGTTACCCCCTTGGGGCGGGCAGCAGTCATCGTTCACGGCTCCCTTCAAGGTCGTGTTCATAGGATCGACGTCATGTCGTACGGGCTATCTGTTCATTGTTTGTTCCTATAGTGCAAAAGAGTCAAGCACTACAAAGTTGAGGAATATTATCCCAATATTAGCAAGGTCGAAGATTCGAAAAAGATTCAAGCACGTAGGAAGCAAAGAATTTTTTTGGCATGTGCCTATTGTCGACCCCATGCGGTATTGTGGCGGCGACGGACATGGGTATCGCCAGTGCGAAAAGTGCACGTTGCGGCGATTGCATTGGCGTTGGGTACAGCGCGATGTCCCCGGATTTCTCTTTTTCAACGGGTTCTGCGGGCAACGAAACGCGATCCTGCGGATCTCGAACCGGAAGACCTTGCGGGGCGCGACCCGTCTCACGTCGGTTAGGGGACTGAACGAAGCTGACATTGGCCGTACTCCATCGCTGTCGAAACGTCTCGTTAAAGTGCCTGTTCCGCATCGAGATCAGTTTGAAGCCCGTTTCCCTTTAACGAACTTCAGATTTGCAGCAGTGTTTCCCTGCTTCGATGCAGTAGCAAAGTGGCTGATGACGCCCTATCGACACAGTCCTGGCATTTAGACTTTGCGTCGCCCTCTTGCCACGGCTGTAGCTGGGTGCCACATCGCAAGCCATTGCCATTAGAGAGCGACCTTCATGACAGTTATAGCCTCTTACATCTATCGGCTCGGCGAGCGCACCGAAAAACTCCCCTTGACGGGCGACCCGTTCCAAGAGACCGACGGCGAATTTGCCTGGATCGGCATTGCCGACCCGACACCCGATGAAATGGCATGCCTCAAGTCGATGTTCGATCTCCATCCATTGGCGGTAGAAGATGCCCTCAATGGCAAACAGGTGCCCAAAGTCGAAGTCTATGGCGACCAGCTGTTCGTCATCATCAAGACCGCCCATCTCGAAGGAGACAAGATTGCCTATGGCGAGACCTGTATTTTTGTCGGCCGGCACCATGTGATCTCCGTTCGGCATGGTTCGGCACGCTCACACAGGGAGTTACGGGAACAGCTCGAACAGTCTCCACAACTCCTGGATCACGGGCCCGACTATGTCCTGCACGGTATCATCGACTTCGTGGTAGACGGCTATCTTCCGATGGTCGAGGCTCTGGAGGACAAGGTGCTCGAGATGGAAAAGCATATGCTGATCTCTTTTCTCGAACGCGAGCAGATCAGACGGCTTTTTCGCATGCGCCGACAGGTCATCCGGTTTCAGCGCATCCTCGGCCCGATGGCCGAGGTCGTGGGCAAGCTGACAAACCTCGAACTGCCCTGTATCGACGACAATGCCAAGGCCTATTTCCGGGATGTGCTCGACCACGTTCGGCGCGTCGAGTTCATGATGTCAGGTCTGCGAGAAATCATCACCTCCGTGTTCGAAGCCTCAAACCTTCTGGAACAGCAGCGTCAGGGAACAATCACCCGGCAGCTTGCTGCCTGGGCCGCGATTCTCGCCGTGCCTACGGCGATAGCTGGCATTTATGGAATGAATTTTGAGCATATGCCGGAGCTGAAATCGGAATATGGCTATTATGTCGTAATCGGTGTCATTCTTACACTTTGCGCTATCCTGTATTCCAGTTTCAAAAAAACAGGGTGGCTGTAGTGTAATCCCGTCTCTCAAGACTATCTAGCGCACAGCCTAAATCGCATCGCACTGAAGCCGTAAAGGAGTTGGATTTGGCCACTGGACTGATCGCATTGCTTGACGACGTTGCAGCCATCGCGAAGGCCGCAGCTGCCTCGTTGGACGACATCGCAACGCAGACAGCGAAAGCCAGCGTGAAGGCGGCGGGCGTCGTGATCGACGATACTGCCGTTACTCCGACCTATGTTATTGGCCTGGCTCCTGCACGTGAGCTTCCGATCATCGGAAAGATTGCGCTCGGATCGCTGAAAAACAAGCTGATCTTTCTCCTGCCGATCTGTCTTGTGCTTGGATATTTTGCTCCATGGCTCATTACCCCCCTGCTCATGATCGGCGGAATTTATCTGTCCTTTGAAGGCGCGGAGAAGCTTCACGAGGCCTTCTTTCCTCACGTCACCAAGCACGATCAGGCTCAGAACGCGGCGCTCGACGCGACGGATCTCGAAAACCGCAAAGTTTCCGGCGCGGTCCGGACCGACTTTATCCTCTCAGCCGAGATTATGGCGCTTACGCTTGCCGGGGTTTCGACATTGAGCATCTATTCGCAAGCTGCGGTGCTGGCAACCGTCGGCATCCTGATCACCGCTGCAGTATATGGTGTCGTGGCCATCATCGTCAAAGCAGACGATGTGGGACTGCACCTGGCAAAGGCAGGAAGCCCTTTAGCAAGCAAAGTCGGAGCGGGCCTCGTGAAGGGCGTGCCCGTGCTTTTGAAGACATTGGCTATCGTCGGGACGGCGGCAATGCTGTGGGTAGGTGGAAGCATCATCGTGCACAGTCTGGCAGGGCTTGGATTGCATCAACCAGAGCATCTGATTGAAACGTTTGCATCTAATATCGAACACACAGTGGCGGTTCTTCCGCAAATCACCAAGTGGCTGGCCACCTCTTTGGCCCAGGCAATCATCGGCATTGCGACAGGCGCAATTGCAATCCTGCTCCTGTCCATCTGGAAGCAACTCATTCCTGGCGACACTAGGACCAGCTAGCGTTCCGTCGCTGGTTTCATAGAACCAGGTGCGGTGGATTACGCACGTGTAGCTGCTATGGTCGTTCTGGATGGACCTTGCCAGACTTGACGGAGGCGCAAGGGCCTTCCGCATTGGGTTATGTCCGGCGCCACAGTGGCCGCGCTTGTGGACGGCTTACGACAAAGTGCGACTGGCTCCTACCAGGTATGGGGGAACGGCAGGACAATACCCGCGTTTATATGCTCCACTAGTGAAGCGCACGTGATGCGGTGAACACATTGCATCCGGACCAAGGGGAACTGCCAGCATGTGCAACCTTTATCGGATGGAGGACAAGGACTGGGTCTCGAAGTGGGCCCAGGACGCCGAAAGCCTGATCAACCTGATGCCGGCCTATCAGATGAACCCCGACCAGATGGGGCCGATCGTCCGAAACACGGCGGACGGCAAGAAGCAGCTGGTTCATGCACGATGGGGCCTGCCCTCGCCGATTTTCGTGCAGAAGAAAGCTGCGGAAGCGAGAGCGGGAAAACTGAAGGCCAAAGGTCAGGCCGTCGATATGGATGAACTTATCCGCATAGAACCGGACCGCGGCGTGACGAATGTGCGCAAACTCAATCTCCCTCACTGGACGCGATGGTTCGGCGTCGAGCACAGGTGCCTTGTCCCGGTCACAAGCTTTGCCGAACCGGATCCGATGAGCAAACAGGAGGGTGGCAATGTGCCTAATGCCTGGTTTGCCCGTGATGATGCGAAATCGCTGATGTTTTTTGCCGGCGTCCACGTGCCGCAATGGAAGAGCGTCCGCAAGGTCAGGGATGGGCTCACAACCGACGACCTATACGGTTTCCTGACGACCGATCCGAATGACCTCGTGAAGCCGATCCATGAAAAGGCCATGCCGGTCCTGCTGCTGACGAAGGAAGAAACCGAAGTCTGGATGCGGGCTCCGTGGAATGAGGCAAAGGAGCTCGCCCGCCCGCTCCCGAACGGCGCGCTGATCATTTCGTCACGCGAACCATACGGATCAACGATCGTTTCGCAAAGTGGAGAACCGGTGGAGGAGCAAGGACGCCTTTTATAATCGGCGGCCATTACCTCACCACTGTCCGGGCCACAGCCTTGTCGATGAGGAGACTAAACCCGCCGAACTGTTCGGAGAGAGGAGAAGGAAGATGCATATCCGCCCTTACATTCTCGAAAATCATGGTGTCTATCCCAAGAGATTTCTGGAGGACGGTCAATTCTTCGGCGTGCGGAAAACCACTCACGATAATCTCGACCAACGGCTGGTCGCCGAAGTCGACCGGGAATCCGACCTGACTGCCTATTCCGGATATGCCGCCATGGAACTCTGGGCAGATGATGACGACATTCCGACGGGAGCGAGGATAGAGATATTGTTCAGCGACCGGAAAGGCATCGCCGCCCTCCTCTATGATCATCCCAAAATATCCGATGCTTTCATTGAGTGGGTATTCTGCACCTCACCCGTCGATGCCTTGACTGAATGGAAGAGGAAGGTCCGCTGGCCGCTGATCGAAACATCGGGAGGGCCAGTCGATATAATCGGAGACGCCCATCAATGAACGTTGAGAGCCGTAAGGCCGGCAAGGGCATTCATGAGAACCAGTGGTGCAAGCATGCCGGCTGCAAGCGCCCCAGTAACCTCAATTGAGGATCGAATTTTTCGGAACAAATCATCACAGCGACGGTTGGGTAGGCGGATGGTCTTTCCCCCGTCCATGCGCTTGCAGCCTGTCATGGTTGCACACCTTCGAACCCTCCGCTCTGGAGGGTTTCTTTTTGCTCGCATCGCAAGCAAGTTATGCCTTCAAAAGCCATCAGACCGCCAGCGACGGCCTGCTACCGGGCTGCAACTCCGTACCCTTGAAATCTAATCGCTCGACTCCTCCACGAGACGTGTTACACTTTTTTGCAGTGTCACCAACCGAATACATAGGCGGTGGCACCTGAGGGTTACTACGTGCTCCCGCCTATATCGTGTGGAGGACGGCTGCGTGCTCAAACCATCCGATTTCCAGGAATGTCCACTTCGACGCCTCCTTTCTCGCTGGGCCGCGCGGTTTACCTCTGACGAGCGGATGCAGAGCCGGCTTGTTGAAAAAACGATAGGCGAGGTCATCCGGGATTTTCCGGGCGCCGATCACGACACCAGGATCGATGTAGAGTTACTCGCGACTTTGCGAGGTGTCGCTTTGCGGGAATTCACTGCTCGTCCTCGCCCAGGCATTGAGCGTCTTTCCGACAACGATCGATTGTCGAGCGACTGTCAGTGATAGCGGACGGCGTTCCGGGGGGACCGAAAAGCGCGTCGGCTATTTGCGAAGTTCCGCGCTATCGCCGGTCATAGAGTTTACCGCAGTCGTTCGATTTGGCCCGGTTCGCGAAAACGAACGGCATTTTGACGTTCTCCAGTGCAATCGACACATTCAGCAATGTCTGATCGTGGATATCCACGTCAACGATTGTGGTGTCAACGTCCCACTCCAGTAACGGACTGAGCACGCATCGTGTTGATCGAACCGCGCTCAGGACGACGGCTGCTGCTGCCTGCAACCGCTGACGGCACGCAAATGTGTGTATAAGGCGCTGCTCTACGATGAACAGCTTCCCACGAAAACGCTCGCAACACGGGCATATCCTCAGGTGGCTCGAGGCGGAGGGTGGCTCGGGTATGGGGAAGGTCTCGCGACTGTTTGCATGAGGCAGGATTAATTATGCGCGCGTTCTGCCGAGCCTCCAGGGCAGACGCTGCCAGCCTCAGCCCATCGCCGCATCGCACCGGCATGGTTGCCGACTTGGAAACTGCAAGCCGCCCAGGGCCAGCCGGAGAGCTTGGTAGGGATGACCCAGTGCGAGCTTCGGGCCACGTCCCCAAAGCCGGGACGACGAACGCCTGACAAAATCGATAAAAGTAGGTCCAAAGCTAGCCCGCAACTCCGACCTCGGAACCTATTCAGCCGCGATACTGCTTTTACCCAGCAACGCGATGAAGGCTTCTCGGAGGTTTTGGCAACGATAAAGCAAATCGGCCTTTTCATGCTTCAGCCGCCGCAAGAGAGCCAACTCCCTGTCGCTGGCGTCGTTCGACATAGCACGAAGTCGAAGGTCGGTTTCGATTTCTCGAACCGCCACTTCATACGCTGCAATCTCCTTAAGGAGGCGATCCCAGTGTTTCTCCAGCACAAAGCTCACGTCGTTGGTCCAACTCGATCGCGATTTTCACCAACTGTTAACATAACCGAAGAGACCTTGGAGCGGCGATTTTATGTATGGTTAACACCATGGCAAAATTCCGAAGTGGGGCTAACCCGGGCTCCGTCAGACAAGTCTTGGCGGAAACGCGTTGGAATTCATGGATTGCCGTATCTTTCGAAAATTCGAGAACCGCATGTGCTTGTTCAGCAAACACCCACGCCGACCTTACGCAAAGCGGCGTCACTCCATGCGAAGAACCGTGTTCATCAGCGATGCCCTGATAAATGGTTGTTACTGCCCTCGATTTTGCTTGTGAGAACTCCGGTAAAACGAACTGGTCTCGCCTGCGCATGAGCTGGATATCATTTTTACGGATATATCGCCTCGATGGTGAGCCGAATGCCGCTACCGTCCTCCTGAAAGACGGTTATTTTTACAAGACGATTGCACCCGACCTCGAGCAGATCAGCATGGGTTCCGGGCCTTCGCGCAGCTTCCTTCCTGCGGAGGATTTCCGGTTTAACGATCGTCGCCGATGTCCTGTTCGAGCGGATCGCGCATGACCGCACGGCCCGGCTGCCTCATAGGCTTCGGCGCCCGCACAGACGGCGCGGCGATCGAAGGCTCTCTTTGGAACCAGGGGGTGTTCTAGAATACGTTGCGGTGCACATCGCTCATCGCCCGCCGCAGATCATCGATCGCAGATGCCGTCTGTCCTGTTTCATCGTTGAGGGCCGGCGGCATTTTCCAACCCGGGTCGATGCCTTCCATGTTCGGCAGTTCATGGGCGATGCCCTTGTGGCAGTCGATGCAGGTGGCCTTGCCCGTCAGCAGATATTTGGAATGGATATCGGCGGCGCGCTGTGTCTGTTTGGTAAAGTCCATGGCGACGGAGGAGTGGCAGTTGCGGCATTCCAGACTGTCATTGGCCTTGAGGCGCGACCATTCGTGCTGGGCAAGTTCTAGCCGCTTGTCTAGAAACTTCTTGCGGGTGTCGATTGTGCCAAAAATCTTGCCCCAGACTTCCTTGGAAGCCTGCATTTTGCGGGCGATCTTGTCGGTCCATTCATGCGGCACGTGGCAATCGGGACAGGAGGCGCGCACGCCGGAACGGTTGGAGAAATGCACCGTTCGAGTGAGCTCCTCATAAACATTGGCACGCATCTCGTGGCAGGAAATGCAGAAGGCTTCCTTGTTGGTCATCTCGAGCGCGGTGTTAAAGGCGCCCCAGAACATCACGCCACCGACGAAGCCGCCTAGCGTCAGGAAGGCGAGGCTAAGCGTGCCAGCCGGCGTTGTCAGAACCGCCCATAGCCAGGCGAGAAATTTCTTCACACGGGTAATCATCATTCGCTACCCGCCGGTTTGACGCCCATCGTGCTCATGTCCTCAAACGTGCTGGGCACAAGCGGTCGGGTATCAGCCTGCGGGACATGGCAGGCGGTGCAGAAATAACGGCGCGGCGAGACGTCCGCCAGCATCTGGCCTTCGCGCGTCATATAGTGGGTGACGCTGATCATCGGCGCGCCGGAATCCTGCGTGAACTCGCGTTTGTGACAGGAAAGACAGCGGTTGGCATTGACCGAAAGCTGGTAACCGTCGATCGAATGCGGGATGACCGGCGGCTGCTCCGGGTAAGCGCGCATGCGTCTAAAATCGTCGACCACCCATTTCGGCAGGGGTTTGGCGGGTTCGGTCTGCATGGCGTCACCGCGCGGGCCGGACAATTCCGGCACCATCTGCGCAACGGCCCCCGTCGCCAACGCCACGACCAGAAGCGTGGCGGCGATCCATCCGTGTTTCCTGATCATGCGACTGGCTCTATCTTGACTGCGCATTTCTTGAAATCCGTCTGCTTGGAGATGGGATCGGTTGCGTCGAGCGTGACCTTGTTGATGAGCTGGCTGGCATCGAACCAGGGAACGAAGATGACGCCTGGCGGCATGCGGTTGCGGCCGCGCGTCTCCACCCGGGAACGTATTTCGCCGCGACGCGACACGATGCGGATTTCCGCGCCCTGATTGAGGCCGCGCTTTCGCGCATCGTCGGCATTCATGAAACAGCGGGCGCCCGGGAACGCCTTGTAGAGTTCCGGCACACGCATGGTCATGGAACCGGAATGCCAGTGCTCCAGCACGCGGCCCGTCACCAGCCAGGTATCGAATTCCGCATCCGGGGATTCCGCCGGCGGTTCGTAAGGCACGGCAATGATGACCGCCTTGCCGTCCTTGTTGCCGTAGAATTTCACGCCCTCGCCCGGCTTTACATAAGGGTCGTAACCCTCTCGGTAACGCCACAGCGTTTCCTTGCCGTCCACCACCGGCCAGCGCATGCCGCGCACCTCGTGATAGGCATCATAGGGCGCCAGATCATGGCCGTGGCCCCGCCCGAAGGCGGCATATTCCTCAAAGAGACCCTTCTGGAGATAGAATCCGAAGTGTTTTGCTTCCTGGTTTTCGTATTCAGCGTTGATCTCGCTCAGCGGGAACTTGCCGACATCACTGTCCTTGAAGAGCACCTCGTACAGCGTCTTTCCGCGATAGGCGGGATTGGCTTCCAGTATCTCCGCCGGCCACACCTCATCCGTGGTGAAGCGCTTGGAGAATTCCACCAGCTGCCAGAGATCGGAACGCGCCTCACCCGAGGCCTCGACAAGCTGGTGCCAGACATGGGTGCGCCGCTCGGCATTGCCATAGGCTCCCTCCTTTTCCACCCACATGGCGGCGGGCAGGATGAGGTCGGCACTCATAGCCGTGATGGTCGGATAGGCATCGGAAACAACGATGAAGTTTTCCGGGTTACGATAGCCCTGATAGGTCTCGTTCTTGGTGTTGGGACCTGCCTGTACGTTGTTATTGACCTGCACCCAGTAGAAATTCAGCTTGCCGTCATGCAGCATGCGGTCCTGCTGGACGGCGTGGTAACCCGGCTTTTCCGGGATGATGCCGTGCGGGATGCGCCAGATTTCTTCGGCATGTTTGCGGTGCTCGGGGTTGGTCACCGTCATGTCGGCAGGCAGGCGGTGGGCGAAGGTTCCTACCTCACGCGCCGTGCCGCAGGCCGAGGGCTGGCCGGTGAGCGAGAACGGGCTGTTGCCCGGCTCGGAAATCTTACCCGTCAGCAGATGGATGTTATAGACCATCTGGTTGGCCCAGACGCCGCGAACATGCTGGTTGAAACCCATGGTCCAGAGCGACATGACCTTGCGTTTCGGGTCGGCATAAAGCTCGGCCAGCTCCTCCAGAAAACCGGCTTCAACGCCGGTCATGCTCGCGGTCTTTTCCAGCGTGTATTCGGAGACGAATTCCTTGAAGGTTTCGAAATCGATCGCTTCGGTCTTGGTTGGATCGGCGGAATTGGCGGCATTCACCTCAACCGGATTGTCGGGCCGCAGGCCATAACCGATATCGGTGACACCGCGCACGAATTTCGTGTGGTTCCTCACGAAGTCTTCGTTGACGCGTCCGGTCTTGATGATGTGGTTGGCGATGTAATTGAGGATGACGAGATCCGTGCCCGGCTTGAAGACCATCGGAATATCGGCAAGGTCCATGCTGCGATGGGTGAAGGTCGAAAGCACTGCCACCTTCACATGGTCGAAGCCCAGACGCCGGTCGGCAATGCGCGTCCATAAAATGGGATGCATCTCCGCCATGTTCGAACCCCAGAGCACGAAGGCATCGGCATGTTCGAAATCATCGTAACAGCCCATCGGCTCGTCCATGCCGAAGGTGCGCATGAAGGCATAGGCAGCAGACGCCATGCAGTGACGGGCATTAGGATCGAGATTGTTGGAGCGGAAGCCGGCACGCATCAGCTTGGTTGCGGCGTAACCTTCGAAGATCGTCCATTGGCCGGAGCCGAACATGCCGACGGCCGTCGGTCCCTTCTCCTTCAACACCCGCTTGCACTGCGTGGCCATGACGTCGAAGGCCTCGTCCCAGCTCACAGGCTCGAACTCGCCATCCTTGGCGTAGACGCCGTTTCTCTTGCGCAGAAGCGGAGTTTGCAGCCGGTCCTTGCCATACATGATCTTGGACAGGAAATAGCCCTTGATGCAGTTGAGGCCGCGATTGACCTCCGCCTGCATGTCGCCATGGGTGGCGACGACCTTGCCTTCCTTGACGCCGACCATGACGCCGCAGCCCGTGCCGCAGAAACGACAGGGCGCCTTGGACCACTTGATCTGCAATGCGGAAACCCCGCCTGGCACCGGCTGGCCGGCGGCCGGCAGCGCAATGCCCGCCGTTGCCGCCGCAATGCCGGCGGCATGGGCCTTCAATAGATCACGCCGCGTCAGTTCGCTGCTCATCGCCGCTTGTCTCCTCTGTATCGACGTGTTCGAAAACCATGTTGGCGGCAATCACACCGTCGAGCGTCGAAATATAAGTGAGCGTATCGCCCAGCATGCCGGTGCTCGTGCCGTCTATGACAATGACGATCTTGCCGTTGCCCTCGCCATGAACCTCGACATTGTCGAGCGTAAAAAGCGTTGCCAGCACGGCGTCCCGCATCTGCGGCATCACCGCCACCACGGCGCTTGAAACATGATACCGGCCTGTATTTTCAGGCATATTGCATCTCCGTGGCTCTATCTTTGATCTCGATCACGCCGGCCGGGCAGACGGACACGCAGGCCCCGCAGCCGGTGCAGGCATCTTCCAGCAGTTCCGGAACGAAGGGGCCGCCGCGCCGGGGCCGAAACCGGATGGCCTCGGTCGGACAGGCATCGCGGCAGGCCTGACAATCGATATTGCCGAAGGCGAGACACCCCTCACCGATCGCCGTGACGTGACCGAAGCGCTGTGCCGTGGGGGCAGCAAAGACCGGCTCGGGACAGGCCTCAGCACATTTGCCGCAAAAGGTGCATTCCCCGGCGGAGAAATCCACGCAAGGCAAACCGTCCGCCATGGCGATGATGCCGGTAGGACAGGCCTCGACGCATTTTGCGCAACCGCTGCACGCGGCGAGGTCGCTCAACGCGACCCCGGGGGGGCAGATGCGTGG
Organism: Agrobacterium sp. InxBP2; assembly: GCF_026191755.1. Lineage (NCBI taxonomy): Bacteria > Pseudomonadati > Pseudomonadota > Alphaproteobacteria > Hyphomicrobiales > Rhizobiaceae > Agrobacterium > Agrobacterium sp. InxBP2. The sequence goes on from NZ_JAINDY010000014.1 coordinate 30,442, forward strand.
TCTATTTTTTTGCCCGCCGCGCAGGAAATCGCGCCGGCTGAGAGAGACTTCCATCATCATCTCGCCCTCAATGTCCGGGCGGCCCCGGCGGGCCGTAAATGATCTGGAACATCCAGACGATAAAGCCATAGGCTCCAACAAATCCGACCGCCAGAATGGGCCAGATTCCGAAGGCCAGAACGGCGAAGGTCACAAGTTCCCTCGTCCGACCTGGCTTTTCATCTGCGTGTTGAGGCGCGACTATTTTAGGCATATTCGCGTTTCCTATTCGTTTCGAGTCATCATCCCCCAAAAGACAGAAATATTCAACCACTTGATTTCATTGATTATTTATCAAAATTAACATTCATCAAGACGGCTCGCCTAAATCACTGATTTCGCATTGTGCTTCTGCTCAAAAAATAAACATTAGACGGGCAAACAGTGTCTCGCTCTCATCCGCAGGCTCCTGCATCGTCCATGCCAGGCGCGCGCATGAAGGGCAGGAAACTCTGCAACCAGACCCCGAAGCTCACCGCCCACAAAACGGCGCTGAGGCCATGGTGATAGGGAGACAATGTTGCGGCAAAGTCGAATTCCGGGAGGATGCGGACCAGCCCGGCCATCGCCATCAAAAGGGCGGCCACATGCGCCTGCCATGGAAGATGCGTCAGATTGCGGCCCGTATGCCGCAGCCCGGCAATGATGAAGACGGCCATGATGGCGCATCCAAGCGCCCCGACCGAGAGCAGATGCAGCCCTGCGGCGGGCGTAACGGAAAAACCGAGCCGTATCGCGCCGAGCGCCAGAAAACCCACGCCCGCAAAGGCGTTGCCGAGGCCGAGCAACAGCACCTCGGTCTTAAAGACGGCACGCCCGATGAACCATTCGGCCAGCCGGTCGAAAAAGGCGGCGCCGGCCGCAAGCGAAAGCCAGGCGCAGACATCGCTCTGCGGAAAGAAAAGTTTCGCCGCCATGTAAAGCGTCACCATGGCACCTGCCATATGCTGGCGGCCGGGATGCGGCCGGTAAGGCGTGGTCTCGCCGCCGGGATCGAGCGCCAGATTGATGACGACCACATTGATACGTGCGGCGGAAAGCGAAAACAGCACGGTGAAAATGCACAGCGCCGCCTCCAGCATGCGGGATGCAAGTTCGAGATCGCCGCTCCACCAGGCATAACGCACACCGGCTTCAGCCGCCGTAAACAGAAGAAGCCAGATAAGGAACGCCAGGTGTTTCATCGTGCGCCGCGCCAGCATCGCCCTGGCGATGAGAACAGAGAGCGCGAGCAGAAAGGCGAGATCGAAAAAACCTGCAAACAGGCTCCCTGCCTCCATCCCGAGAAAGCCGATAAGGCGGCCCGGCAACCAGAGACCGGCGAGATGAAGCAGCGTTCGTCCCTGCGCCGGCTTCGTATCCGTCCATTCCGGCACCGCCGAGCCAAGGAAACCGGCAAGCGCCATGCCATAGGTGCCGTAGATCATTTCATGGGCGTGCCATTGCGATGCAGGCACCGCATCGGCGAAAGGCAGGGCATAACCACCGATGACGATCCACAGGAGGGGCCAGCCCGCACCATGCAGTGCGGCCAGAGGGAAAAACAGCCGCAGGGCTTCGGAAAGGATGGGGGGCTGCCTCATCGCACCCGCTCCCTTGCTGAAAACAATTCGGCGAAGGCCGGGCTCTCGGACAGGCGTTCCGCTTCGTCGAAAACCGTACGCGCCATGCGCCGGCCCGGCGAACCCGCGGGCTTATGCGCGGCAATGACTCGGCCATCGACGCCGGAGAGCACGATCAGCCTGTCGGCAACCAGCAACGCCTCATGAAGATCATGGGTGACGAGAAGGGTGGAAAAACCGCGCCGACGGGCGGCGCCCACCAGAAGCTCCTGCAAATGACGGCGCAGGCCGACATCGACGGCGCTGAAGGGCTCATCCAGAAACAGCATGTCCGGCTCCACGGCGAGCGCCCGCGCCACGCCGGCGCGCTGGCGCATGCCGCCGGAGAGTTCCACCGGATATTTGCCGAAATCAGCCACCTCCAGACCGACCTCCAGCGCAAAAAGGCCCGCCCTTTCGCGCCGCTCCCGTCTCGGCAAGCCGGCCGCCGCAAGGCCGTAGGCAATATTGTCGATAAGCGTCATCCACGGCAGCAGCCTCGGCTCCTGAAACACCAGACCCTGCCGGCGATAATGGCGGTGCACGCGGCCGCGAACAGGATCGATGATACCAGCCGCGATCTGTAAAATCGTCGTCTTGCCGCTGCCGGAGGGGCCGAGCAGCGCCACGGTTTCCCCCGGCGCTATGCCGAGATCGAAATTCTCGAACAGGCTGCGGCCGAGAAAGGCGTGGCCGACATGTTCGAAACGCAGGATGGAACGGTCGCTCATCGTTTGACACCCCATGGCAGTCCGGCGGCGCGCCAGCGTTCCAGCACCTCGCGCAACAGATGCAGCAGGCCGTAATCGGTCAACAGTGCAAGGCCGACCGTGATGGTGAGCCAGGCGCTGACCTGCGCAATGTCGAACAGCGCGCGTGCGGTGGCCAGTTCGCCGCCAATGCCGCCGGAATTCGAAAGGAGCTCGGCCATGACGGTTACTTTCCACGCGCTTCCCGCCGTCGTCGTCCAAGCCGGGAAGAGGTAGGAGAGAACATGCGGCATGGTGACGGTGCGCAGCCGGTAAAACCACGGACCGCCGAAGGCCTGCGCCATCACCTCCAGCTGACGGTCCCGCTTGGCGACACCTTCCAGCGCGCCGGCAAAGGACACGGGAGCCGAGGCGATAATGACGGTCATGACAGCCGTGCCGCCGGACGAGCCGAACCAAATGAGCGCCAGCACGATCCAGCCGATGGGCGGCACGCCGAGTAGAACGGTGACGACAGGCTTCATCAACCGCATGGCCGCGAAGGAATAACCCGCCAGCACGCCCGCTACCGTGCCGATGCCGGCGGCGATACCGAAGCCGGTCAGGGCCCTGACGGCGCTCTGCGCCAGGATAGCGAGGAAATCGGGCCGCGCCGCCAAAAGCCCCATTGCCGCGAAGGTCTCCCCCGGCGAAGGCAGGATGAAGGAGCCATAAATCTCGTGCCCGGCCTGCCAGGCGGCGAGAAAACAGAAAATGCCTGAGAGCCCGGCCCAGCCCGCCCAGAGATAGCGGCCCATCCAACCAAGACTTTCGAGAACGCGGTTCATGCCTGCTACACCAGATAAAACCCTTCATCCGGCCGCCGGCCGCCGATGATTGCCGGGTCTGCCTTGGCAAGTTCATCGTAAAACGCCTCGAGATCGGCGCGCGCAGCGCTCGCCTTAAGGGCGCATAGATGACTTGTCGGGAAGGAGGCCGCGATGATGTCAGGCGGGAAACCCAAGGCATCAGCGGCCGCAGCGGCCGCCGCCTTCGGATCGGCCATAGCGCTGGCAAGCGCCGTCTCCATGGCGGCCTGTAGAGCCTCTATGCCGGACTTGCCAAGCTTTTGCTGGACCAGCGATGTCAAGGCGAGGCCAGCCTGCGGAATTTCAGCCTTGCCGGCCACCTTCGCCCATTCCCGCTGAATATCAATGGTGCGATGGACGGTCATGAAAAACGACTTCGCCTTGATCAGCACAGCGGTTGCGGCCGGTTCGCTGAGCAGCGCCGCATCCACCCTGCCCGTCAGCAGCAATTGCACAGCTTCCGGCGGCGAGGCGGCATATTCCAGCTTGATGTCGCCGGACTTCAAGCCGTTTTCGGCAACGAGGCGATGCAGCACGAAATCGGGCATATCATTCTTGAACGGCAAAGCGAGCGTCTTGCCGGAAAGGCTTTTAAGGGAGTTCAGCGTCTCGTCTTTCGAAACGATATAGAGCAGGCCCGTGGTCAGCACGTTCAACAGCCCGAGGCCGAGACCGCGATTATGGAGATTGGCGGCGCCGTAGCTCGGCATCACCACCGCCCCCATGGAGCCGGAGGCAACGGCGGCGCGCATTTCATCCGGTGTTTTCCAGGCTTTGAAGAATGCTCCGGGTGCGACATCCTTCAGGAACCCGCCCTTTACCGCATGGGCCAGCACGGCGGAGGGCGCGGCCGGAGGGCCATAAAAGGTGAGCGGCGCTTCCGCCTTCGCGACATGCGGTGCGGCTAGTGTCGCCACCGCGAGCGCGGAAAAGGCCGAAAGAGCCTGACGACGGGTGAAATGATGGGCCATGGTCCTGATCCTTTCGCGCCGGAAGCGCCCTGATGCGCGTGACGCCCGCTCAGACCGTTTTCCGGTCCCGGCGCGTCGCCACCCCGGAAATGACATTTTGCAAGCGCCCGCTCTTTGCGCAGGATCAAACAGAGCCGAAAACAGGGATTATTCACCCTTCTTGAGTGAGAGCGCGTCCCGCAGGAGCCGCGAGCCCTCCTGAGCGGCGGCGGCGATATCGAGAAACATCAGGCTTGCGGTTTCAACCACGCCTTCATCCACCGTGTCGTCTTCGGCGAAATCGCAGAGCATCTCGGTAAGGAGCGCGATCTTGCGACGCTCCTCACGGGCGGCGGCAAGAAGCTTGACGATATTGCGCTGGCGCTCGAAATCCTCGAGTTCGCGCAGCGCCTCGTGCACCCTGTCGCGGCAGCTGCAATCAAGCGCGCTCTGCAAGACAATATCGCGCACCAGATGGATTGCCGCCGCGATATCCGCTCCGCCCGGTGCCGCTGCGGGTAGCTTTTGCTCGCTTTGCCCGTTCGTCGTCATGCATTCACCCCATGCGCCGTGTTGCGGGCACGGGCGATCCAGGCCGCCCCTTCCTGCCCGTGGTGGAAACCATTGGAAAAGGGCACGTCCGGGTAGATTTGCCCGAGACGTGCAAGACCGTCTTCCGCCTCCCGCCTGCCGGCCAGAACGTCGTGATGGATTTGCGCCACCGCAACCATGTCGCAGTCCTGCGGCGACAGCCGGAAGCGGGAAATGCCGGCGGCGGCTAGGTCCTGCAATTCGCCAAGCAGCGACTGGCAGGTATGCGACACCGTCTGTACGCCGTTCAGCGCCAGAAACGACTGCCGGTCAAGCGTGCGTACTGGCAATCCATCCGGATCGTCGCCGCAGACGAACTGGCAATTATCCTTGATATTGCCCTTGGCGCGGGCATGGGCGCAGCGCGCCGAAATGGCGAGCGGCAGGCGGCCGAAGGCGAAGATCTCGAAGTCCACATCAGGCGTCTGCGCCACGATGCGCTCCACCGAGGTCATCGGCAGTTCCGGCGGCAGGCAGATGGCGCTCGCGCCGCGAGACGACAGCAACCGCGCGGTCGCGGCATTATAGACATTCACCATCGGCCCGACGACATGCGGGGTGCCGTGCAGCATGCCGAGCGCGGAAAGATCGTTCGCCTCGACCGGATAGGGACTGTCGGCGATCAGACTGCGCAGGTGGCGGCTTTCCCGCTCCAGCGTCACCAGCGAAAGCGTCGAGAGGATCACCTGTTTTCCGGCACTCTCCAGCCGCTCGATCACCTCTGCCAGATGCGGCTCGGTGAAATGAAACCGTTTGGAGCAGACGGTTTCACCGAGATAAACATGGCTGACGGGCGCTTCATCGGCGATGCGGAAATAGAAATCTCGCCATTTCTCCCCCTGCCAGAGATAGAGGACCGGGCCGAGCGCCAATGTGGTTTTTGCGGGTTTTGCCATCGCCGTCATCTCCAGCGTTTCTCATAAGCGCCGACGGTGGTGCGCTGGCCTTCGCTTAGGAGCCGCAGGCGCGAGAGCAGCCGTCCCCGTTCTTCGGCGCTAGCGGCCAGCGCCCGGTGCAGGGTGGAAACCACTTCCGCCACATAGGCCTTGCCGCGCTGGCGGCCCTCGATCTTCAGTGCGCTGACGCCCGCCTCGCGCAAGGCATCGATCTGGTCCATCACATCAAGCGACACCGGATCCTCAAAGGCATAGGACCTGTCATCGGCGATCTCGAAACGGCCCTTGCACAGCGTGGGGTAACCCGCCGCCTCGCCGGCCGGAAAACGGTTGATGGTGTAATCGCCAAGTTCCGACACCAGCGCCTGCCCGTCCTGCCGGTAGCGGACGTGGCTTGCCGGCGAACAGACGCCGTTCATGTTGGGTGACTTGCCTGTGGCGTAAGATGACAGCGAGCAGCGCCCCTCCGCCATGACGCAGAGACCGCCGAACACGAAAATTTCGATCTCGCAGCGGATTTGCCGCGCCAACCGGGCGATGTCGGGGATAGTCAGGGTGCGCGGTAGCACCACGCGTTTCGCGCCGAAGGCATCGACGAGGAAATTCACCGCATCCGCATTGGAGGCGGAGGCCTGCACGGAGACGTGGATACGCTGCTGCGGATGATGTTCCGCCACATGCGCCATCAGGCCGAAATCGGCAAGGATAAGTGCGTCCGCCCCCGCCTTCACGGCATCGGCCGCGCCGCGATACCAGATATCCTCATTGCCAGCACGCATGAAGGTGTTGAGCGCCACGAAGGTCTGTACACCGCGCTTTTTTGCGTAAACGATGGCCTCGGCAAGTTCCTCGCGGGAAAAATTAAGGCCGGGGAAATTGCGGGCATTGGTTTCATCCCGAAAACCGCAATAGACCGCATCCGCCCCGGCATCCACGGCCTCGCGGAAGGCGGCAGGCGTTCCCGCAGGACAGATCAGTTCCATGCCTCGCCTCCCCGCGTTTCGGATAGAACATGGCCGCGCAGGCGGTTCGCAAGGCCCGTTACCATTGGCGCGAAAGGTCCAGCAAATGCACCGAGATCGCGCGGCAGATCGATGCCGCTGTCATCGAGCGCATTGCGCAGCGCCAGCATCGCCTCCATGTCGCCGGTGACGCTGAGATCACGCGAAAAGAACAGCGCATCGGCATCCTGCCGCCCCTCCATCAGCGCAAGCAGCATGAAAAGCGGTCCCTCGACCGCCGCATCCGCCTTGGCCAAGCGAGCCTTGCGGCTGACGGTGATGGCGGGACCTGCCGGCTCGACCATGAAGGCGAAGGGGAGATCGACGGGCAGAAAGGCGTAGCGCTTGCCACGATGTTCACCGAGCCGGACGAACATATCCGGATGCCGCTTCATGATCTGTGCCAGCATCGCCGCCGTCGCTCGCTGCACCACGGCAAGGGGTAGGAAATTCAGGGGGCGGGCGATGGCGGCGGGAAAAGATCTCATGAAAGGTCCTGTCGGCTCAGTTGCGGGCGGCAACTTAACCGCAGCGCGCGGGGTGGCGGTTTGAGCGAACGCAAAGACAGGGAAATTTTCGGGTGCGCCTTCACAAAAGCCGCTATAATTCATTCACTTGCCAAGCGACGGAGGCCGCCCGTGTCCGATTTAAGGGTCAAACGGATTTACGAACCCGCCAGCGACGATGACGGCGCGCGCATTCTGGTGGACCGGCTCTGGCCGCGCGGCATGAGCAAGGAAAAGGCAAAGCTTTCCCTGTGGATGAAGGACATCGCGCCCAGCAACGAATTGCGCAAGAACTTCTCCCATATGCCGTCTCGCTTTGAGGAATTTACCCGGCATTATCATAAGGAACTCTCGGCCAATCCCGATGCCGTGGCGCACATGAAGGAGCTGATGGCGAAAGGCCGCGTCACGCTGCTTTATGCCGCCCATGATATCGAACATAACCACGCCCTGGTTCTCGCCGACTATCTTCGTTCGCATTGAAGCCGCATTTGCGGCAGCGCAAGGACATGCCGCACTGCCATCGGCAAACAGGCGGCATGAGAGACGAGAAAACAGAAACTAAACCCGCCCACGCAGCCGATCTGCGCAGTTTCGCCCGGTTGCTGGAAGAACGCGGGCAGCTGCGGCGAATTCGCCAGCCGGTCTCGCTGGTGCACGAAATCACCGAAATCCACCGCCGCGTGCTCGCCGATGGCGGGCCGGCGCTGCTTTTCGAGCAACCCGTCGACCATGAGGCAAAGGTGCGGGACATGCCGCTGCTTGCCAATCTTTTCGGCACGCGGCAACGTATCGAGTGGGGGCTGGGGCTTGAGACCGGCGGCCTGCCCGCACTTGGACAAAAGCTCGCCGAATTACGCGAGCCGCGACCACCGAAATCCATGGCCGAGGCATGGGGTAAGCTGCATTTGCTGAAAGCCGCACTTTCGATGCGGACACGCAACGTCTCACGCGCGCCGGTGCAGGAAAGGGTGCTGACGGGCGATGCTGTCGACCTCGCCCGCCTGCCGGTGCAATGGTGCTGGCCGGGCGAACCGGCCCCGCTCGTCACCTGGCCGCTGGTCATCACCCGTTCGCCTGACGATCCCGATGATATCAATGTCGGCATCTATCGCATGCAGGTGCTGGGCCCGGACAGGGTGATTATACGCTGGCTGGCGCATCGCGGCGGCGCGCATCACCACCGGCTGTGGCGAGCGCGCGGGCTGGATATGCCCGTTACCGTCGCCATCGGTGCCGATCCCGCCACCATTCTCGCCGCCGTCATGCCGCTTCCCGACCATATCAGCGAGCTTGGCTTCTCCGGCCTGCTGCGCGGCTCGAAAAGCCGCATTGCCAGAGCCTTGACCGTGCCGATGCCGGTGCCCGCCAATGCCGAAATCGTACTGGAAGGGACCGTCTCAGTAACGGAAAAGGCGCTCGAAGGTCCCTATGGCGACCATACCGGCTATTATAATTCGGTCGAATCCTTCCCGGTCATGACGCTCTCGGCAATCACCATGCGCCGCGATCCGATCTATCTTTCCACCTATACCGGCCGGCCGCCGGATGAGCCTTCGGTTCTCGGCGAAGCCATGCTCGACATTTTCCTGCCGCTCGTGAAAAAGCAGTTTGCGGAAATTGTCGATCTGTGGATGCCGCCGGACGCCTGTTCCTACCGCGTCATGGTCGCTTCCATCGACAAGCGTTATCCCGGTCAGGCAAAGCGGGTGATGATGGGCCTCTGGTCGATGCTGCCGCAGTTCAGCTATGTGAAGCTCATCATTCTGGTCGATCCCGACATTGATGTGCGCAACTGGGCAGATGTCATCTGGGCGCTCTCAACCCGTTTCGACGCCTCGCGCGATACGATGATCATAAACGATACGCCTATCGATTATCTCGACTTCGCCTCGCCGAAACCCGGGCTCGGCGGCAAGATGGGGCTGGACGCCACCCGCAAGCTGCCGCCGGAAACGGAGCGCGAATGGGGCCGTGTGCTGTCGATGACGCCTGACGTGATCGCGAAAGTGGATCTGATGTGGCGTGATCTTGGCCTAGGAGAACGGCCATGACCCCGTGCCGCGTCGTGGTTGGCGTCACCGGCGCCTCGGGTGCCGGCATTTCGTTGCGGATCGTCGAGCGCCTCGCCGCGATGGAAAGCGTCGAAATCCATCTCGTCCTGTCGCAATCCGCCAAGCGTACCGTGCTGCATGAGGAAGGTGCGCAAGCCATGGGGCGCATGTTGTCGCTCGCCAGCGTCAACCACGCCGTCGATGATATCGGCGCGGCAATTGCCAGCGGCTCCTTTCCGACCAAAGGCATGATCGTTGCGCCCTGCTCCATGCGCACACTTACGGCCATTGCAACCGGGTTTTCGGACAATCTTCTCACCCGCGCCGCCGATGTGCATCTGAAGGAACGCCGGAAACTTGTGCTGATGACGCGCGAGACGCCGCTGCATCTCATCCATCTGCGCAACATGTGCACGGTGACGGAGGCAGGTGCGATCGTCATGCCGCCGGTGCCGGCCTTTTACAACCGGCCGCAACGCGTCTTCGATATTGTCGATCAGCTCGCCGCCCGCGCCATCGATCAGCTCGGTATCACGCCCGCGCCGCAGGCGCCGATATGGCGGCCGCATATGGTGAAGGCGCGCTGAACGATCAGAGATAGGCCATGGGGTCCGCGCCGAAAAGCATGACATGGCCGCCGGCCAGCAGCCACCACACCGTCAATCCTGTCAGCGCCGCGGCGAGCAGCATCGGCCCGTCCACGGCAAGGCGCGTTTTGCCGGAAAGCATTGCTGCGAAAGGGATCGTTGCATTTTTAGCAGCCGCCGCGCTCCATGCATTACCCAGTCTTTTCCGCGCGCGTTTTTCCGTCATGGCCATCCCGCCAAGCGAAAACAGTGCAAAGCCGCCGAACAGGATGACGGAGCGCAGATCGCCATTCGGAACGACATGCCCCAACGACCAGAACAGAAAGCCGACGAGTACCGGGTGCCGCGTGATGCGCACGATTGCCCCAGGTATATCTCCCTGCCGCACGGAAATGGAAAGCGGATTGACGCTGAGGAGGCCGGCCAGCACGAAAAACAGGCCAATTGGAGCAGCGAGAAACGTGACATGCGCCTGCCAAGGCGCGACATCCCAAAGCGGAATATAATCGACCGACAGCGCGGCATAAAATACCCAGCCCAGCGTCAGAAGCGAGACGACGGAATAACTCCCGAAATAGGCGGGCCTGCCGATAGCCGCAATCAGCCGGCCGCGCACGGCAGGTACGGCGGGAATGGAATGCAGCGCCACGAAAAGCGAAAGAGCGGCGACAAGTTCAAGCATGTGACTGCCTTCTTACTGGTTCAGGAACAGCACCGAAGCAATGGCCACGGAGGCAAGCACGGCGGAAACCGCACCCATGCGCTGCAACACACCCATACGGTACAACAGCACCGCAAAGCCAACGATAATAGGGGTTGCGACAATCAGCCCGACCTGCGCGTCGTTCATGGGAAGCTCCATTTTCCAGAGTTGCGCTTTGTCATGACAATAGGACTTTGCACGCTCCCTTCTTTGACCGACCGCAAAGAAGCGGGGTTTGAGGACGCCTAAGCGTGGCTTGCTGTTTTACCATTACGGACAAGACCATGGCGATCAATACGGAAGAGGAAAGCGGAAACCTGCTTTTGTGGATTCTGGTCTGGAGCGAACTTGCCGCTTTCGGCGCGCTGACCGGCGCCTTCATCATTGCCTTCACCCTCAATCCCGATGCATTTGCCGCCGCGCGCCAGCATCTGCAGCCACAACTTGCCGGCCTCAATACGCTGATTTTGCTGGCGAGCGGCTGGCAGGCGGCCGTTGCGGCCAGTCGCCCCACCGCGCTGGCGGGCAGAAGGCGGGCGCTCGCGCTTGCCGGCCTGCTGGGCTTCGTTTTCGTCGGCGTAAAACTCTATGAATACTCCACCGAAATCGCATTCGCCTCCGATCCCGCCTATGGCGCTTTCTTCGAGCTCTATTTTCTGCTCACCGGCTTCCATCTGCTGCATGTCGTCTTCGTGGCCGTGCTGCTGTTTCTCGTCGCAGTCTTCCCGAAAAACGAGAACGTCACGCTGGTGACGACGCTGTGGCATGTCATCGATCTCGTCTGGATCGTCATTTTTCCCGTTATTTATCTGGTTTGACATCATGATCCACCGCACCTCCCACCAGCTTGCAAGAAGTTTTGCAGCACTCGCCATTCTCGTTCTCGCCGGTACGGCCGTCGTGACATCGTGGAAAGCGGCGCTTCTGCCACCGGTCGCCGCCGCTTGCCTGATGCTGCTTTTCGCGCTCCTAAAATCCAGACGCGTCATCGACGACTTTCTCGGCTTTCGCGAAGAGCGTGGCCTGCTGCGGACAGCACTTCTGGCATGGCCGGCCATCTTTGCCGCCGCAGCCCTGCTGCGGGCGCTCCTGCAGGGCATTTTGTCGCTCTGAAAAGGCGGACCACATCACCTCTGCACTTGTTTGCCAAATGGCAAAGAACGCCGGCGGCCAGCGGCTAGAAAGGGGCGAGACCCGAAGCTGCCGGCAAATTCCGGCAAGAGGGTTCGATCAAGCCAGTCCGCATAAGCGGTCTTCCGGATGGAAAGGACCATTGGCATGGCAGAACGCCTGACCAAAACAGGAGCGCGAAACGTCTTTTACGGCGGCTCCATCTTCTTCTTCGCCATATTCGTCGGGCTGACCGCCCATAGCCATTATTACATGCGCACCACCTCGACGGATGAAAGCACGCTGACCGAAAGCGTCGCACGCGGCAAACATGTGTGGGAGAAAAATTCCTGCATCAACTGTCACACGCTGCTCGGCGAAGGCGCCTATTTCGCGCCCGAACTCGGCAATGTCTGGAAGCGCTATGGCGGCGTGGACGACAAGGATGCGGCGCGCGATTCCATCAAGGCCTGGATGGCAGCCCAGCCCACCGGCATCGAGGGCCGGCGCCAGATGCCGCAATTCAATCTCACCGAACAGGAACTGGATGATCTCGTCGACTTCCTCGAATGGACGAGCCGGATCAAGACGCAGAACTGGCCGCCGAACGATGCGGGCTGAGGCTGACGGCAAGGAGATGACGAGATGAAATACCAGACGCAAAAAGTCGCCATGCTGTATTTTTACGGCGCAATCGGGTTGTTCGTGGCGCAGATCCTGTTCGGCGTCGTCGCCGCGACGATCTACGTGCTTCCCAATACGCTTTCAGAGCTTCTGCCCTTCAACATCGTGCGCATGATCCACACCAATGCGCTGGTCGTGTGGCTGTTGATGGGCTTCATGGGCTCGACCTTCTACCTGCTGCCGGAAGAGACGGAAACGGAGCTTTACAGCCCCAAGCTCGCCATCGCGCAGTTCTGGATCTTTCTGGTGGCCGCAGCCGTTGCCGTGGTCGGATATATGTTCCGTATCCACGAAGGCCGCGAGTTCCTCGAACAGCCCTTTGCGATCAAGGTCGGCATCGTGCTTGTCGTCCTGATGTTCCTGTTCAACATCACCATGACAGCGCTGAAGGGCCGCAAAACCACCGTCATCAACATCCTGCTCTTCGGACTCTGGGGTCTGGCGATCTTCTTCCTCTTCGCCTTCTACAACCCCATGAACCTGGCGCTCGACAAGATGTACTGGTGGTACGTCATCCATCTGTGGGTGGAAGGCGTGTGGGAACTGATCATGGCGTCAATCCTCGCCTTCCTGATGATCAAGCTCAACGGCATCGACCGCGAAGTGGTGGAAAAATGGCTCTATGTCATCGTCGGCCTTGCCCTCTTTTCGGGCATTCTCGGCACCGGCCACCATTATTACTGGATCGGCGCGCCAGGTTACTGGCAGTGGATCGGTTCGCTGTTCTCGACGCTGGAAGTGGCCCCCTTCTTCACCATGGTCATCTTCACCTTCGTTATGACCTGGAAGGCCGGCCGCAAGCATGAGAACCGCGCAGCGCTTCTGTGGTCGATCGGCTGCTCGGTCATGGCCTTCTTCGGCGCCGGCGTCTGGGGTTTCCTGCACACGTTGTCTTCAGTGAACTATTACAGCCACGGCACGCAGCTTACCGCCGCGCATGGCCACCTCGCCTTCTTCGGCGCCTATGTGATGCTGAACCTTGCGATGATGGCCTACGCCATCCCCGAAATGAAGAAACGCGCGCCCTACAACCAGTGGCTTTCGATGACGAGCTTCTGGGTGATGTGCACGGCCATGTCGGTCATGACCTTCGCGCTGACCTTTGCCGGCGTGGTGCAGATCCAGCTTCAGCGCGTCATGGGCGAAAGCTTCATGGATGTGCAGGACCAGCTGGCGATCTTCTACTGGATCCGTCTCGGCTCCGGTTTCGCAGTTCTCATTTCGGCGGTCATGTTCATCTGGGCAGTCCTGGTGCCGGGCAAGCAGAAACAGGGCGACGTCGCCCGCCTCGTGCAGCCCGCCGAATGAGAAACGGACCGGCTCTCCTTTTCCCCCGGAGAGCCGGTCCTTACCACCAACCATGGAGATGACCATGAATACGATTTTCCGCCCCCCGCCGCAGCCTTTGCCGGACACGCCGTTCTATACACCGCTTGGCAATGAATGCACGCTGTTCGAAAGCGCCTGGGTGCGGCAATTGCCGCTGCTGCTGAAAGGCCCGACAGGTTGCGGCAAGACCCGTTTCGTCAGCCATATGGCGGCGAAACTCGGCCTGCCGCTTTCGACCGTTTCATGTCACGACGATCTTGCCGCCGCCGATCTGACCGGTCGTTACCTGCTGAAAGGCGGTGAAACCGTGTGGATGGACGGCCCGCTGACACGATCCGTGCGTCAGGGCGGCATATGTTACCTCGACGAGATTGTGGAAGCGCGCAAGGATGTGGCCGTTGTGCTGCATCCGCTCACCGACGACCGTCGTATCCTGCCGCTGGAGCGCACCGGCGAGGTGCTGGAAGCGCCCTCGGGTTTCATGCTCGTCGTATCCTACAATCCCGGCTACCAGAACCTGCTGAAAAGCCTGAAACCCAGCACCCGCCAGCGCTTCGTCGCCATTGAATTCGATTTTTTGCCGAAGGAGCAGGAGATTGCCGTCGTTTCGCATGAAAGCGGGCTTGATGCGCGCGACGTCGAGCCGCTCGTCGATCTCGCCCACCGGTTGCGCGGCCTGAAAGGTCACGATCTGGAAGAAGGCGTCTCCACCCGCCTGCTCGTTTATTGCGCCAGCCTCATCGATACCGGCCTTCCCGCCCGTCAGGCCGTGCGCGCGGCGATGATCGAGCCGCTGACCGACGAGCCTGACGTGAAGGCCGCGCTGCATGAAGTCGCGGATGCGATCATTCGATAGGGCGCATTTTTATCCGTATCGGAATGCGCGGCGAGGCCCTCGCATTCCGGCCTGATGCCATGAGGATAAACCATGCTGGACTTTCTGGAACTGGAAGAAACCGTCGGCCGCGCCTGGCACAGGCTGATCGGCGATACCGGTACATGGTTGCGCTTTCCGGATCACGCCGTGAAGCTGGAAGATATGCAGGCCGTGCTGGCCATTTGTTTCCGCGGTTTTGGCGGTGAACACGCGGTGCAGATCGCTCCCGCCCGCGCGCGCACTTCCAGCCACCGGTTGAGGCTGCGCCAGCGCATGGGCCTTGGCGAAGAGAAGCTCGCCCAACCCGGACGCGATCATGCCACGCTGATGCTGCCGCCGATGCTCGATCTGTTTCCCGACCGGTGCCTCAACCGCGATCTTTATCTCTGGCTCGCCGCCGCCATGGCGATGATGCCGCTTAAACCGGTCGTGGCTGCCGATCCGCTGCGCAACGATCTTGCCCGGCTCGACCGCGCCGCGGAGCTGGCCAAGACCGTAACCCGTACTTTTCCCGGCATGAAGACCCGCTATCGCCGGCTATGCGCCGCCATGCTCGCGGTGCGGCAAAAGCGGCCACTGCCGCAGGCCGAACAGCAGGTGGAACAACGGGTGCTTTCCATGCTGGCCGATGCGGCAGGGATCGAGGGACATGAGCCACCCGCCGGCTTTCTGGCCAAAGCGCCGCCACGCTACCTGCCGATGCTGCCGGTGCCGCTGTGGCCGGATACGCTGCTGCGCGAGACATCCGAAGCCCGGCAGGGCAAGGACCAACCGGCAACGAGCGCCGCGCCGCAGGGGGCGGAGACCGCCCGCCATATCGCCGTGCGCGAAAAAACTGAGAACCGCCAGACCGAACGCAGCCCCTTCATCCTCAATCGTTTCGAAAAAATCCTCGCCATGGCGGAGATGGTCAATGTCGACCGCCCCGTTGACGACAGCGACGATGCCGACGGCAGCGCAGCCGACGAGCTGGATGATATGACGCTGGGCGAGAGAAAGGGACGGCCTTCCGCCCGCTTCCGCTTCGATCTGGACCTGCCGCCCGAAGCGCTGAACCACACCGCGCTGAGGGCAGAGCTCACCTATCCCGAATGGGATTATCGCAGCGGTACCTATCTCTCCGATCATTGCCGGGTGATCGCCGGTCCGGCGAAGGACGCCAAGACGGCACCGGAACCCGACCCGGACACCAAAAGCCTCATCCGCCGAGTCAGGCGGCAATTCGAGGTGCTGCGGCCACGCCACGAGATGCTGCGCGCCCAGCTTGACGGAAATGATCTCGATCTTGACGCGGTGGTGCGCGCCAGAAGCGATATCACCGCCGGCGGACAGGGCAGCGACCGCATTCATATGGCCAGTCGCCCGCAGGCGCATGATCTCGCCGTAACGATCCTCGTCGATGTGTCCTTGTCCACCGATGCCTGGTTCGACAATCGCCGGGTTCTCGATGTGGAAAAGGAAGCCCTGCTGGTGCTGGCGCACGGGCTTTCCGCCTGTGGTGACAGTCACTCCATCCTGACCTTCACCTCCCGCCGCCGTTCCTGGGTGCGGGTGGAAACGGTGAAGGATTTCGAGGAGCCAATGGGCCACGCTGTCGAGCGGCGCATTGCGGCGCTGAAGCCCGGCTTCTATACCCGCATCGGCCCCGCCATCCGCCACGCCAGCGCCAAGCTGCATGAGAGGCCGGAGCGCCGCAAGCTGCTTCTGCTGCTGACAGACGGGAAACCGAACGATGTCGACCACTATGAAGGCCGCTTCGCCATCGAGGACAGCCGTCGTGCGGTTTCCGAGGCGCGGCGCTCGGGCGTCAGTGTCTTCGGCGTGACCGTCGACAGCAAGGCGCAATCCTATATTCCGGCCATGTTCGGCCAGAACGGTTATGCCATCGTCAACAGGATCGCCAAGCTTCCATCGGCGCTGCCGGCAATCTATCGCAGCCTTGCCGGCTGATTGTCGCGCAGACGGACCTGACGAATCTCAGGTTTGTTTGCGCGGCGACAATGTCTCCCAACCGCACGGCGGATAGGTTTTTCCAGTCCGCCGGCCGGCCGCACCGCCGGGCATCATTCCATCCGCGGCCGTGGAGCCAGCCTATGTCCGAAGCTCATACCGCAACCAATATCGATGTGCGCATCATTCCGCATCGCGAACGTCATCCGCGCATTTTCGGTGCGCTCGGCGCGTTGACCGAGGGGCAATCGCTACAGATCACCAGCGATCACGATCCCCGTCCGCTGCTTTACCAGCTGGCCACCAATTTCCCTGGCCAGTTCGGCTGGGAATATCTCGAACAGGGTCCGGACGTCTGGCGCCTCGATATCGGCCGCCTGGAAGAACAGGCCGAAGGTTCGGAAGACGATATCTCCGGCTGCGAATGCTGCTGCGGATCCGAACATTGAGCCCAGCGCCTGCGGCATGGTGAAAATTCCTCTGGCGGACGGCCCCTGCCGCCGCCAGCCGACAGATGAGGTGATGCAATGACGGAAATGATCAGGGAACTCGATGTCCGGCCGCTCTTGCTGAGCGGCGGCGAGCCTTTTCCGGCCATCATGGAAGCCGTGGCAGGGCTTGCGCCCGGTGAGGCGCTGCGATTATACGCCACCTTCCGGCCCAGTCCACTGTTCAAGGTGATGGCCGAACGCGGTTTCAACCATCAGGTTCGGGAAATCGGCGGCGGCGACTGGGAGGTGCTGTTCACGCCGCGATCCAGTGAAGCCGAGCAGATTTCCGTGTCGCCCGCGCTTGCGGGCAACGCGGAGGAGCCGCAGATATGGCCCGACCCGGTCGTCTATCTCGATCTGAGCGATGAGGCGACCGAGGGTCAAACGACCCGTACGCTTGCCACACTTGACAGTCTTCCCCTAGGTTCCGTGATCTTCTTGCTGATGCCGCAGGAACCGACCTTCCTCTACCCGGAGCTACTGGCCCGGGGTCATCAATGGGCCGGAAATTTCGACGAGGCGCGCACGGCGTTTCGCATCTTCATCCGCGCCGGTGCCGGCGCGCATTAAACCAGAAGTCAAACTCCCGGAAAACGAAACGCCCCTGAAATTGCTTCCGGGGCGTTTTGTTTTGGCGGTATGGCAAGCAGGCCTTCTAGGCTTTGAGCGGTTTGCGCTCGCGCATCAGGATCGGCCCGTACTCGAAGCAGAACAGACCGAAACCCACGATCCAGAGAAGCGCCGAGCAGGCGTAGAGACGCATCATCGCGCCGGGGAAGAACTCGGCTGCCGGCCTCAGCAGTGCGCAGGCGATCAGCGCCACATAAGCGGCAATAGTAACTTTGCTAGCCGCGAGCTTTCGTCCGGTATGGCCGAGACTCGCTCTGGTCATCACCGCAAGCATCATGCAGCCGATGACGCCGACGGTGAAGACATGCAGGACCGAGCGTGTATCCATGACATCGAGAGCCGCCAGCGCGATGGCGATGAAACCGGCGGGGATGAAGGCATAGGCCGCATGCAGCACCACCAGCACCTGGTCCGGCCATGTCGTCCAGCCGCGCCAGCGGATGAGCCGCATCGCATGCATGAAAGCCGCCAGAAGCGCCGTTATCACGGCCAGCATGCTCTCGGGTTCCATTGTCCAGGTGGCCAGCGCCGCAATGCCGGTGAGGATGGCGGCGGTGTCGAAGCCGTTATAGGGCACAGGAAAATCCGTGCGGCCGAAACGGTTCAGCCAGTTGCGAGTGAAACTCGGCACGATCCGGCCGCCGACGATAATGACGAGCACGGTGTAGGCTGAGACGGCAAGACGGGTCGCCGTCTGGCTCAGGTCGCCTTCAATCGCCGCCAAATGGAAAACGATATTGGCAATGGAAAGCGCCAATAGCCCACCCAGCACTTTGAGGTCCTTCCACTTGCGCCCTGCAATGACCTCGCGCGCGCAGATCGTGAGAAGTGCCGGCAGGAAAAGTCCGTCAACGGTTGCGGCGGTGACCACACCTACCTTGCCTGGCACCAGCAGCAAGATCCGGCCCGCGCACCACAGCGCAAACAGCCAGACCAGCGGTTTGCCCGATACGGGCAGCCGCCCCGTCCAGTTGGGCACAGCCGTCAAGAGAAAGCCGGCCAGCACCGCTGAAGCGAAACCGAACAGCATCTCATGGGCATGCCAGTTCGGCGCGCCATAATCTCCGCCAAGGTCGATGAAGCCGGAAAGTGCTGCGATCCACAACACCATCGCCACGATGGCCCAGAGGGCGCCACCGAGAAAAAACGGCCGGAAGCCGTAGGAGAAGATAACCGGGCCGCTGCGTGCCAGCCCCCTTGGAATGCCGCCCTTTGGCCGGCTACGTCCTTTGGTGGGAACGGGTTGGCTGCCACTCATTATAATGCTCCTTGCTTGGTCTTGACATATGTCTAGACCCAAGCCCGTCAGGCTTCTTTGCGAACGGGCAAAGAGGCGGTGCTACCCGTCCGCATGAAGCCGTAACCGCCTGCCAAAATGTCGCAGGTGGCCCGACGCGCAGTTTGCTCCATCTCAAATTGTATTTTCGTACCTCCACTACAAATGCTGGGACAGAGCGAAGCATGCTCTGCCCCAAGAGGGACAGGAGAAATATGATGACGGAAACCTTCCACATCACACGGCGTAATATTCTCGCAGGCGCGGCATTTGCAGGGGCTATAGCTCCGGTCATCATGCCATCGACAGCGAGCGCGGCAGAGGAAAAAAAGGCTGCGGCCAAGCCATTGACGAACGCGGAGATTGGAGTACTGCCTCGCGTAAAAGTTGATCTCGTCAAGCCGCCCTTCGTGCATGCTCACACGCAGAAAGCCGAAGGCGGACCGAAGATCGTCGAGTTCACGCTCACGATCAAAGAGCAGAAGATGATCCTCGACGACAAGGGCACCGAGGTCCACGCCATGACCTTCAACGGTTCGGTTCCCGGGCCTCTGATGGTGGTGCACCAGGACGACTATGTCGAACTGACCCTCATCAACCCCGATACCAATGAGCTACAGCACAATATCGATTTCCACTCGGCCACCGGCGCGCTCGGCGGCGGCGGGCTCACCATCGTCAACCCCGGTGAAAAGGCGATCCTGCGCTTCAAGGCCACCAAGGCCGGCGTCTTCGTCTATCACTGCGCACCTCCCGGCATGGTGCCGTGGCACGTCACCTCGGGCATGAATGGCGCGATCATGGTACTGCCGCGTGAGGGCCTGACGGACGGCCACGGCAAGGAGCTCGTTTATGACAAGATCTATTATGTCGGCGAGCAGGACTTCTACATCCCGCGCGACGAGAACGGCAATTTCAAAAAATATGAAAGCGCCGGCGACGCCATGGCCGACACGCTGGAGGTGATGCGCAAGCTGACACCGAGTCACATCGTCTTCAACGGTGCGGTTGGCGCGCTAACGGGAGAACACGCCCTTCAGGCCGCCGTGGGTGAAAAAGTGCTGATCGTGCATTCGCAGGCGAACCGTGATACCCGCCCGCACCTTATCGGCGGCCATGGCGATTATGTCTGGGCAACGGGTAAATTCCGCAATCCGCCGGATATCGACCAGGAAACATGGTTCATCCCCGGCGGCACGGCAGGCGCGGCCTTCTATACCTTCGAGCAGCCTGGCATCTACGCCTATGTCAATCACAACCTTATCGAAGCCTTCGAACTGGGCGCGGCCGCCCATTTCAAGGTGACAGGCGAGTGGAACAACAGCTTGATGCAGGCGGTGCTCGCCCCGTCGAGCATCTGACACAAGCGGAAGCGCGCCCGTCGACAGCCGCGGGCGCGCTTAAGGTTCTGCTCTCCGCGCCTGAACGCAGGCCCGACTTTGGCGTCTTCTCGACGCAGGCAGGTTCCCATGGGCATTTCTGGCAACAGCCACTTCCCAAAAGCCGTCTCGCTTCTTCTCCCGCTCTCGATTGCAACGCTGCTGGCAACGGCCATCGGTTTCCAATCCGGGATCATCCGCAGCGGCATTGATGACCGCGCGACCATGATGGCTCCACAGGTCGTCACAGTGCCCGCCGGGCATTTCACATACCGGGCGGAGGGCGAATATTTCCGCAATGGCTATGCCGTCGATGGCCCGGTGGTCGACGTAGTGATGCGGCAAAATCTGACGATCATGAAATATCAGGTATCGAGCGGCGATTATGCGCGCTGCGTAGCGGAAGGCGGCTGTCAGCAGCCGGAACCCAGCTTTGCCGCTCCGGTCGGCGGCGAGATACCGGCAACCGGAATCAGCCAGGATGACGCCCGCGCTTATGCGACGTGGCTGAGTGAGCGGACAGGCGAGGTCTGGCGCCTGCCGAGCGACGCTGAACTGGCTTTCGCCGCCGGGTCGCATTTTCCGGATGAGACGCTGGGTGTCGGCGCGGACAGCGAAAACCCGGCCTTGCGTTGGCTGGCCGATTACGAGCGGCAGACCAGCCGTAAAGCCTCGGACAACCCGGTTCCGCAATCCTATGGCAGCTTTGGCGAAAACGAATATGGCCTTGCCGATTTCGGGGGCAACGTCTGGGAATGGACATCGAGCTGCAGCCACCGCGTGACGCTCGGCAAGGATGGTGAGGCGATCGATAGCGTTGCCTCCTGCGGTATCCCGGTCGCGTCGGGAAAACATCGGGCGGCTATGAGCGCCTTCGTCAAAAACCCGAAGAGCGGAGGCTGCGCTGTCGGAGTACCGCCTGACAATCTCGGCTTCCGGCTGGTGAAGGATACGCGCTGGTATGCTCCGCTTGTCGAAAAGCTCCGGGCAGCCGGTCGGGCTACGTGATAGTCGTCACTTAAAACATCCAGTTGATTTATATCATTTGTTCTTCTTCGCCCGATGGGTAGAGCTGTGTCGTTGAGAATACAGAACGCTCGCATCATGTTTCTCCTGCAGGGAGCGCGCGGTGCCAGTTAACCGGAGAGGGTGCAAGTGAAGATTGACCGAAGCGTCATCCGGTCGCTGGCCTTGTTTGCCAGGATGGCCGACGATGAGCTGGACGGACTGCTGACGCACGCCACATCTCGGCTGGTGCCGCCGGGCGAAGCCATCTTTGAGCAGGGCCAGCCAGCCAAGCATTTCTTCCTGCTCATTCATGGCCGCCTGAAGGTGACGCAGGTCACGCACGATGGCCAGCAAATCATCGTGCGTGTGGTGCATCCCGGTGATCTCTTCGGTTTCGCCCGGGCGCTGCAGCGGTCCGATTATCCCGGTACCGCGACCACGGCCGCCGAAAGCGTGATCCTTTCCTGGCAGACGGACCTCTGGCCGCACTTCGTCGAGCAGAACCCGCACCTTGCCGTCTCCGCCATGCAGACCATTGGCCAACGTCTTGAGGAAGCCCATACGCGCATCCGCGAAATGTCGACGCAGGAGGTAGAGCGTCGGGTGGCGCACGCCGTACTGCGCCTTTCGCAACAGGCAGGGCGCAAGGAGGTGGACGGTATTCGAATCGACTTCCCGATCTCGCGGCAGGATATAGCGGAAATGACCGGCACCACGCTCCACACCGTTTCTCGCATCCTGTCCAGTTGGGAGAGCAAGGGCCTCGTTCAGGGCGGCCGGCAGAAGCTTCTCGTATGCGATCTGCCGGGCCTCGCTCAACTGGCGGACGGCGATACCAGTCAAGTCTAGGGCGGAGCCTTGGCCTCGCTCATTGCGGCAACCTGCTCTTGCGCATTTCTTACTGTCTGTCGGTTATAAGCAGGCTGCTAGTTGAAGTGGCGGGACATATGATGTTTATAAATGCGGTAAACCTGAGGGGAGCGAACCATGCCCCATGTCGCCCGCGTATTTCAGTCCGGTAACTCCCAGTGGATTCGCCTGCCGAAAGAATTGCCTGTCCACGTCGATCGTGTGGACATTACGCAAGAGGGCGATGCACTGATCTTGCGTCCCCATGTTGAGCGTGCCGAGGCCTGGAACTCTCTTGTAGCAGCGATGGTGCGCGGCGAGAGCGACGTTTTTATGAAAGACGTGCGCGACCAGTCAGATCGACAGGACCGGCTGGAGATCTATACGATGTTTCCGTAATCGCGCATCTTCTCGACACGACTGCGGTTGTAACATTGTTGGCCGCCGATCGGACATATTCCGGCTCTTCACGTCGACCGAAGAATCTTGAAACCATTTTGAATCTTCAGCTTTCCGGGACTTGAGCAGCGCGTGGCTCGCCGACACCCTTGTCACCCTGATGTGCGCAACCATGTGGACCGGCCTAGTCTGATCGAAGGCCTTGGGCTGGGTGGCAATAACATCCCAGTCGAAGTCGAGACGTCAGTCTGCATGTTCAAGATTCGCGCCGCCGGCATGTTGATCGGGCGGTCCGTCACGCGTGAATGCGTGATCCTCATCGCAACCTCGTGCGCAAAGCCAGCGTAGACTTTTCCGGGCGTGGCCAGCTCTGGTAGTTCGTCCCGTCGCCGCTGAATTGTATATCACTTTCTACGACCGTCTGTGGTCCGCAAGTTTGGCATGATCTCCCGCCGACACATGAAACAATTGCCGGTCGCCAGCCAGCGCGCTATGCCAATGTGACATATGGTTAGCGATAGGATGGGCACCTCGATGGCGGACGCGAAAAGTATGATGCCGATCAGGGACCGGAAAAGATCCAATGGCGGGTTGCGCTCGCTTTGCGACAAACGCATGGGAATTCCATCGCAGCTTCATCCGTTTTCGTTCTGTTTATTTTGAGTGTTTCTCATGGATCTACTCGACGCCCCTGCTATCTACATACTGTTTGTTCCTCCAATTCTCCTGGCCGCAATAACCGGAGGTTTGCGGCTTGGACTGCTGGCATTTTTCCTGGCGTTTTGCTCCGCAAGCTATCTGAGGTCGCTTACCCCCGGCGGCGCCCAGGTCCCCGAGTTGATGGTTTTCGGAGCGGTCGGCATTGCAATTGCGTACCTCGGGGGGTCGCTCAAACGCCTGAGGCATCAATATAAGGCGGCAGAAGAAGCGCTGAACACGCGCGAGGCACACCTAAGGTCTATACTCGATACTGTGCTCGATGCCACGATCGTCAGCCAGCAGGATGGCACGATTGTCTCTTTCAATGCAGCTGCCGTCAGGCAGTTCGGGTACTCCGAGGACGAAGCAATTGGGCAAAATCTTCGAATGCTGATGCCACAACCTTATCGGCACGAGCACGACGGCTACCTCCAGCGCTATCTCGCGACCGGCGAAAAACGCATTATCGGAACCGATAGGGTCGTGGTCGGCCAGCGCAAGGACGGGTCGACATTTCCCATGAAGCTCGCGGTTGGAGAAACGCATCGGGGGGGCAAACGGTTTTTCACCGGTTTCGTGAGAGATCTTACCGAAAGAGAGGAATCAGCAGCCCGCCTACAGGAGATTCAGACTGAACTGGCAAGATTGGCACGGCTGAACGAAATGGGAGAGATGGCATCTACCTTGGCCCACGAGCTGAACCAGCCGCTTTCGGCGATTGCCAACTATGTTCATGGTTGCGCACGCTTGCTACAGGGCTCCGAAAGTGAAAGGGACAGGCAATTGCACGAAGCCCTGAGGGAAGCAGGTGAACAAAGTGTCAGGGCAGGTCAAATCATTCGCCATCTCCGAGAATTCGTAACTAAGGGTGAGACTGAGAAGCTGCCTCACAAACTCCGCCATCTGGTTGAGGAGGCGGGCGCACTGGCGCTGATGGGTTCAAGAGAAAAAGGTGTGCGATCCGTCTTTGACTTTGCTGCTAGCGACGATATGGTCATGGTCGACCGAATTCAGATACAGCAGGTACTCACGAACCTGATGCGAAATGCAGTCGAGGCGATGGGCGAGTCCCCAAAGAAAAACCTTCGGGTGAGCATCAAGGCTGCTGAAAGCGGCAAAGCCGCAGTAACAGTCGAAGATTCCGGCGCCGGCATTCCCAATGAGATTTCCGACCAGTTGTTCAGGCCTTTTGTCACGACTAAGGCTGGCGGAATGGGAATCGGGCTGTCCATATCGAAGCGTATCATCGAGGCTCACGGCGGAGAGATAACCGTGTCACGTAGCGAGCTCGGAGGAGCAAGATTTACATTCACACTGCCAGCCTATGATGGGGAAGAAAATGGCGAACGATGATTTCACTGTG
The DNA here is from genome assembly GCF_026191755.1 of Agrobacterium sp. InxBP2. NCBI lineage: Bacteria > Pseudomonadati > Pseudomonadota > Alphaproteobacteria > Hyphomicrobiales > Rhizobiaceae > Agrobacterium > Agrobacterium sp. InxBP2. The sequence goes on from NZ_JAINDY010000014.1 coordinate 54,972, forward strand.
CACGTCGTTGATGACGAGGAAGCTGTCAGGAAATCGCTCGCCTTTATGCTCAGCATGAGCGGTCTTGGCGTGAGAGTGCATGAAACGGCTACCGCCTTTGCATCGCTTGCGCCCAGACTTCACCGCGCTGTGCTGGTGACTGATTTGCGCATGCCGGACATAAGTGGTGTTGAGCTGATCCGACGGATCCGCTCAGAGGGGGTGCGTATACCGTCGATAGTAATCACCGGCCATGGCGACGTGCCTATGGCGGTGGAGGCAATGAAGGCCGGCGCCGTTGACTTCATTGAAAAGCCATTTGCAGATACGGTCATCATCGACGCGATCCACCGTGCGGCTACCCGTCTGGATCCCCGTGCTCCCGAAACGGAATCGGCAGAAGAAGTACGCAAAAGACTGGAGACGCTGAGCGAACGCGAGCGGCAGGTTCTCGCGGCGGTGGTGGCGGGGCACCCGAATAAGTCCATAGCCTTCAATCTGGACATAAGCCCGCGAACCGTGGAGGTCCACAGAGCTAACGTCATGGGAAAAATGAAAGCTCGAAGCCTTCCCGAGCTGGTCCGCATGTCACTTTCGATTGAAATCGCGGACTTTGGAAACTCCGACGGAAATTGATCCAGAACAAGGCGCGCAAGGTCAAGAGGCTGTTCAACTGGCCCTGCTTGTCGCGTTATTGCAATGTTCCCGGTGTCAATTTGCCGACTACACGACATATAACTTCGATTGTGAAGGACCCCGCACTGTCGCGCGGCTTGGCGTTCGCCCTGCGCGCGTACGGATATGACGTCGCGTCATTCCGGTCCTGGAAGCATGCCGGAGAATCGGTCGGTGGAGCGATTTGTGTTATTCTCGACGGCTCCCTTCCAGAATGCGAGCGGGAAGCATGTCTCGCAACCCTCCCCGTAAAGACGCCTGTCCTTTTTCTTGCAGAAGACGAGACGTTCAGCAACGAGAGGCCAAGCATAGAAATCCTTCACAAGCCGCTAACGGGCACGGATATCGTGAGTGCGCTGATGCGGCTAGGTAAAAACCCTTAGTGGAACAAACGAATTTTGGCAGGCGTCGCTCTGCGGCATAGTCGGGACAATCAAAATTGAGGGTCAGCTCACATGCTCGCTATGGCTTCCGCCAGTTATTCCTCCCGTGGCTCGTCTCCGTCACCCGGTCTGCCAATGGGGGTAGTCCGCCCGCGCGCTATCACTTTTCATGCCTCCGGTAGTGAGATTTATGCGCAGGGCGAAAAGTCTGGATCTCTGTACAGGATAGAGTCCGGGGCTGTGCGCATCTACCGTCTGCTTACGGACGGCCGTAGACAGGTTGTTGCGTTTCATGTGCAAGGGGAAACGTTCGGTTTTGAGGCGTGGGGGTGTCGGAGCTTCTACGCCGAGGCGATCGTGCCAACCGGATTGACGTCGATCGAGGCAGAAGGAAGCGAAATTCACCGCGGCGACCTGATGGCGCTCGCCTTGCGAAGCATGATTCGGGCCCAGGAGCATCTGCTCGTGGTTGGCCGCCAAAGCGCCCTCGAGAAACTTGCGGTATTCCTTGTTGACCTTGATCGTCGACAAGGCGATGTGGGAATTATCGATCTGCCGATGACGCGAACGGATATCGGCGATTATCTCGGGATGACGGTTGAAACGGTATCGCGGAGCATGTCCAGGCTTCGCGAGAAGGGTATTGTTCGCCTGAAGAACGCCCGCTGTATCGAAATACTCAGACGTGACAAACTCCAGGCGATCAGCGAGTAACCCGACCCCGGCCCGAGTGAGGGGGAGTGCGTGCAGAACCTGCCACCACTCGACCTCGGTCTGGGACCCTCCGCATTCTTCTCCTTGGTTTTGTCAGGTGGTGCAGGAGCTGTATGGAGCCCTGGCCGCACACCGCGGACGCGGTTATTCGTGGCGGGGGTCATTGAACCCTGTAAGGCAGGTCGCTGTCATCGGCGCGCGAAACGGCACTGCATGTCCCGCTTGCCGGGGGAAATTTTGCGGCTCAGCACGCAAACAACCGGTCAAACTGTTGGTCGCAAGGTGGCGACCAACAGGATGAATGGCAACGACGGTGGTCAGATCGTGAGAACGTAGACAATCTCGTAGGTCGCAGGATCGATGATGATGATCCGTTCGTCAGCAAGA
>NZ_JAINDY010000015.1:0-601 GCF_026191755.1 Agrobacterium sp. InxBP2
GCCGCAAGCTCCACTCCTGGTGGTGCCCTTCCGTCAATTTCTTTAAGTTTCAGCTTTGCAACCATACTACCCCCGGAACCGAAAGACTTTCGTTTCCGGGAAGCTCCCCGACAAGGCTAGATAGACCCTATCGGATCGCTAGATGGTATCGTTTACGGTCAGAACTAGGGCGGTATCTAATCGCCTTCGATCCTCTGACTTTCGTTCTTGATTAACGAAGACATTCTTGGCAAATGCTTTCGCTTTAGGGCGTCCTTCTGCGATCATAGAATTTCACCTCTCCCGCAGAAATACGAATGCCCCCGAGATTATCCCTATTAATCATTACTCCGATTCAATAACCAACAAAAAGAACCGAAGTCCTATTTCATTATTCCATAATATGATATTCAAGCATACGCTTATTTTGAGCATTTTAATTTATTTAAGGTAAACTTGACAGTCACGTATATGCTTTCACATATAGCGCAGACTGCCGAAATGATGGCGTGTGCATTGACGCCCGAATGAGCGAACGCACACTGTCCACCATAAATCCAACTACGAGCTTTTTAACCGCAACAATAACGATTTACACTTAGAGAGCTGGAATTACCGCGGC
>NZ_JAINDY010000011.1:0-2500 GCF_026191755.1 Agrobacterium sp. InxBP2
TTCCGTATTTTCCGCTTCCGTATTTTCCGCTTCCGCTTCCGCAGTAAAAAAAAGTGAGGAACTGGGTTACCCGGGGCACCTGTCACTTTGGAAAAAAAAAAAGAAAAAAATATACGCTAAGATTTTTGGAGAATAGCTTAAATTGAAGTTTTTCTCGGCAAGAAATACGTAGTTAAGGCAGAGCGACAGAGAGGGCAAAAGAAAATAAAAGTAAGATTTTAGTTTGTAATGGGAGGGGGGGTTTAGTCATGGAGTACAAGTGTGAGGAAAAGTAGTTGGGAGGTACTTCATGCGAAAGCAGTTGAAGACAAGTTCGAAAAGAGTTTGGAAACGAATTCGAGTAGGCTTGTCGTTCGTTATGTTTTTGTAAATGGCCTCGTCAAACGGTGGAGAGAGTCGCTAGGTGATCGTCAGATCTGCCTAGTCTCTATACAGCGTGTTTAATTGACATGGGTTGATGCGTATTGAGAGATACAATTTGGGAAGAAATTCCCAGAGTGTGTTTCTTTTGCGTTTAACCTGAACAGTCTCATCGTGGGCATCTTGCGATTCCATTGGTGAGCAGCGAAGGATTTGGTGGATTACTAGCTAATAGCAATCTATTTCAAAGAATTCAAACTTGGGGGAATGCCTTGTTGAATAGCCGGTCGCAAGACTGTGATTCTTCAAGTGTAACCTCCTCTCAAATCAGCGATATCAAACGTACCATTCCGTGAAACACCGGGGTATCTGTTTGGTGGAACCTGATTAGAGGAAACTCAAAGAGTGCTATGGTATGGTGACGGAGTGCGCTGGTCAAGAGTGTAAAAGCTTTTTGAACAGAGAGCATTTCCGGCAGCAGAGAGACCTGAAAAAGCAATTTTTCTGGAATTTCAGCTGTTTCCAAACTCAATAAGTATCTTCTAGCAAGAGGGAATGGGTGGGAAAAAAAAAAGAGATTTCGGTTTCTTTCTTTTTTACTGCTTGTTGCTTCTTCTTTTAAGATAGTTATCTGGTTGATCCTGCCAGTAGTCATATGCTTGTCTCAAAGATTAAGCCATGCATGTCTAAGTATAAGCAATTTATACAGTGAAACTGCGAATGGCTCATTAAATCAGTTATCGTTTATTTGATAGTTCCTTTACTACATGGTATAACTGTGGTAATTCTAGAGCTAATACATGCTTAAAATCTCGACCCTTTGGAAGAGATGTATTTATTAGATAAAAAATCAATGTCTTCGGACTCTTTGATGATTCATAATAACTTTTCGAATCGCATGGCCTTGTGCTGGCGATGGTTCATTCAAATTTCTGCCCTATCAACTTTCGATGGTAGGATAGTGGCCTACCATGGTTTCAACGGGTAACGGGGAATAAGGGTTCGATTCCGGAGAGGGAGCCTGAGAAACGGCTACCACATCCAAGGAAGGCAGCAGGCGCGCAAATTACCCAATCCTAATTCAGGGAGGTAGTGACAATAAATAACGATACAGGGCCCATTCGGGTCTTGTAATTGGAATGAGTACAATGTAAATACCTTAACGAGGAACAATTGGAGGGCAAGTCTGGTGCCAGCAGCCGCGGTAATTCCAGCTCCAATAGCGTATATTAAAGTTGTTGCAGTTAAAAAGCTCGTAGTTGAACTTTGGGCCCGGTTGGCCGGTCCGATTTTTTCGTGTACTGGATTTCCAACGGGGCCTTTCCTTCTGGCTAACCTTGAGTCCTTGTGGCTCTTGGCGAACCAGGACTTTTACTTTGAAAAAATTAGAGTGTTCAAAGCAGGCGTATTGCTCGAATATATTAGCATGGAATAATAGAATAGGACGTTTGGTTCTATTTTGTTGGTTTCTAGGACCATCGTAATGATTAATAGGGACGGTCGGGGGCATCAGTATTCAATTGTCAGAGGTGAAATTCTTGGATTTATTGAAGACTAACTACTGCGAAAGCATTTGCCAAGGACGTTTTCATTAATCAAGAACGAAAGTTAGGGGATCGAAGATGATCAGATACCGTCGTAGTCTTAACCATAAACTATGCCGACTAGGGATCGGGTGGTGTTTTTTTAATGACCCACTCGGCACCTTACGAGAAATCAAAGTCTTTGGGTTCTGGGGGGAGTATGGTCGCAAGGCTGAAACTTAAAGGAATTGACGGAAGGGCACCACCAGGAGTGGAGCCTGCGGCTTAATTTGACTCAACACGGGGAAACTCACCAGGTCCAGACACAATAAGGATTGACAGATTGAGAGCTCTTTCTTGATTTTGTGGGTGGTGGTGCATGGCCGTTCTTAGTTGGTGGAGTGATTTGTCTGCTTAATTGCGATAACGAACGAGACCTTAACCTACTAAATAGTGGTGCTAGCATTTGCTGGTTATCCACTTCTTAGAGGGACTATCGGTTTCAAGCCGATGGAAGTTTGAGGCAATAACAGGTCTGTGATGCCCTTAGACGTTCTGGGCCGCACGCGCGCTACACTGACGGAGCCAGCGAGTCTAACCTTGGCCGAGAGGTCTTG
>NZ_JAINDY010000023.1:0-257537 GCF_026191755.1 Agrobacterium sp. InxBP2
GGTCGTTGAGGCCACAAATGTGGCCCGAGAGCGCGGAGCGAAGTGGTTGCATGTCGACTTCGAAACGCATCTGACTTCATTCTACCGGAGCTGCGGATTCCGGCCGACAGAGGCGGGACTCATCGAGTTGAAGTGACGACATCCGTCGAACCGGACGCTTACACTCTATTATGCGTCATTGGTCTAGGAGTAGAAAGTTCGCAGACTTTATTGTTGCAAGTGAAGATGAGAATGTTCTCGAGCTCAATGAATGCGCACAGCTGTCTAGGTACTTGAAGAGGTTGCCTGGTCGTCCTGGCGGAATATCAAGAGGTCGATATGCATTCGCTCACGTGCGCCGATCAAACCTTCGATTTAGTTGTTCATTCAGACACTCTCGAGCACGTCGGCAACCCTGTAATAGCGCTATCAGAGTGCAGACGGGTTCTGAAACCGGGCGGTCTTTTAGCTTACACTGTTCCCATAATTGTAGGCCGGTTGACCCGCGATACGGGACTGCCCAAGAGATACCACGCTGCCCCAAGCTCCAATGCATCCGACTTTCTCGTCTTAACAGATTACGGAGCTGATGCGTGGAAACATGTCATCGAGCTTGGATTGATGAAGTCTGTTTTAGCACTTTCGATTACCCTGCGGGATAGCAATTAGCGCATCACGACCAAGCGATCAGTCATCCGGCAATTTTTGGTTGGAAAAACTCCTTTCACGAGGAAAAAAGTCATAAGATTTTTTTAGATATCGGTCATAGGGGAGGGGCATTGATTTCTTGAGGTATCTTGCAGTTGGTGTATGCATCGGAACGTAAGCGCGTCGTCGGACAGTGCGCGTTATCACCTCATATAAAGCCATCGGTTTTTAGTGGCTGGATCATTGTCTCGACTTGAGCCTGAGAATAGGGTATCCGCCTCAAAACATAATCAGCTACGCATTTTGCCGAGGAAAAATATGGCCGACGATCTCGAGTTCACCGGCGAACGCTATCTACCCACAATTGGTGGGAATATCTACCTCGAGCACATGCATCGGTATCATCTGGCGAAGAATTTCGTCAAAGGCAAAGATGTTCTTGATATCGCCGGTGGAGAGGGTTTCGGTACGGCGCTTCTTGCGGAAACTGCTCGATCCGTGATCGGTGTCGATATTTCGGATGAAGCAGTACGTCACGCGCAGTCGAAGTACAAGGCCGAAAACATTTCGTTCAGGGTCGGGTCTTGTGAGGACATTCCTCTATCATCGGGCTCAGTGGATGTCGTGATATCGTTCGAAACGCTTGAACACATCGAGGCCCACGATCGATTTATGCAGGAGATCAAGCGTGTTCTGCGCGATGATGGGATGCTGATCATTTCGACACCAGAGAAATACGCCTATACCGTCGCGACCGGGTTGGCCAATCCGTTTCATGTGAAGGAACTATTCAAGAGTGAATTCAACGACCTTTTGGGTCGGTATTTTTCACATGTATCGATGCACGGGCAGAAGATTGGTTTTGGCTCGATCATCGCGTCGGAAAATCAGGCTGCGCGTTTTTTCGAGGCCGACGCTGGAAGTGGGGTGACCACCCCCGGAATTGCGAAACCAATGTATATGATCGGCGTCGCATCGGATCGACCGGTCGACAATGCGAATATGAGCGGCGTTTTCTCCCAGGACATTCAGGGCTCTGAACCAGTCCTCAAGCGCGTGGAATTTGAACAGGCTCAATGGGCCGAGATCCTGATGAAGGATGTTGATCATGTTTCTGGTAAAGTTGATGCGCTTCAGCGCAACAACTGGATGAGCAATGCGTCACTCTCTAAGCTTTTGAAGCGTCTGATATACGCCCGGTTCTTGTACGCTTTGTCAAAAGTCAGTGTCTTCAGCAGCCGCAGACGCAAGAGGTTTTTGAAGTCTGCAGAGAAGCGCGACCCAATGTTATTGTCGCGGAAGGTCGATCAGTTCTGTCTCGACTATTACCAGAGGATAACTTCAAATAAGATTATCGCCGGGAGCCGCTCCAGTATCAGCGCGCAGACCGGCGTGAGGGTGACTGCGATCGTGCCAAACTTCAATCACGCGCGGTTTCTTCCTCAGCGTCTGGATAGCATCCTGGCGCAGACTTATCCGCTTATCGATATTCTGGTTCTTGATGATTGCTCCAGTGACGACAGTCGCTCGGTAATTGACGCATATGTCAAGCGTTTCCCTGAGCGTATCAGAGCTGTTTATAATACTGAGAATTCGGGAAATGTGTTCCGTCAATGGCAGAAGGGTCACTCACTGGCAAAAGGTGATTTGGTCTGGATTTGCGAAAGTGATGATTTTTGCGAGCCGACTTTCGTTGAAAGAATGATCAATGCATTCCGTGACCCAAGCGTGATGATGGCGTTCGGACGAATCCAATTTGCGAATAGTCTGGGAGAGTATTTCGCTGGGCTGGATCATTATCGTGACGATGGTGAGCCAGGTATCTGGGAAGCGCGCATGACCCGTCCGGCCGCCGAGTGGTTTCGCGGCGGCTTTGGCGTCAAAAATGTGATTGCCAACGTCGGAGGAAGCCTCTGGCGGCGTTTTGAGATTTCCGATCAGGTCTGGGAAGAGGCCAGAAGTTATAAAATCATGGGTGATTGGTACCTCTATTCGGCTATCGCAGGCGGTGGACAGATCGCATACGAGCCCAGTTCCGTAAGCTATTTCCGTATTCACGATAGCAATACATCCGGTAGCAGCGCTCAGTCGAAGCCAGAATATTATAAAGAATACGCGCGACTGATGACATCGTTGAAGAAGCGATGGGATATTCCAGATGGCACCCTCGAACGCTTTATCGAGGTCTGTCGCAGCGTGTCGAAAAGCGCTGGAGTTCCGGCTGAAGAATTTCAAAAACTGGTGAATTACCAAAGCCTTAGTGCGGTCCCGCGTGAACATATTCATGTTCTGGTCGGCATTTTGGGCTTTTCGTTCGGCGGTGGAGAAATATTCCCGATTCACCTCGCGAATGCACTTCGGCGCAAGGGGATAATGGTTTCCATTCTTCAGATGCACGACGTGGAGGATCACCCAGACGTGCGGCGTATGCTCGACCCTGGTATTCCCGTCTACACCGCCAATGCGGTTCGCGATATGGGGATAGATAGTTTCATTGCGAATGCAGGGATCTCGGTGGTCCATTCGCATGTTGCCAATGTCGAGGGGTTCTTGCTCGACGGACAAGGCATCTCAGCGCCCTTTATTTCGACACTGCATGGATCCTACGAGGCCATGGATGTTTCGACGAGCAGGATCGACCGCTGGAGCAAGAAGATTGATAAATTCGCCTATACTGCCGATCGAAACCTGAGGCCGTTCGGTAATCTTCAGATTAGTAAAGAAAAATTCGTAAAAGTAAAAAATGCGATGCCTGTTGATGAAGTAGCGTTTCCCAAAACACGTGCTCAGCTGGGTGTGGCGGAGGATGCTGTCGTATTTTCGCTTGTTGCACGAGGGGCTGAAGGCAAAGGCTGGGTGGAGGCCGTCAGGGCATATCGCTTATTGCGAGAGCGGCGACCGGATGTCCCGATGGCGATGCTTATGGTGGGCGAAGGGCCAGCCACGGACGAGGCCAAGCTCTTGGCTTCGACGGAAGGGAGTATTCACTTCCTTGGTTTTGTTAAGGAGATCTATGGTCTCTACCGTATTAGCGACGTAGCTCTGATACCGACACGCTTTCCAGGTGAATCTTATCCCCTGTGCTTGATACAGGCGCTTCAAGTTGGGGTCCCTTGCGTGTCTACGGATGTAGGTGAGATCAAGGCAATGTCGCAGATCGATGGTCAACAAGCTGGAATTATCATCGCCAATAACAGCGACAACGACCGATTTGTGAATGAATTGAGCGATGCCATGGAAAAAATCTTGGAGAAAGATGTCCGTGACGGCTTTAGCGAAAAAGCGCAACTCCTTGGAGCGACATATGATATCGATGTGCTCGCTGGTGAGTATCTCGATCATTATCGTTCTGTGCTCGCAAGGAAGTGACGTTGGCGGCATTAAGGTGATAGGCGTTTTATGAAGATATTAGTTCTCGGCGGCGGTGGGTTCATCGGCTACCATCTTGTCGAAGATTTGGTGGTCGCGGGACACGAGGTGAAGGTGCTGGGAAGAAGCCGTCTTCCTGGACGTCCGCTACCGGCAGGTGTACAGTATGTTTCGGGAGAGTTGGCTGATAGCCAGCTGATGCGCGAGCTTCTGGTGGATGTAGACGCGGTCGCGCATCTCATCAGCGGGACGGTGCCGTCCACGGGCGATAAGGACCCCGGCAAGGATGTTGAACTTAATCTTCTCGGAACCCTGAGCCTCCTCGAGGATATGGCAGCATGCAATGTAACCCGCATTCTCTATTTATCTTCGGGTGGAACTGTCTACGGCAAGCCGCAGGAGGTCCCAATTCCCGAGGGACATATACTCGACCCGATATGTTCGTATGGCGTGGTGAAGGTTGCGATAGAGTCCTATCTTAAACTCTATGAGAGCAAGGCCGGTATACGGCCGGTTGTGATCCGAGCCTCCAATCCTTACGGTCTCTATCAGGGCAACCTGGGCGTCCAAGGGATAATAGGCACGTATCTCAACCTTGCCCTGAAGCACCAGCCAATCGAAATATGGGGCGATGGCTCCGCAATTCGGGACTATATTCACGTCAAAGATCTTAGCAGCCTGTGCGTCACTGCGCTGCTCAGTGACAGGGTCGGCGTCTACAACGGGGGTAGCGGAACTGGGACTTCCGTCCTCCACATCGCGGAAATCGTACAAGAGATAACGGGTAATCCCATTCCAATAGTCTATAAGCCTCATCGAAGCCTCGACGTTCCGGTATCCGTTCTCGACATAGAGCGGGCAAAGATGGATTTCGACTGGGAGCCAAAGATTGGTTTGAGAGAGGGGATCGCCGGCGTCTGGTCATGGCTGAAGGAACACGAATAGCGATTGCTATCACGCAGTCGTTCGCTTCATGGTTGACGTTTGATAGCTTCGACTGCGCCCTTGAGAAAGCCGGCAGCCTTGGCCCGCCGGCGCGCTGAGAATAGAGCGCTGGGCGACATGATCAGCGCGAGGGCTTGAACGAAAGTCGAAAGTCTTGGAAGCGGCCGCTGGTGCTTGCTGCCGGTATAGATTCTCGATTGCGCCATATGAAACGCCTTTAACCGAGCGATTTCTGGAGATCGGCCCGACGACTGTCCCGCCGCATGGAAAACAAGGGCATCGTGTACAAATACGAGTTGCCCTGATTTTGCAAGGCGCAACGATAGGTCATCATCTTCGTGATAAAGAAAGATAGCTGGGTCAAAGCCATCAACCGCGTCGAATTTTTGCTTTGAAACAAGAAAAGCGGCCCCGCTCAAAACGGGAACGACAGTATCGACCGCGGGCCAGCCCTTTTTCATGTAGCGGCGGCGTGGCAATAACCAGGACCGCCGCTTGAAATATTCACTTCCGTCCGAGTTGGAAATTCGTGGATTAAATGCGACGCCCGACGGATGACGATCAATGGCCTCCAGCAAGGCTTCAATTGCGCCTGCGGTCAATCGGGCGTCAGGGTTTAAAAACAGGATCCAAGGTGTCTGCGCCACCGCCGCGCCCGCATTGCAGCCGCGGCCGAAGCCCTGATTTTTCTCCAACTGAACAATCCTGATATTTCTTCCGGCAGGGAGGTTCGCAAAACTATTCGTTTTCCCGTTGTCGACGAGAATTATAGGCGTTTCCTCAGGCACCGTCGCGATCATGTCCGCTATGAGCGCATCACTCTTGTAGCAAACAGAGACCACCGTTACGTCCGAGAGTGACAAACTAGACATTTTGACTCCAGAGACTAGGCGCACGATCCCTCCTCAACTTGGCAACCTTTGATGAGTTGCTGTAGCGGAAGGTATTAATGCGGTTTTGTTCAACTCGAAGCGGAGGCATATTCCAGCGCACTTACGCGGAGGCGAGTCTCCTTAGATATACGCCATAATCACCTTTGCCGGCATTTTCTGCGAGTGCTGAGAATTCGGATCTCGTGATAAAGCCCTTGCTCAGAGCAATCTCTTCCGGACATGCAATCTTGAAGCCCTGTCGCTTCTCCAGCGTCCGCACAAACTCGCCCGCCTCGAGAAGACTGTCCGGTGTCCCGGTATCAAGCCAGGCGTAACCGCGTCCCATGATGGATACTTTCAACTTGCCGCGCTCGAGATAGGTCCGATTGACATCCGTAATCTCGTATTCGCCGCGCGCGGATGGTTTGAGATTGGCGGCGATGTCGACGACATCGGCATCGTAAAAATAAAGACCCGTGACCGCCCAGTTGGATTTGGGCTTTGCCGGTTTTTCCTCGATAGAGAGCGCGCGCATTTCGCTATCGAAATCGACCACGCCATAACGTTCGGGATCGTTCACATGATAGGCGAAGACCGTAGCACCGTCGTTTATGCCCGTGCCGGCCTGCAGAAGCTCCGGTAATCCGTGGCCGTAATAAATGTTGTCGCCAAGGATAAGGCAGGATGGGGAGCCCGCGACGAAGTCAGCGCCGATCATATAGGCCTGCGCCAACCCATCAGGGCTGGGTTGAACCGCATATTCAATGGAAAGACCCCATTTCGAGCCATCACCCAGGAGAGACTGGAAAAGCGGCATGTCATGGGGCGTCGAGATGATCAGGATTTCGCGGATGCCGGCCAGCATCAGCGTGGTCAGTGGATAATAGATCATCGGCTTGTCGTAGACCGGCAAGATCTGCTTAGAGACCGCCAATGTCATGGGATGCAAGCGCGTACCGCTGCCTCCGGCCAGAATAATGCCTTTCATGGCGTTTCCTTTTTGCTCTGCGCAAGAGCGGTAACGACCGCGCGCGTTGATGTTTGCCAGTTCGGCAGCCTTATGCCGTAAACCGCTTCCAGCTTGCTGCAATCAAGCCGCGAGTTTGCCGGACGCCGAGCTGGTGTAGGATACTGTCCAGTCGTGATGTCGTTGACGATCATCGACTTTCCGCCGTTTTCTTCAGAAAATGCGAATATCTGTTTCGCGAAATTCGCCCAGTTCGTTTCCCCGGTCCCGGAAAGATGAAAAACTCCACGGAGACGGATCGAGGAATCGTCCAAGAGTTTCCTTGCGATTGCTACGATAGCGGTGGCGATATCGTTGGCCGAGGTTGGGCATCCGAACTGGTCCGCGACCACATTGATCTCCTCGCGGCTCTCGCTCAGCCGGAGCATGGTTTTTACAAAGTTGTTGCCGTACTCCGAATAGACCCATGCGGTTCTCAGAATGGCGTAATTGCCAGTAGCCTCCGAAACGGCCTGTTCGCCTTCGAACTTCGAGCGGCCGTAGATGGAAGTGGGGCCTGTCGGATCGCTTTCGACATAGGGCGTTGCCTTGGTGCCATCGAAAACATAATCCGTAGAAAGATGAATGACGGGAATACCAAGTTCACTTGCCGCCTGCGCGACGGCCCTAGCTCCGTCCCGATTAACGGCAAAAGCGACGTCCGGTTCGCTTTCTGCCTTGTCGACAGCGGTGTAGGCAGCAGCCGATACCACAGCATCGGGCTTTATCTCTCGCAGGGCCTTCAAAACAGTTTGAGGCTGCGCAAGGTCGAGTTCCGGCCGACCGAGAGCCACGATCTCCAGTTCGGCGCTCGCCAGTGCCTGAAGGGCGCTGACGACCTGACCATTTTTGCCCGTAACTGCCAGCCGCATTCGTTCAGCCCTTGGTCAGAACGCCAAGGCGCTCTCCGGCATAAACACCCTCGCGAAGCGGCTGCCACCACCATTCATTGTCGAGGTACCATTGCACGGTCTTGCGGATGCCAGTTGCAAAGTTTTCCTGTGCTTTCCAGCCGAGCTCGGTTTCCAGTTTCGTTGCATCAATGGCGTAGCGCGCATCGTGACCAGGACGATCGGTGACGTATTTGATGAGGTCGGCATAGGGTTTGGATTGAGGGCGCAGTTCGTCGAGAATGGAGCAGATGCAGTTCACCACATCGATATTCTTCTGCTCGTTTCTGCCGCCCACATTGTACTTCTCGCCGACAAGACCCTTTTGAACGATGAGCCACAGGGCGCGGGCATGGTCTTCCACATAAAGCCAGTCTCGGATGTTCGCGCCGTTTCCATAGACTGGTAGCGGTTTGCCATCCAACGCGTTGAGAATGATCAGTGGAATGAGCTTTTCCGGGAAATGGAATGGTCCATAATTGTTGGAGCAGTTGGAAATGACAACCGGAAGGCCATAGGTGCGCTGCCAGGCTGTGGCGAGATGATCGCTTGCGGCTTTCGAGGCGGAGTATGGCGATGAAGGATCGTAAGGGGTTGTTTCTTCGAAAAGGCCCTGATCCCCGAGCGAGCCATAAACCTCATCGGTTGATACATGAAGCATGCGGAAATTCACCTTGGCCTCGCCCTCAAGGCCACTCCAATATTGCCGCGCCGCCTCCAGCATCGTGAAAGTGCCGTTGATGTTGGTCTGGATGAAATCAGCTGCGCCGGTGATGGAACGGTCGACATGGCTTTCGGCGGCCAGATGCATCACGTAATCCGGCTGGAATGTCGTGAATGCGTCATTCATCGCAACCCGGTCACATATGTCGGCCTGAAGGAAGCGGTGATTGGGTGCATTTTCGATTGGCTTGAGGGACGCCAGATTTCCTGCATATGTCAGTTTGTCGACGGTGAGAACATCCGCGCCGATCTCGCTCACGAGATAACGTACGAGGGCCGAGCCGATAAATCCGGCGCCGCCGGTAACTAGAACGCGCATCATCAGTTTCCAGTGTTTTGGTAAGTAAAATATTCAGGCAATTCCGACAGAAGCGGTTGCTTGCCGTCCTTCTCGGAGAGGACGTAGCCCTCAAGCTTCGGCCAATTGATACCGATGGCCGGATCATCCCATTTAACGCCGCGGTCATTGGCGGCACTATAGGGCGCCGTCACTTTGTATGAGATGACCGTGTCGTCAACGAGCGTCATGAAACCGTGGGCAAATCCCGCTGGAACCCATAGCTGTTCGCCATTTTCTGGTGAGAGCTCGACAGCCGCCCATTGCCCGAAGGTAGGCGATCCCATTCTGATATCCACCGCAACATCCAGTAGCCGGCCACGAATGCAGCGAACGAGCTTGCCCTGCGCAAAAGGCGCTGTCTGAAAATGAAGTCCGCGTACGGTCCCGGCCTGTGCGGACAGGGATTCATTATCCTGCACGAATTCCACATCCGCTATATTTTCGCGAAACCATTCCCTCTTGAAAACTTCGCTGAAGTAACCCCTGCTATCGCCGAAACGAGCCGGAGTTATCTTTTTCAAGCCTGGTATCGTTAATGCTTCTAGTCGCACTATGCGGATCCTGTCTGCTCTGCCTCTCAAGGTGATATGGCTTTATCGGCAGGGACAGTCAATAACGCTTTATTAATCGCCCACACAAGAGCGACGGAATCTCCGGTAGTCATTGAAGCTTTACGCCGAAATGTGCGGCCATCATCTTCGATTCACGCGTGCCCTTCGCAACTTCACGATCAAAGCACTTCGCGTACTGCTCGGTGCCCTTCTTGTCACGGCAAGAGCGTTCGGCGTTTCTGTTGACTGCTTTTTTCCAGTCAAATGGTTCTGACTTCACGATCGGTCCTTGTTGGCAGGCAGTCAGGCATGCGGCCGATAGTGTGATAAGTAAGTACTTCATGAAATCTCCGACTCTCGCCTGCTGAATACAATGAATTTGATCCAGCTTATAAACTTCACGAGCGGATCGGTGACGCCGAAATAGAAGAACGCGACGAGAAGGGTAGACGTCAACGAGTTGCCAAACGGACTGTCATAAAACGTGAGGCCGCGCCTGCTGGGTCCATCGCCGAATGGAAGAAGTAAGCCAATAAGAACCACTGGAACAATCATTGCGTGAACGAAGGAAATTCCCCAGTTGAACGTGTGTTTGGGCCTGTTCAATTCCAATACAAGCAAGGCGACAAATCTGCAAATCATCAGGGAACTTGCGATGTAGTTGGACAGTAAAAAGGTATTCCATCCGTTGAGACCCCTAAAATGGGCCTCGATCTGGCTAATGTAGTACAAATTAACTGGCCAAATCGGCCAATAGTCGGCAGCAGTGAAATCGACCACCTTCTTCGCGAGAAAAAGCGGAACAACCCATGCCCCGAAATATGCCGCAGCGAACGTGGTGAGCGACACCGCCATAAACCTTTTCTCAAACTCCAAGACAGACTTTTCAATCACCCCTACGCGACCCCCATCGCAGTTGTTTGAATTCATGGCGCGTATGAATGCTCGGGCGCTATTTGCGAAATGAAATCCCCCAGCAGTCGCGGGATTATGCTCAACTCTAAGTCTGTGTCTAGGCCACCTGAGGTGGCTTTTTGGCGCCAGATCTCCACGGTAAATCAATGAGAAACATCTTAGCAGAAAACCTTGCTGCGCTTGAGGCGCGGCAGCTGGTGGCGCGCGACTTCCTCTGGTTTGTTGCGCGCGATCGAGCGACTGGTGCGCCGGTCACCGATGGCATGTGGTCTGACGTCGGAAACGTGTCTGCGGCCATCGTGCATCCTGACACAGGTTTGCCGGTCACGCGTGACTGGTACGGTTCGGGAACGCTGGTGCAGATCGATGACATTCCGCTCGTCGCTAACCTCTCGGTCCAGAACGTCAATATCCGCCTGTCTCAGGTCAGTGAGCACGTGCAGACGCTGGTGCGGCAGTATGATTGCCGTCAGGCCCGCGTCGAGATCTACCGAGGTTTGTTCGATCCGGATAGCCGCCAGATGGTGGCGCCGGCGGAATGCCGTTTTGTTGGGTTCGTGGACACCATCACGATCAACACGCCTTCTGAGAATGAGGAAGGCAGCGTGACGATGGTTTGCGCCAGCCACACTCAAGAGATGACGCGTTCCAACCCGTCGACGCGCAGTCACGCGACGCAGGTGCTGCGACAGGCCGGCGATGCTTTCTACACCGACGCTGACACCTCGTCCGAGTGGGAGTTCTTCTGGGGTTCTGAAAAGGGCAAGGTCGCCACGCAACCGAATAAGAAAAAGTTTTTAGGAATCTTCTGATGGACGTCCGCTTCGCCACCGCCGAGGATCGCGACCGAGTTGTGGCGCTCCTGCGTGAGAGCCATGAAGCCGCCGGGTTCACCGACGACGATATCCTGTCGACGGAAGAGCAGGAGTTCACGCCGTTCCTCGGGCTGGCTGATACGATCAACGGTGTTTCGGCAAATCATCCTTCGCCGGCAGATGGATGGGTCGCCAAGACCGCACCGCCGATCTATCGGACGGACCTTGAGGTGATCGACGGCAACCGCCGTCTGATGGCCGATGTCGACCTGAATTTCGTTCCCTATCCGGAACAGGTCCAGCGCCTGATGAAGTCGGCGCTGGAGGAGGCTCGACGCTTCCGCAGGCATACGATTGTCCTGCCGCCAAAGTTCTGGGCCTACGCCACGCCGGGAACGGTGTTCTCGTGGACGTCAGAGCGCAACGGCTACATCGCCAAGCTAGTGCGGATCGATGGTGTTGCCGACCGCGCTAACCTCGACGTAATGATCGACATCACCGAAGTGGACCCGTCGGACTACGATTGGAGCAGCGATACTGAGTTCAAGCCACCTGTCGACGGCCAGATTGGCGTCATTCGTCCGACGCCACAGCCTATTGTGGATTGGTTCGCGGAACCGGCCACGGTCAAAGATAGCTTCGGTGAAGATCGGCGACCGGCTATCCGGTTGACGTGGGACAACAGCGATGGGCGCCTCGATGACGTTATCGGCATCGAATACGAGGTGAGGCTACAGGCTACGCTGGAGAAGGTCTCCGAAGGCCGCACAGACCAGCCGCAGGTTGGCTCGATGCTCATCTCGCAAAGCCTCCTTCCGGCTGAAAGTTATGTTGTCCGTGGGCGATACATTCCTGGCGGCGACAGGCCGGTATTATGGACCGGGTTCATTCCCGTCATCACGCCGAACATCCTGCTTTCTGACAAGGATGTGTTTGTCGACATCGATCTGAGCGGTGTTGAGGAAGCGCTCGGCTGGCTGCGCAACAGCACCCGAACAGCACAGGATGCCATCGACGGCCTCATCGCCGCCCAGATGGAACTGGCAACGGTCGCGTACAAAGACACGCGGAAGCTTGCCAGAGATCTGTCTGTCGAGTTGGGCGCGGCTCGTGCTGAATATCGCGAGGATATCCAGCTTGCCGTAAACGAGACCATGGCCGTTGCAGGCAAGGTCGAAACACTGACGGCGGCGTTGGGCGGGAATAGCTCTTCTGTAAATATCGCATGGGCAGCCCTTGCAACGCCGGCAGAGTACGCCGCGCGGTACGGCGTGACGGCGGCTGTCAATGACGGTCAATATCGTTCGGCGTCATTGCTATTGGATGTTCCGTCTAATCCGTCCAGCCCAACCCGGCTAGTTGGCTTTGCTGACCAGTTTGTCATCGCCAGCGGAGACATGTCTGTAATCAAGCAGCCGTTCGTTGTTCAGGATGGCATCCTCTATGCCAAGGACATCAGGGCTAACAGTCTTTCCGCGTTCTCTGCCGTTCTGGGCAACGTCGACATTTCGAGCGCCTACATCGGCACACTGACTGTCGGCACCTCGAATATCGATCCCGGAGCAATCACCGCGGCTGCGTCTGATGTTCTTCCAGGAAACGGGTCTGTTGACATCACCCTTACCCACGGCCTTGGCTCTCCGCGTGTGCAGGTGGATGTGGTCGGCAAGGTGTTTTCTGGAACGTCGACCGATCAGCAGTACGTGAGCTTCACTCTGCGAAACGTCACAGACAACGTCGACATCGAAACCTTCCTGGTGTTCTCGAAAACGACACCGGCCGCCGGTGCTGCGCGCCTCCTTGGCGCAACCACGTATCTGTTCAACCCGCCAAGCGGGCGCACTCAAACCACGTTCAGGCTGACCGCAACGCCGCAGGGAGCGACCCCTGTCAATTCCACAATCGTTGCTCAAGCATTCAAGAGGTAATCCATGACAGCCGGAAATCAGATGCAGGTCAGCGCCAGCAGCCGACCGTCGATCAGTTCCTTACGGAAATCGCGCCCATCGCTTGGCCGCCGGTTTAGTCGCAGGGGAAGGCGTCCATCAATGCCTTGATGACTATATGTCCCGCTTCGCCCGCCGGTCTATCGCCATCTGCTGGATGATCAACTACGAAGCGACGTAGTATGCTAAGGTGCTGATCCGATGTTATCGCCAACTTGCCGGGTGGGCAGTAAATTCGCTGGTTGTGTTTCACGGCGAAATAACTGTTCGCCCATCCAATCCCATCAGCGAGCGACGCAATCCTCAATTTAACGAGACCGGCGTTGCGATCATTCTCCAACATCTCGCGAATGGATTCCGCACCGGCCGCGCCGGGAACTGCGAGTGAAAACAATAATACAAGATGGCTGGGTTGCATCGTTACCCCCGTTTCTATGCTGCACCGGTTTTAGATAGATCTAATGAGAGAAGTAAAGCCACCCATCTTGGTGCGCTACCAAGGCGCTGGTTTTGCTGGTGCCGCCGGGAAGGGACCTTCGCATGAGTATCGAACCTCATGCTGGGACTCGGCGATCGAGAAGTTTGATTTTGTTGTGCACGTACGTCCGGTCGTCTTGAGCCACTCGATCGTCGCACTCTCGTACGATGCGGGGGATGTATCTGTGGCCAGCAGCGCAGGGCTCCCGGTGCCGTCTTGCAGGTTCATTCCCGGCTCTCTGGCAATCAGTAGGCGGCGTTCTTGGGGCTTATCGACTATGCGAAACGTTGACCCACTTGTGGCACTCTGCCACATGACAGGTTCGATACCGTTGAAATCGTTTGTGGCATAGTTCGTCCCAGCGCATCCGGCGGTCGCGAGAAGCACCAAACCAGCGATTCCACGATCAAGCGAATGCATGCATCTCCCCCCTCGATAATGGGGCGACACTACATCCCCTGTCTTCGCGGTCAAGTTGAACGTTAACGCGGGCGCCTAGCAACATCAGTGGTCTAGCGGCTCCGCACAACCCACTAAACAAAAGAGGCCCGTCGCTCCTCGTAAGTGCCAGGCCTCCGTGCCTCGGCCTGTTATGAGCGTGGCACTTCTCCCATATCTGCAAGTATCGGCTGTATCAATAGCAGCAAAAGACCCGCGCAGCGGGGGGGATGTGTGCGCGGGTCTTTAGGCCATGGAGTTGGGGACATGGCGACGGATTTAACGCCAAGGCCGCCTTAATGTTCCCAGCGCTCCCTTAAAAAGGAAAATCAATGCCAATCACCAAAATCTCCACACAGGGGAGGGCTTTCGTGCGCCTGCATGAGGGCAATCCTCTCACCGCCTATCTCGATCCTGTCGGTGTGCCGACTATCGGGACCGGTTTCACGATGCGCAGCGATTCCGTGCGGCGCGAGCTGGCCAAGATTGGCATCACGAAGCTCGTGCCAGGCAAGACTAAGATCACCGCTGCGCAAAGCGATGCCATCCTCGATGCTGTGCTTGCCGCCGAATACGTGCCCGCTGTCGTTGCCGGTTCTCCCATCGACCGCAGGCAGCACGAGCTCGATGCCGCCGTTTCTGTCACTTTCAATCTCGGCGTCGGCGCCATGAACTGGACGTGGGCCGACTACTGGCGGAGAGGCCAGATCAAGAAGGCCGCCGCTCATCTTGCCGCCAACTACAACACCGCGAAAGGCAAGAAGCTGCCGGGCCTCGTGCGCCGACGCAAGGAGGAGGCCCTGCTATTTGAGAAGGGCATCTACACCGGCGTAGCGAGCGCGACGTAGGAGGCGACGGCCGAGCCGTTAGCCCAGCCTGATCCGGTTGTGAAGGAAGCGCAGGAGCTGCTGACTGCGGCTGGTCTCAATCCCGGCGCCATCGACGGCTGGATGGGCGAGAAGACAAAGGCAGCGGTGATTGCATACCAGAAGGCCCACCCACACCTGATCGCCGATGGCATCATCGGTCCCGCCACGCTCGCACAGCTTCGACGCGATGCCTCAGCTGCAAGGGAAGCCGTTACGAAGGGTGTAGGCTCAGCCGCAAGCTCAGGCTTGCTTGCTTTCGTGGCTGGCCTCCCTTGGGGGTGGATCGTCGCTGGCGTCGCTGTGGTTGCTGTTGCCTATGTCGCTTACCGCATCGCGATGTCGTCGCTCGCAGATGGAATAGCTGGCGCGGCAAGGAGGTGGTGGTTTGATCCTCTTGTGGGCAAAACTCAAAGGCTACCTAGCCGCAATCGGTACGGCGCTCGCGATCCTCGCGGGCGTCTTTTTGTATGGCCAGAGGGCAGGGCGCTCCGCGGCAAAAGACGAACAGGTCGCAGCAAATGCCAAGGCCATCAAGAAGGCCGAGGATGTCGAAAATGAAATCAGGAATTTGGATGACGCTGGCGTTGATGACGCTCTTAGCAAGTGGATGCGCGACAAGCGGTAACTACTGCGACATCGCGCGCCCGGTGCGTCCTTCTGTCGATGACCAGATGACGCCGCAAACGAAGCGGCAAATCCTTACTGAGAATGAGAAGCTGCAGAAGCTGTGCGGGGTAAAGCCATGACCGTTGTGAAAGCCCGGACCGTGAGACGGTGCCTTAAACCTGCATCGTGGCGTTCACGCGCGGCAGAGAGACTTTCTGAGCTTCTCGATACCCTTCTCAGCTTTTTTTATCCCAGCCAAGAGTTGCTCGCTCTTCATCGAGACATGCGTGCCGCACGCCTCGCAAAGAAAATCATCGTTAGCCTTTATCCAGGCTATCGTTTTCTCAGCCCTATGGGCGCATTTGGGGCACGGCAGCCCGACTTGTTGCGTTTCGAACATTCATTTCACCGGATTAGATTCTCTAATTGCATCACAATGCAAGGAGGTTCGCAATGACTGGCGCCGAGATCATGGGCGCCGTCGGTTTCTTCGTGCTGGTTTTCGGCTTTATCTTCGGTCTGTGGAAATACGTTGACGCGAAGATCAGCGCGGCAAAGACGGAGGCGTCTGCAGCGGCGTCGGTGGCCTCAGCGATGGTGTCGCTAGCTCGGGAGGAGCTCGCGGCTCACCGCCTCCATGTGGCCGAAACCTATGTCTCCAAATCCGGCCTTCGCGAGCAGACGGAGCAGATCATGGGCGCTATTGGCGCCGTGAAGGATGCGGTCGACAAAATGACTTTGCGTGTCGATCGCATCGTTGAAAATCAGTCGAAGCCAAGGAGGACGAGGTCGGGGTAAAAACAAAAAGCCCGACACTAAGGCCGGGCTTTTCATGCTTATAGCGAATAGCTATCAGAACTTTACGCCGAGGCCGACGCGGATCGCGTGCTGATCGATATCAGAGGTGATGGTGCCGCCACCTGTGCCGCCGAAATCGAACGTCTTGTCGCCGAAGTCGGTGTAGCGATATTCCAGACGGGCGAATACGTTGTCCGTGAAGGCATAATCAAGGCCAACACCGAGGGTGTAGCCATTGAACGTTTCTTTCTCTTCACCGAAGCCTGCTACGTCCGCATAGCCGCGAGCATAAGCCCAGCCGGCAGTACCGTATACGAGGGCACGGTCAAAGGCGTAGCCAACGCGGCCGCGAACCGAACCCTGCCAGTCGAAACCGTAGGTCAGTGCGCCGTCGAACGCCGTGTTGTCTGCCCAGCTCTTGTCGAAATCAGCCTCGAGACCGACCACCCAGCTGTTGCCGAAATCGTAGTTGTAACCAACGAAGCCGCCGAGGATACCGCCGTCAAAATCCTCCGAGAAGCTACCTGCGGTGCCGCTGATTTCGATGTCCTGGTTGTTCCAGTTGTAGCCACCCTGAACACCGATGGTGAAGCCAGTCCAGCTGAATGCTGGTGCCACATCAGCAACAGGCGCTGCGGGTACTTCAGAGACCGCGTCAGCAGCCATAGCGGTGGACGCTGCCAAAACAAAAGCCAGGGTCGCGAATGTCTTTTTCATGGTCTGAACTCCTAAATTTGAGTATCAACTAAATAACAATTCTCCGAAAAATGCTGTAGCACATGGGCAACACCCGCAACCCAAGCGTATCCGGGGCGGGATGTTGCTGCTCAAGGGTGTCGAATTCACGCGGCTGTGTATCAATTTTATCTGTAAGTTTGACGCTTCGGTGTTATTGCGCCCCATGAGCGAATTCAGAATAGAGCCGATCACGATCAATTGGGGTAATTTTGAAACCCTTGAAACCGTCACCGACCTCGCGCGGGTTCTCCTTCACAGATGGCCCGGAAGCACAGAGGCGCAGGCGTACGTTACCGCTCTCATGGTCTGCTCTGCTGTTCTGGAGAATGGCTTGGACGACAGGCCTGAAGATGCGCGCCTCGCTTTTGTTGAAGCTCCTTATAGGGCCGGTCTGTCGGTCAGTCCCGACGACGAAGCGCGAGATTGGTGAGAAATGATGTTCAGTTGACGAAAGAACCCGCTGGATTTAAGCGAAAACGCAGAATGTGGCCATGGCTGCTAGTCTGCATACTGGTTCTTATCATCGTTGCCGGTGTATATGCCTATCTGGAAATCACCGCCATGATCGACGATCTGGGCCGTCTGTGGGATGACCTGGTGCAGCTGTTCTGGCTGATCATCCCCCAAGGCGAAAAATAGAATGCTTAGCAAAACGAAGCCGCGGTGCCGGGACAATTTGTGCGTTCAGAGTCATAAGAAAATCTTAATTGACTGTTTAAATGTTCATTGTACGTTCCCATTTAGTGCGGGGGCTAAAGAGATGGTGTTAAGACAACTGGTGCGTATATCTTGCGTCAAATGCGGGCTAGCGCACCCTTGTGGGGCCGAAAAGGATTTTGATCCCCCCAAATACTGCGCTGAATGCTCGTCAGAACGTCGAGCGAACGCTAGGCGCTCGCTCAACATCTCAGACGGAATTCGCCTTTCATTAGATGAAAGGTACGTCCTGCCAGAAGGCTACTTTTCTGCTTCTTCTTGGAAATAAGCTTTCAACTCTCTTTCAGCCTTACGGTAGCCGATATTAGAATTTGCGCGAATGGTCCTTGCCACGCCTTTTCCCGTAGGAAAAGATTTGACTTCCCAAGAGTAAGAACGCTGATTATGCTTCGTTAACTTGGCGACTAAGAGTCTCTTCCCCTTGGACTTTTTCCAGGTTATTTCGTCTTCTTCGATGTTGCATCCCCATCCGGATGGGTCGACCTCGGCAAGCATCCGATTTAGCGCTCTTGCGTGTTCGGGCCGAGAAGCAGGGTCGTCAGATAGAAGCGAGCGTATTATCCGGCGCCATTTTTTACCGATATGAGGTAACCATTCAAGCCTATCCGCGTACCCGCCGTCAGGGACAACTGCACGCGGTGCAGGGCTAGATTCGTACCAAGAATGACCGTGCAGGAGCCGGTACAACGTCACGCCCAACGCCCACAGATCCGTTCGGATGCTAGACACTCTCGCTTCGTAGAATTCAGGAGCTAGATGGTCACGATAGCCTCCACCAGCAGCGTATCCTTCTACTATCTCATCAGTCACAAATCCGAAGTCGCCAATTTTCGCGACACCTTTTTCATCTAACAGAATATTCCCAGGTTTAATGTCTCGATGGAGCATTCCCCGTTGGTGAAGTGCGGATAGTCCGTGGCATACGTCACGCGCGATTTTGAGCACTATATCAGGGTGCAAGGGGTTGGCTCTGTAAGAGCGCTCCAGTGAGCCGCCTTCACAGAATTCCATCACTAACAACACGGCGTCGTCAGCAGATGATGCGCAAAGATAGTGGACAGCGACGATGTTACGGTGGCGCGCCTTTTCGAGGTTTGCACCCTCCGCCAATAGGCCTTTTTTTCTGCCCACCCATTGCTCTGGGGGTTCTCCCGCCATAGCGAACAGGGCTTTGACGGCCAGCTTATCACGTATGCCGTCTCGGCCTATGTGTACGCGCCCGAAATGCCCGTGTGCAATCTCTTCGCCAACAATGAGGGTTGATCTGAGGTCGTTCATTTTTCGCACTTTGCCAAGATGCAGAACGCGGCTTCGCGGCTACCAGCACGCAATGCAGACCCGGTGAATTTTTCTTGCCAGAACGTATCGTCACCTATGTATTCGTCTGCTTTACGGTCCCCATAGTTTCGGGAAATTGTAGCCTTTGTAATGGTCTCCGTAGGACAAACTGAGGCCAGGGCACCAATCGCAACGCCCCTTAGTTCGGCGGCCTCAAAATGAGCCAACGTGGGTCTGCCTTGCTGACTGACAGCGCTTCCCTTGACGGCGGCTCGTTCGATCCCATTCTCTTTCGCGTAGTCATAGATTTCTTGGGAGAAGACTGCATAGGCCTCCGCTCTCTGCCCCTTTTGAAGTTTGACATTGAAGTCGGCGTTGATGACTATCTCCCCAGCGCCAACGGGTACCGTTGCGTCAACCAAGACTGCTTTATCTCCAGAGACCGTGACCCCAAGCCAACGTACCGACATTTGCTTTACCCTCTACCCTCTCAGACAGCCGCTCAATCGGCTACTGGTCAATTCCCGAAATTCCATCATGTTTCATAGTTGAAAACTTGATAGCGATTCGAGTATCTCTCCTAAAAGTTGAGTATCGGTTAGTGCTCACTCAACGCTTCGTGGTCTGGTCCCGTTTCATCTCGGCATCGCTGCCATTTATGATCCTCAATGTCTCATCGGCGGCCTTGCTGGCTTCCGCGGCCGCTGCGCTCACCCTAGCTTCAGCCTCGGCTTGTTCTGCCTGCGTCCGTGTCGGGTGATCACCTTGCGCTCGTTCCCCGATGGTAAACCACTGATCTACCGTCAGCAGGCCAATGAAAATAACGATGGCCACAACCGCAAAAAGTCCGCAGATGAAACGTGCCAAGGTCATCATCTATGGCTGCCGCTCGCTGAGCCAAGGGCGCCTCCGCTATAGAAGTCGATCATAACCTATTCCCCGCACTGGTTTTGGGAACCCCTCATCGACCTGTTCCCAAAGGCGAGTTCGCTGGCATTCGTTGATATGAAACGCTTCGGATGCGTTAACGACATCGTCTTTTAAGTACGCGCAGAATGCACTCCATTCCGAACCCATAGGGATACCGTAGAAGTAATCGGTAACGGTTTGAGGCGGCCCGCATTTAACGTATCGCAAATCGTCGTCCGTTAATTTCTTGGTTGTAATCAGTCTATTCAGATACGCGCGCTTTGCTGCATCAAAAACCTGCGTCTCATCGATCCGGCTTATGCAGCCATAGGCCATTACTGCCCCGGTCGACACCACGGCGGCCACATAAATGGCGAAGCCCACAACGATATTCCGGATCCATCTGGCGATTAATGCCACTTTAGATTTCCTTTTGCGTATGAGATGTCGCTGAAGCCGTGATTTTTTTGTGACGTAGAATGTGACATACATTGCCTAACTCGGAGCCTACCGCAACTCAATCGGAGCGAGATTTTTTCGTTGCTTTACACGCCGAGTATGCCAGTCTCGTGCAAACAATAGGGGGGGCGAGCGGATGGGTGTACTAAAGGCGATAGCCAAGATCTATCTAGGCTACACATTGTCAGCGGTAGTAGCGGGTGTCTTGAGCGTCGTTGGCCTGGGCTTTTTCTCTAATCAGGCCAGAGCGAGCTTTGGAGAGCTCGTGTACGTGACGTTGATGACTGCAGCTGCGATTCTTTTCTTTGCACTGCCCGTAGCGGTACCGAGCGTGGTTCTCTTGATGGCGCTGAGAACAAAAAGCTATCTGACGTATGCCGCCGTTGGTGGGGTCTGCCCGATCCTTATCATGGCACTGTACAGCGGCAGCCTGCCGGCCTCCGCAATATTCTCCTCTGTTGCGCTCGCCATATTCTCCATCGGGGCTATTTCAGCCTATCCAATGTGGGCGATTTGCACCGATCGCTGGCGCATATTATAGGCGAAAAGAAATCCGTCGGAGCTGGCCTCATGTCTCATCTCGCGAAGCAGGTTAGGCCAGCAAATCTCCATGCTGAAATTTGCTGAGCTTAATGTTCCTAGCGAGGCTTTCGTAGCACGATGCAAGGTTGAAGGTATGTGGCGGAGTACTTTTCGAAGTACCCGATCACATTTAGATTTTTTCGCCACTTAACTGCAGCGATCTCTGGCACGGTGCAGCCAGCCAACGCCATCCTTGTGATCGCCGTTCCACGAAGGTCATGGAACGTGAGGTCAACGACGCCAGCCTTCGCACAACATTTCCTCCACGAGGTGTTGAAGCCATCGCTTGTCCAGGCCCCGCCGCGGCTGTTTTTAAGGATGGTGCCATTGCCTATCTGAGTGCTTAGGACGCTAGCCAGTGATCCCATAGGCACCAAGACGCGCGCCTTCGTTTTGGACTGAGAGAACCGCAAATTGGAACCGTCAAAATTGTTCCAGGAGAGCCGCAGAAGGTCTCCTTTGCGCTGGCCGGTCCACAGGGCCAACTGAATGGCTAAACGCATGTGTGGAGGCGCAACGGCCTCAAACGCGGCCACGTCGGTGTCACTCCACGTCCGATCGCGTCTCTTCGATCGGTACAGTCGTCCGCCTCTCTCGGCGATGTTGACCGAAATTATTCCCCGGTCTTTCGCAAACGACAGGACACGAACCAAGACCATCCATGCGAAGTCTGCGCTGCGAGGCTTGTCGGCCATGCCGTCACGCCACTCCTTAAACTTGCCGCGCGTCGCAGGTTTTTGGAGTTCATCAAGGGAAAGGCGGCCGAACTCCATCCGGATCTTGTCAAGGTATCGATCGTATTCTTGACGGGTGACAGCCTTGGTGTGGCGGAAATCTGAAGAGCCGCGATATAGCGTTATGAGCGTCGACAAATTAGTGGGTGAGGGCGCTCGGCGCCGCTCGTGAGCCTGCCTAAATGCGCCATCAAGAAGTGGATCGCCCGGCTGAATTGGCTCGCCCTTGTCGTTCTTGAGCAGAGGGCCGACGAACAACACGAAGACAGTCTGTTGGGTCGTGGCGTGTTTTTCACGTATAGCGAGTGATCTGCTGTCACAAGAAGTTCGCTGAATCCAGATCCGCGGCGCGGCCTGATCGCTCCTCGGCTTCGTCAGCTATTTCAGCGCCCCAAGAGTACTATCAAGGTGGACGGCCGAGAGGAAACGGATCTTTGTTTAATAGCCGTCCCGTCGATCGGCGCTGCGCTGAGGTGGATATTGCCGGAAAAACCGCTTTTACTTCCACATCGCCCGCATTCGCGCACCCACATCGATGCGGATCTGCTGCGCGCTGCGTTCGGAAGCGGCAGCCGATACCAGTGGCCAGCTCATCGTTTCGAAAAATTGCAACAGCGTCGCCGGGATGAAGCGGGTTCTGGCGGCGTAAACATACCGGTCGCCCTGCTGACTCTGCCCGCCTGTGAAGAAGCGTTGGGGCGTGATCAGCGAAAGGCTGTCCTTGGCGCGAGTCATGGCGACATAGAGCAGCCGGCGTTCCTCCTCCAGTTCCTGGGTGGTACCGACACCGAGGTCGGAGGGGATGCAGCCGTCGACCACATTGAGGATGAAGACGGCGCGCCACTCCTGGCCTTTGGCGGAATGGATGGTCGAGAGGCTCAGATAATCCTCGTCGAGCAGCGGGACGCCGGCCTGATCGCTGGTGGCATCGGGCGGATCGAGCGTCAGTTCGGTCAGGAAGCGTTCACGTGATGGGTAGCCGCCGGCGATCTGCTCGAGCTGCAGCAGATCAGCCTTGCGGGTGTCCGCATCCTCATGCAGGCGTTCGAGATGCGGCTCGTACCACAGCCGAGCCTGCCCGATCTGGCCCGGCCAGTCATTCGGCGCCTGCCGCACGCCCACAAGCATTTGTGTAAAGGCTGCCCAGTCATCGCCGGTCTTCGGCGGCGACGGAATTTCGGCGAGGGCAAGCAGCGGCTCTGGGTCTGTCGCAATCGCATCGAGAATATTGCCAGCCTTCTTCGGTCCGATGCCTGGCAGCATCTGCAGCAGCCGGAAACCGGCGACGCGGTCGCGCGGGTTCTGTGCGAAACGCAGCACGGCCAGCATGTCCTTCACATGGGCGCTGTCCAGGAATTTCAGGCCGCCGAATTTGACGAAGGGGATGTTGCGGCGGGTCAGTTCCACCTCGAGCGGGCCGCTATGGCTGGAGGTGCGGAACAGCACGGCCTGCTGTTTCAGTGTCATGCCGCTCTCGCGATTGGCGAGGATCTGGTCGATGATGAAGTTCGCCTGCTCGGTTTCATCCTTCACCGTCACGAGTTTCGGGCGCTCCAGCGACTGCCGCTCGGTCCAGAGATTCTTGGTGAACCGCTCTCGCGCGAGATCAATGACGCCGTTGGCAGCCGCAAGGATCGGCTGCGTCGAGCGATAGTTGCGATCCAGCGTGATGATATCGGCCGCCGGGCTGAAGGAAGCCGGAAAATCGAGGATGTTTCGCACCGTCGCCGCACGGAAAGAATAAATCGACTGCGCATCGTCACCCACCACGGTCAACCCGCGGCCACCGGGCTTCAGCGCCATCAGCACCGATGCCTGCAACCGGTTGGTATCCTGATATTCATCGACCATCACATGGTCGAAGCGGTTGCCTATATCGTCAGCCAGAACGGGGTCGCTGACCATCTGGGCCCAGTAGAGCAGAAGATCGTCGTAATCGAGCACGTTCTGGACCTGCTTCGCCTCAACATAGGCCGCAAACAATTCCCTGAGTTCGCTTTCCCAGTTGGCAACCCATGGATAATGCTGGCGCACGATGTCCTTGAGTGGTGTCTGGGAATTCACGACGCGCGAATAGATCGCAAGACAGGTGCCCTTTGTCGGAAAGCGGCTTTCGGTTTTGGAGAAACCCAGCTCGTGCCGGGCAAGATTCATCAGGTCGGCGCTGTCTTCGCGGTCGTGGATGGTAAAATCGATGTTGAGGCCGATCTGCTCGGCATAGATGCGCAACAGCCGTGCACCAATGCCGTGAAACGTGCCGGACCACGCCAATGCATCTGTCATGATTGCTGAGTTTGCCCCGAGGACCTGCTTGCATATCCGTTCGACACGGCGCGCCATTTCGGAGGCTGCGCGCCTTGAGAACGTCATCAGCAGGATGCGGCGGGGATCGGCGCCATTCACGATCAGATGCGCAACACGGTGAGCCAGCGTATTGGTCTTTCCCGAACCGGCGCCGGCGATGATCAGAAGCGGACCGGCGACATGTCCATCCACCAGTCCAACACCATGCTCCACGGCCTTGCGTTGCTGCTCGTTCAGTTTTTCCAGATAGGCAACCGCCATCCTGCACTAATCCTCAATATTTGCCCCAGGCGAAGTTGCCTGCCCGAAAACGGCGGGCGACTGAGCCCGCGCGGCCATTTCGCCTTCGTGCCGCAATGATTAGCAAAGACTCAAACAGCAAGCCAGAACAAATGCTGAACGTAAAGGCCTTGGTGCACAGGTCCGGTTGGCGCCATTACCTGACAGTCGGCTTCCGAAGTCTCTTCTGCGAATGTTGCCTCAGCAGCGGAAGCGGATATGCTGTCGTCGCATTCGCCGGAAATCGGATGAGGCAGTTGTCTCATTGGTTTGAAATGATGAGATATTTCATGTGTTCCGAGGCGCTTTTTCTGCTTTTTCCGGGAGCGTTGAACCCGATCGGGTTTAACGGTCATTACCACGGAAGAGCCTTATTCACTGGGAGGAAAAAATCATGAGACGACTTAAATTCTGCCTGATCGCTCTGGCTGCAATCACTGCCTCGACATTTGCACAGGCCGAACAGAAAGCGATGAAATCCGATGTCACCATCGCTTCTGACCTCAACTACCTGCTTTATACGCCCAAGGATTACGTCGGCTCGAACAAGACCTATCCTCTTGTCGTCTGGCTGCATGGCGGCGATCAGGGCGGCAGCGACGTCGAAAAGTTACGGTCGAGCGGCTTGCCGAAAATGATAGAGGACGGACGTGAGTTTTCCTTCCTGGTGTTTTCACCCCAAAATCCGAGCGAGGAACTACTTTATCCGATCGAGCGTGTCGCAAGCGTTCTTGAAGCGGTGGTGGCCAACCACCGGGTGGATCGGGAACGCATCTATCTGATCGGCTATAGCCGGGGCGGGTTCGGCGCATGGTCCATGGCAGAGCAGTTTCCTCAAACTTTCGCCGCGGTGGTTCCGATTGCCGGCGGCGGCATTCGGCACTACCTCAATCGAACGAACGAGAAGGCGGCTTTCTGGGCCTTTCATGGTGCAAATGACGAGGTTATCCCGTTATCCGATACGGTGGTGCTCGTGCAACGTCTGAAGGAGCTGAAACGCAATGTCCGGCTTACCGTGTTTGAGGACACGGACCATCA
This sequence comes from Agrobacterium sp. InxBP2, assembly GCF_026191755.1. Classification (NCBI taxonomy): domain Bacteria; kingdom Pseudomonadati; phylum Pseudomonadota; class Alphaproteobacteria; order Hyphomicrobiales; family Rhizobiaceae; genus Agrobacterium; species Agrobacterium sp. InxBP2. The sequence continues at coordinate 25,227 of NZ_JAINDY010000023.1, forward strand.
GGCGGTCGAGGGAAAGGTGCTGAACGACGAGGCGATGTGGACTTGGTTGCTTGAGCAGAAGCTTGCGGGCGAAAAAGCATCCTCGGAACCATAAAATCCGGGCCAACCGCTGTTTTTTACAGCTGACATTGCCGTTTCTGCCGCGTTTTGCCATTGCAGCGCGGGCTTGCGATAATGTGCGACCCTTTCAGCGAATGCACTTTATCGCTTGACTCCCTACGCGGAGATGGTGCTAATACGCATTAGCTGCTAATACGTATTAGCAGGGAACGGATGCCGGAGGAGGGCATGGCGTGTCCAGTCACAGACGTCTCACGCAGAACGATATCGCCAAGCTTGCCGGTGTCAGCCAGGCAACGGTGTCGCTTGTTCTGAACGGCGCGCCGGCTGCGGTCGCGCGCATCCCGGACGAAACCCGGGAAAGGGTGCAGGCCGTCATTCGCCAGACCGGTTATGTTGCCGATCCGATTGCGCGGCGCATGGCCAAGGGGCTGAACCGGATCCTCGGCGTTTTCACCTATGAGCCAGCATTCCCGAGCGCCCAGGCTGACTTCTTCACGCCCTTCCTGCTGGGTATCGAAGAAGAGGCACAGCAGCAGGCTTATGATCTTCTGCTGCTGACGAGCGCCGGTGTCGGCGATAACCGCAAGATTTTCTCGGAAGGCAACAGGCTTCGGATTGCGGACGGCTGTCTTGTTCTCGGCCGCGAGTTTGATCGCAAGGAACTCGCCAGGCTGGTTTCGGAAGACTATCCCTTCGTCGCGATCGGCCGGCGTGAAGATGCGGGTGGGCCGGTTCCCTATGTCGGCGGTGACTACGCCGCGGGCACGCGTCAGCTTGTCGAAGACGCCATCGCGCTCGGACACACCAGGCTTGCCTATATCGGCCCTCATGGTCCGGCAGAATCGATTGCCGATCGCTGGCAAGGTTTCAGCGCGGCGCTCGCAGATGCGGCCACGATTGCCCTGCATATCAAGGCGGTCAACCGCCCGGCCGAGAAAATACTCGATGCCATCATTGAGAGCGGGGCCACAGTCGCCTTCTTCATAGAATTGGCCGATGCCGTGCGCGTGGAGGCGCTGGCGCGGGCGAGGGGGCTTGTCGTGCCGGACGCCTTTTCGATGATCGTGCTTGGCAGTCATATCAGGGCCGCTCGCAGCCCCGTGCGCTTCACCTCCTATGAAATTCCGCGCGAGGAGATGGGGCGGCAGGCAACCGCCATGCTGGTCAACCGCATCGAGACCGGCAGCGCCGGTGGGCAGATCCTTCTCAAATGTGAACCCGTCAAGGGAGAGACGTTGGGGCGGGCCCCGACCGGCTCGGCAAACAAGTCCTCAGTGAACAAAACGGATGTGACGTCGTGAAAGACATGAAAGCAGATATTCTCGTGGTCGGTGGCGGCCTTGGCGGCGTAGCGGCGGCACTGGCTGCCGCACGAGCGGGCAAACGCGTGATCATGACCGAAGAATACGACTGGATCGGCGGCCAATTGACCAGTCAGGCCGTTCCCTCGGACGAGCATACATGGGTTGAACAGTTCGGCATCACCCGGTCCTACCGGGCGCTGCGCAACGGTGTGCGGCAATATTATCGAGACCATTATCCGCTGACGGAAGGCGCGCGCGCGTGGGGCGACCTTAATCCGGGCGGCGGATGGGTGAGCCGCATCTGCGCCGAGCCGCGTGTCAGCCTCGCGGTCATGGAAAGCATGCTGATGCCATATATTGGCGCAGGTCGCCTGACGATACTCAAGCCCTGGCGTCCCGTCGGGGCCGATGTGGACGGGGACTTGGTTCGCTCCGTGACCCTCCGCCATCGCGACGGCGGCGCTGAAATCGTCATATCCGCCGATTACGTACTCGACGCCACCGAACTTGGCGATCTGCTGCCGATGACCGGCACGGAATATGCCAAGGGTTTTGAGGCGCAGTCGGACACGGAAGAACCGAGCGCGCCAGAGCACGCTCAACCGGACAATGTGCAGGCTGTCTCAATCTGCTTTGCCATTGACCACGTCGATGGCGACCAGACGATCGACAAGCCTGAGAACTACGACTATTGGCGCTCTTATCAGCCGCATTTCTGGGGTGGTCCGCTCCTCGGCTTCACCGCGCCGCATCCGCGCACGCTGGAGCATACCACCCGCTCCTTCACGCCAAATCCCGATGATAACCCGCTGCTGGTCGATGCCGACCAGCGCAAGGGCGGCGGTGATGAGAATCTTTGGATCTTTCGGCGCATCGCGGCGCGGAAAAACTTTGCGCCCGGCTTCTATCAGTCGGATATCTGCCTCGTGAATTGGCCGATGATCGATTACATGGATGGCACGATCATCGATGTGACCGAGGGAGAAAAGGCGCGCCACCTGAAGGCGGCGGCAGATCTTTCTTATTCGGTCTTCTACTGGCTGCAGACGGAAGCGCCGCGTCTTGATGGCGGGCAGGGGTTCCGCGGGCTTCGGCTGCGTGGAGATATCACCGGTACCGACCATGGGCTCGCCATGGCGCCCTACATTCGCGAGAGCCGCCGTATCAAGCCGGTGACGCGCATCGTTGAGCAGGATCTTTCCTACACGGTTCGCGGTGAAAGGGGCGCGGTCCGCTATCGCGACAGCATCGGTATCGGTATGTACCGCATCGACCTGCATCCATCCACCGGCGGCGACAACTACATCGACGTGCCATCCTGTCCGTTTGAAATTCCGCTCGGTGCGCTGATCCCGCAGCGGGTGAAAAATCTCATCCCGGCCGGCAAGAACATCGGCACGACGCATATTACCAATGGTTGCTACCGCCTGCATCCGGTCGAATGGAACATCGGCGAAGTGGCCGGGATGCTTGCGGCGCACTGCCTGGAAAATGGCGTCACGCCGCATCAGGTGCAGGAAGACGATGACCGCCTGGAAGCCTTCCAGACGCAGCTGACCCGTGAGGGCATCGAAATACGCTGGCCTGATATCGCGGCCTATTAGGACGGCGGTTTGCCGTCTCATCGAACCCATCTTTGGAGGAGGACCGGGAATGAACAATCATTTTAAACTGAAATCCACGGCCTGTGCGCTTGCCCTGATTGGCTCGTTTGCGTTTGCGGGCGGAGCGGTTGCGCAGGATGCGGTTAATCTGCGCATGACGATCTGGAGCGCCAACGAGGCGCATCTCAAGCTCTTCAACGAGATCGCAGCCGGTTTCAACAAGGATCATCCAAATGTCAGCGTGACTTATGAGTCCCTGCCTTTCGATACCTACACGACTGCACTCACCACACAGATCGCGGGCGGCAACGCACCTGACATGGCCTGGATTTTCGAGACGTCGGCTTATGATTTCGTCAAGTCCGGGGCGCTCTACCCGCTGACGGACACACTGAAGGCTGCGCCGGGATATAATCTTGAGGAGGTGGGTGCCGGCGCCACGGAACGCTGGTCCCAGGACGGTACGCTTTACGCCTATCCGTTTTCGACCTCGCCCTTCGCCGTCTTCGTCAATAACGATCTTATCAAGGCTGCCGGTGCCAAAACCCCTGCCGGCATGATCGCTGCCGGCGAATGGACGTGGGACAACGCCATCGCCACGGCGTCGGCTGTCGCCAAGACCGGAAAGGGCGGGCTTGTCGTCCGCGATTTCAATTACCAGAGCTGGCAATATCTCACTTCCGTCTGGAATGGCTGGGGGGCTTCACCCTGGAGCGCTGACGGCGCCACCTGCACCATGGCGGAAAAGCCGATGGCGGACGCCATTTCGTTCATCCACGACGCCATCTTCGACAAGAAGGCCATTCCGGGCCCCGGCGAGACGGTCGATTTCTTTGCTGGCAATGCGGCGATGACGATTACTCAGATCAGCCGTGCCTCGCTTCTGCCGAAGGACAAGCCATTTGGCTGGGACCTAGTGCCTCTTCCGAAGGGCCCTGCGGGCGATTATGCGCTGATCGGCCAGGCTGGTATCGGCGTCATGCAATCAGGCAAGAATGCCGAGACCGCGGCGCAATTCGTGGCTTACATGACCAATCCGGAAAATTCCGCCAAACTCAGCCAGTTCTTCCCTTCAGCGCGCAAGTCTTTGCTGAATGCGCAGGTGCTGAAAAAGACGAACCCGCTGCTCAGCGAGGAGCAGATCGAAAAGGTTGTCATCTCCGGCATCTCGACCGGCAAGGTCATGCCCGGCCATACCGGTTTTGCCCAGATCCAGCAGATCGTGCGTTCGAACCTCGACGCCGTCTGGCGGCCGCAGGCCGATGTGGCCGGCGCGCTTCAAAAAATCTGCGGCCAGATCGGGCCGCTCTTGAAGCGCTGAGGAGAAAACCATGGCTGTCGCGCAGGATATTGCCCGTACTCAGGATCGTCCGGCCCCGGCGTTCTGGACCATCGCGCGGCGCGACAGCCTTGCGGGATTCCTGTTCATCGCCCCGCAGCTGATCGGCATCGTCATCTTCGTTCTGATCCCGCTCGGGCTGGTGTTCTGGTATTCGCTGCATGAATGGAATGTGCTCGCCAACACCTTCACCTATACGGGTGCGCAGAACTACCGGATGTTGGTCGAGGACAGCAATCTTCGCGACGTCCTTGGCGCGACGGCGATTTTTTCGGCCGGGCTCGTCGTGTTCAACCTGTCACTGGCGTTGCTTCTGGCCGTATTGCTGAACCAGAAACTGGCTGGCATCGCGATATTCAGGACGCTGTTCTTCTCGCCGGTCGTCGTCTCGCTGGTTGCCTGGACGATCGTCTGGGGGTTCCTGTTGCAGAAAAATGGCGGCATCAACGGCATGTTGCTGATGGCCGGCATCGAAGGCCCCAACTGGCTGCGCGAGGAAACGACCGCGATGATTTCAGTCATCGTCGTCCAGGTCTTCAAGAATGTCGGGCTTAACATGATCCTGTTTCTGGCAGCACTTCAGGGTGTGCCGAAAGAACTCTACGAGGCGGCCCGCATTGACGGCGCGCCCGCCTTCAAGCAGTTTCGTCGCATTACCCTGCCGCTGATCAGTCCGACGATCCTGTTAACCTCGATCATTACGATTGTTGGCTCGCTGCAGGTTTTTGCGCAGATCGCAGTTCTGACCCAGGGGGGGCCAGGTCTCTCGACCACGGTGCTGGTCTATTACCTCTATCAGCAGGCCTTCCAGTTTCATTTCTTCGGCTACGGCTCGACGCTGTCCATCCTGCTGTTTGTGATCGTCGCCGTGCTGACTTTCGCCCAGTGGCAGATGCGCAAGAGGATCGTCTTTTATGAAAGCTGACCTTTCCCCACGCATGCAGGTCGCTCTTTACGGGTTGTTGTGCGTGCTCCTGATCCCGTTTGTCTTTCCGACATGGTGGATGGTGACGTCATCGATCAAGCCGATCAGTGATATCTTCGCCTTCCCGCCGCAATTCTTCCCGCAAAACCAGGACTGGACGAGCTATTCCAAGGTCTTCGAGTTGCAGCCTTTCGTGCGGCAATACTGGAATTCCGCCTATATCGCAGCTGTCGTGACGGCAGGAACGATGATCATATCGTCCATGGCAGGCTATGCTTTTGCGCGGATCCGGTTTCCGGGCGCAAATCTCATTTTCATGGTCGTGCTGCTTGGCCTGCTCATTCCGTCGGAAGTCACGATCGTGCCGCTGTTTCAGATGTTTCTGAAGGCGGGCATGGTCAACACACACTGGCCACTCATTCTTGTGCCGATCTTCGGTGCGCCCAGTGTTTTTGCCACTTTCGTCATGCGGCAGTTCTTCGTGACGCTGCCCGCCGAGCTTGAAGAGGCGGCGCGCGTCGATGGTCTCGGGCGCTTCAAGATATTCCGCAGGATCGCGCTGCCGCTGGCAAAACCGGCGCTGGCCTCGGTCGCGATCTTCACCTTCCTGCACTCCTGGAACCTGTTCCTTGAGCCCATCGTCTTTCTCTCCAGCGCAGAGATGTTCACGCTGCCGCAGGCGCTGACCCAATATACCGACGCCTATGGCGGACCGATGTGGAATATCCAGCTTGCCGCAGCGACGCTGACGGCGCTGCCCGTGCTCATCGTCTTCGTGATTGCCCAGAAGCAGTTCGTCGAAGGCCTCGCCCATACCGGCCTCAAGGGCTGAAGAACCGGATTTAATCGATGGCTAACGTAACCCTGTCCGACATCCGCAAAAGCTATGGCGCGGTAAAAACCATTCACGGCGTCGATCTCGATATCAGAGATGGCGAATTTGTCGTCCTCGTCGGACCCTCCGGCTGCGGCAAGTCGACCCTGCTGCGGATGGTCGCCGGTCTCGAAACGATCACGGGTGGTGAACTCAAGATCGGCGAGCGGATCGTCAACGATCTCGATCCCAAGGACCGCGACATCGCCATGGTGTTCCAGTCATACGCTCTTTATCCGCATATGACGGTCGCAACGAATATGGGCTTTTCGCTGGAGCATCGCGGCTCAAGCAAACAGGAAATCGCCGAGAAGGTGAACTGGGCGGCGGAGATCCTCGGCCTCACCGCATTGCTCGACCGTTATCCTCGCCAGCTCTCCGGCGGTCAGCGCCAGCGCGTTGCAATGGGCCGCGCAATCGTTCGCAATCCGCAGGTGTTCCTGTTCGACGAACCCCTCTCAAACCTTGATGCCAAACTGCGCGTGGTGATGCGTGGCGAGATCAAGGCCTTGCACCAGAAACTCAGGACCACCACGATTTATGTGACGCATGACCAGGTGGAGGCGATGACGATGGCTGACAGGGTCGTCGTGCTGAACGGCGGCCGTGTCGAACAGGTCGGGACGCCGCTCGAACTTTACGACCGTCCGGCAAACCAGTTCGTTGCCGGCTTCATAGGCTCACCTTCCATGAATTTTCTGCCCGGCGTGATATCGCAAGCCGGTTTTGAAACCGGCGGTGTGGTCCTGCCATTGCCGGCCGCTGCCGCCGCTCTTGCGGGAAAGGGGGCGACTTATGGCATCCGGCCCGAGCATTTCGCCCTTGATCCCGCGGGCGTACCGGCCGAGATCCTGCTCGTCGAACCGCTGGGATCGGAAACGCAGGTCACCATGACACTGGGTGGTTCGCGGGTGCTCGGCGTTTTTCGCGAACGCATAGTCCAGGCGGTCGGCGAGGAGATAAGGATATCCCCGTCTTTGGACGGCATTCATCTGTTTTCGGACGAGAACGGCAATCGGCTGAACTGAGCCCCGGCGCGCGTCCAGAAAGGTCCGGCCGCGCTTCAGCCATCTCCGCGACCGATTATCTCAAAGAAAGCTACTTTCGAACAGCTCGCCTGAATAGGCGGCATGGGTAACGCCTGCTTCAAGGTCGGCCTTGGTCAGCTCATCCACAAAAACGCCGTTCTGCATCACCAGCACGCGGTCGCACATATGGGCGATGACAGCCAGATCATGGCTGACGAGAACAAAGGTCAGATCGCGTTCTTCGCGCTGGTCGGCAAGAAGGTTGAGGATTTCGGCCTGGATGGAAACGTCGAGCGCGGATGTCGGTTCGTCGAGCAGCAGGATAGGTGGTTCGAGGATCAGCGCGCGGGCGATTGCCACGCGCTGGCGCTGACCGCCGGAAAGTTCATGCGGGAACCGCTCGGCAAAATGCGCGGGCAGGCCAACCTGTTGCAGGGCGGCGGGAACCTTCGACCAGCCGTCGCCAAGCCCCATGGCGCGGATGGGCTCGGCCAGAGCCCGACCGATGCGGTGGCGAGGATGCAGCGAACCGTATGGATCCTGAAACACCATCTGGGCCAGTTTCAGTTCGTCGCGGCTGCGGGTCTTGCCGACCGGTTTTCCATTAAAGCTTATCGAGCCGGTCCAGCCACCCTCCAGACCTGCCAGCGAGCGCAGCAAGGTCGATTTGCCGCAGCCGCTTTCGCCGACGATTCCGAGGGTTTCGCCTTTGTTGACCGTAAGGCTGACGCCGCGTACGACGTGGTTACGTTTTTCCTTGGCGCCGTAGACGACGTCGAGCTTGTCTACCGTGATCATCGCATCACCTCCGCATCGATTGCCTGACGATCCAACACCTTGAGACGCCTGACCGGATTGCGGGGATCGGGCATGGCCGCGATCAGGCCGCGCGTATAGGGATGCTGCGCATCTTCAAGCTTCGTCAGCGTTTCCACCACGCGCCCGCCATACATGACCAGCACGCGTTCGCAGAAGGTCGCCACCATGCGGATGTCGTGGCTGATGAGGATCAGGCCGGAATTGTTCTCGCGCACCATCTCGTCCAGAAGCAGAAGTACATCCTTGCGCACGCTGACATCGAGGGCCGAGGTCGGTTCGTCGGCGATGACAAGCTTCGGCTTGGCGAGCAGCATCATGGCGATCATCACCCGCTGGCCCATGCCGCCCGATATCTGGTGCGGATAAAGCGCCATCACGCGGTCGGGATCGTTGATACGTACGCGCAGCAGCATGTCGCGCGCAGCAGCCCTTGCCGCCTGGCCGGTAAGCGCCAGATGCAGTTCGGCGGCTTCCGCCACCTGTTTGCCGATGGGCAGTACCGGGTTCAGCGAATAACGCGGGTCCTGCATGATCAGCGCCATCTCGCTGCCGCGGATCGCGCCCATCTGCCGTTCGGTTTTTGTGAGCAGCGGTTCGCCGAGAAAATCCATTTTCTCCGCCGTCACGGTCGCGCTCTTCGGCAAAAGGCGCATGGCGGCCCGGCCGGTGGTGGATTTGCCGGAACCGGATTCACCGACGATACCGACCCTTTCGCGGCCGACGTCGAAATTGACGTTGGAAACGGCGGAAATGGCATTGCGCCCAAAACGGACATTGAGGTCGCGTACCGAGAGTATGGGAGTGCTGTCAGGAACGGGCATGACGCGGATCCAGAAGGTCGCGCAGCGTATCGCCGGCGATGTTGAAGGCAAGGCTCGTCAGCAGGATGGCGATGCCGGGCATGACGGCGACCCACCAGTAATCGAGCATGAATTTGCGGCCGCTGGAGATCATCGCACCCCATTCAGGCAACGGCGGTTGCGCCCCGAGGCCGAGAAAACCGAGCGAAGCAGCCGTCAGGATGATGCCCGCCATGTTCAGCGTGAGGCGAACGATGACCGAAGGGATGCACATCGGCGCGATATAGAGAAACAGGATGCGCAGCGGCGAGGCACCGTAGAGGCGGGCGGCGGCCACATAATCGGTGTTTCGCACCACCAGTGCTTCCGCGCGGGCGAGACGCGCAATCGGTGGCCACGCCGTCAGCGAGATCGCGATGATCGCTGTTCCGAGACCGGCTCCCATCGCTGCCGCAAAGGCAAGTGCGAGCACGAGCGAGGGGAAGGAGAGGACGATATCGGTCGCGCGCATTAAGATGGCATCGGTGCGCCCGCCGAAGAAACCGGCCATGCCGCCAATCGCAAGGCCGATCGGACCGACGATGACCGAGACCGACAGGACCGTCTGGATGGTGATGCGGGTGCCGTAGACGAGCCGGCTGAAAATGTCGCGGCCGAATTCGTCGGTTCCGGCCAGATGCGCCCAGCTGGGAGGCTGGAGCGCGTTTTCGAGCGCCTGGCGGGCAGGATCGTAAGGCGCAATGAGCGGAGCGAAAATGGCGACCAGTACCAGAACCGCCAGAATGGCGAAGCCGAACATCCCAAGTGGCTCGTCTGCGAGCTTCCTAAGTGTCCGCACAGTTGTTGTCGACAGGCGCGACAGGGCGCCGGGGCGATCAACGGTATTGTTTTGCGCGATATCGGTCATCGTGCGGCCTCCCGTGTGCGGGGATCAAGCGTGGTGTAGGCCAGATCGGCGAGGAAGTTGAGCAACATGAATATGAAGCCGATGACGATCGTGGCGGCGAGGATTGCATTCATGTCGCCGATGAGCAGCGCATTGGTCATATATTGGCCGATGCCCGGCCAGGAAAAGACGATCTCGGTCACCACGGCGCCTTCCAGCAGATTGCCGTAGGAAATTGCCAGAACGGTGATGAGCTGCACGGCGATATTGGGCAGTACATGGCGGGTTATGGTGCGTGCGGGGCTGACACCTTTGGCCCGCGCCGCGATGACGTAGTCCTGGCTCAGCTGTTCGAGGGTGAAGGCCCTCGTCATGCGGGTGATATAGGCCATGGCCATATAGGCAAGGATTACGGCCGGCAGGATGATATGCCCGAGCGCGTTCCAGAAGATTTCCGTCTCGCCCGCAAGCAGGCTGTCGACCAGCATCAGGCCGGTTCTGGGTTCCACCAGACCCTCGTAGAACACGTCCACCCGGCCGGGCCCTCCGACCAGATTGAGACTGGCATAAAAAATGACGAGCCCGACAATGCCGAACCAGAAAACAGGTATCGAATGTCCAACCAGCGCAAAGACACGCGCGAACTTGTCGATGAACGTATCGCGAAACAGGGCTGCGGCAAGGCCGAGGGGAACGCCGATGATTGTCGAGATGATGATCGCCAGGGTCGCGAGTTCGAAGGTTGCGGGGAAGGCCTGCGCCAGATCCCGCGTCACGGGATTGCCCGTCAGGATCGCGATACCGAAATCCCCATGCAGCAGGCCACGCAAATAAATGAAGAACTGCTGATAAAGTGGCAGATCAAGGCCAAGCCGCGCCCTCATGGCCTCATAGGCCTTTGGATCGGCAAGCTCGCCGACGATTGCTCCGACCGGATCGGTCGGCATCACACGGCCTATGATAAAGGTGATGCAGAGCAGGATGAAGAGGCTGACGATCAGTTGCAGAAAACGATGCCCAAGCCCGCGCAGTGAAATCTCCGTCATTGCTGGCCGCACTTCCTTGAGAGAAATCCGTCAGCGGCCGGCCCTCTGCCCGCTGCTCGCCGCAGACGCGCAATTCTCTTTTGTAAAAACTCTTGATGGTACTTCATCCCAACCCCTCCCTGAGTTAACATGAAAACATATGACGTGCCGCCACGTCATCATATGAGTAACGAAGGGATTCATATTCTGCAAGAGGGAAGACTGGCATGATTGGCGACAAAGCGAGGCCGCGGGAGAGGCGGGCGCAACAGATCATCGATAATCTCAGCGCAGAAATTCGCAGTGGAAAACTGAAAAATGGCGACCAGCTTCCCACGGAGCCGCAATTGGAACGCGCTTATGGCGTGAGCCGGACGGTGGTCCGCGAAGCGATTGCCGATTTGCGTTCTGCCGGTTACGTCGTCCCTATCCAGGGCAAGGGGGTTTTTGTCAGTAGCGACAGTGAATGGGCCGGCGTGAAACTGACGCAGTCTGAAGTTGGCACCATTGCCGAGACGCTGGAAATGCTGGAGTTCCGCCTGGCAACGGAAGGGGAGGCGGCGGCGATCGCAGCCTATCGCCGGACGGCCCAGCAGGAAGCGGCAATCTCGGCGGCGCACCGGAAAATGGCCCGTGCCATCGACGCTGGCGAATCGACCGTCGATGCGGATTACGAATTCCATTCGGCCATCGCGACCGCAACCAATAACCGCTTCTATCTGGAGGCATTGCGCCAGTTCGGTTCACGCTCGATACCGCGTGGGCAGTTCCCAACGCTGCCTGAAACCGGCGACGCGAATTATCTTCGCAAAGTCCAGGCCGAGCACGAGGCAATCCTGCGCGCCATCGTCGAGCAGGATCCCGATGCGGCCCGAAAAGCCATGCGTGAACACATGCTGGCAAGCCAGCGGCGATACAGGCTGCTCTCGGAGGCGCAATAGCATCTCGACACTCATCTTATTTCATGCGATGTCATATGATGACTTGCATGGAGAGAGGAGAGAATCGATGTATGTCGGCACCCAGGTTGCTGCGCGCGATGACGAGGATTACAAGGTCTGGGCGCAGCTCGGCGTCAAAAACATCAGCGCGGATCCGCCCGGAGCACCCGCGAGCTGGACTTTCGAGGATTTCGAGCGCCACCGTGACAAGGTCGAAAGCTTTGGCCTTGTCCTCGATATGGTGCAACTGCCGTTGCCGTCCCGGCCCATCGAGCAGGCGTCATATCCCGATATCCTGCTTGCCGGCCCGGATCGCGACCGGCAGATCGATGCCGTCTGCGCGATGATCGAAAATATCGCGAGGGCCGGAATTCCTGCCGCGAAATACAATCTCAACCTCATTGGTATTCCGCGCACGGAGATGGAGCGCGGCCGTGGCGGTTCGCTCAACGAGGCATGGCGCTGGGACAAGGCGGACCATGATGCCGCACCGGGCCTCGCCGGCGTCCTGTCCGAAGACGAGAACTGGGAACGCATCGACTACTTCCTTGAACGGGTCGTGCCGGTTGCCGAAAGCAACAGGGTGCGTCTCGCCTGCCACCCCCATGATCCCTATACACCGCCAGGCTACAGGGGCGTAACCCGTGTGCTCGGAACGGTCGATGGGCTGAAGAAGTTCGTGCAGATGCGCGAGAGCCCCTATCACGGCCTGAATTTCTGCCAGGGGTCAATCGGCGAGATGCTTGATGATCCGCGCGAGGAGATCGACGACATCATCCGCTGGTTCGGCAGCCGCGACAAGATTTTCAACGTCCACTTCCGCAACATCAGCGGCGGGAAATTGTCCTTCATGGAGACTTTCCCCGATGAGGGGGACATGGACATGGTGCGCTCGCTGAAACTCTATCACGAACTCGGTTATCGCTACATGATCATGCCGGACCATGTGCCGACGATTGCCGGACGCGATCCCGTCGGCGTCGCTTTCGCCTTCTGCTACGGCTACATCGCAGCCTTGATCGAAGCACTTGATAACAAACATCTTTGACCGTTTTGGCGCGCGACGCCCCGCTGCGTCGCGGCTTTTCCCGAACATCAATTACCGATCTGTAGGAGGAGCAGGTATGAAAAAAACATTGATCCGTCTCGCATTCACCACCGTTCTTGGCGCTATGCTCGTGCAGGGATCGCCCGTCGCGGCCAAAACCCCCAACGACCAGCTGGTTATCGGCACGTCGCTGGCCCAGGTGCTGTCACTCGACCCCCATCAGGCCACCGAGGCAAAAGCCAATGAAATCATGGCCAATCTTTATGATCGCCTGATCTCGGTGGACGGTTCCGGCAAGGTTTCGCCGCAGCTCGCCGAGCGCTGGGAAACGGATGAGAAAGGCATCACCTTTCATCTTCGCGAGGCGAATTTCGCCTCCGGTAACCCGGTGACCTCGGCCGATGTGGTTTATTCGCTCAGCCGCCTTCTGAAGATGAACCAGGCGGCCGCAGCGAACCTCAAGCGCGTGGGCTACAATGCCGACAACATCGACAAGCTGGTAAGTGCTCCGGATGAAAAAACGGTTCGCGTCGATCTTTCGGGTGAAACGACTTCGGAATTGCTGCTCTATCGCCTCGCCATGGTCATTGCCAGCGTGGTCGACAGCAAGGAACTGAAGTCCCACGAGGTCAATGATGACTGGGGGAATGCATGGCTGAGAACGAATTCGGCCGGCTCCGGCCCGTTCACGCTCAACCGCTGGTCGCCGAATGAGATCATCATTCTGGAGGCGAATAAGGACTATGTGGCCGGCAGCCCCAAAATGCGCCGCGTCATCGTGCGGCATGTGCCGGAAAGCCAGGTTGAACGCCTGATGCTGGAGCGCGGCGATATCGACATCGCCAGCGCGCTGACGGCTGCGGATCTTGCGACCTTCAACAACAAGGACGGTTTCCAGATCCAGCGTGTGCCGACGGGCGGTTTTTACGTCCTGTCCATGAATGCCGGCAAGGAGCCCCTGTCCAACCCCAAGGTCCGCGAAGCGATCGCCTACGGCATCGACTACAAGGGCATGGAAAAAACCATCATGGGTCCCTACGGCCGGGCGCGCACGGTGCCGGTACCAGAGAATTTCGAATATGCCATTCCGAGCCCGGATTGGAAGCTCGACGTGGAGAAGGGAAAAGCGCTCCTCAAGGAGGCCGGCTACGAGAACGGTTTCACGCTTAATCTGAAGACGATCGCGCAGACGCCGCGCATCGACCTCGCCACCGCGATCCAGGCCACGCTCAGCCAGATCGGTATCAAGGTCGATATCCAGCAGGGTAACGGCTCGGACGTGATTGCCGCGCACCGCGCGCGGGATTTTGATCTGCTCATTCCGCAGACCGGAGCCTACATGCCGAATGTTCTGGGCTCGATGGAACAGTTCTCCAGCAACCCGGACAACTCGCTTGCCGCCAACAATGCCGGCAATTTCGTCTGGCGCTCGGCCTGGGATATTCCGGAACTGACCGCGCTCACGGCAAAGGCGTCACTCGAGCCTGATGCCAAGAAGCGCGGGGAAATCTACACCCAGATGCAGGAAATGTTCGTCGCGCAGAAGCCGGCGGTGCTGCCGATGTTCGAGAGATTCGAGCCGATCGTGCTGAATGCACGCGTCAAGGATTATGTGGGCCACCCCAGCCAGACGACCCGGCTTGAAAAGGTCACGAAGGACTGACGGCAAAGCATAGTTTGCGAAACAGGTGACGGGCGGTTTTACCGCCCGTTTTTATGCGTGACTGGGCCAATGCGCCAGAGTCTTCTCCCGCACATTGACCAGGCATACAGCGCCGGTACGGGAGATAGTCGTGCGCCATCCCGTAATTTCAGGGGGTTTTCTCAAGGACTTCATCGGTTTAGACCGTGCGGCAACTTTTCCTTCCGTCGGGCGAGAGTCGCGAACTCCGCTCACCTACCTCCCGAAGAATGCGTTGACGACTATGAACCTTGCACAGATAAAACTTCCGTCTCGGCCACTCAGCCTCAAACGTGGCGTCATTTCGGTGCCGGCAGCCTATTATTTCTCCGTTCCCGTGCTTCTCGTAATCACGATTGTCATGCTGGTAGCCGAAGGCCCGGGTGTCGTGCGTGACTACAAGATCAGCCAGGATCCGCTGGAGATTGAAAACGGCGATATCAGCGGCAGCTGCAAGACACGCAAGGCGATCTTCACGACCTGCAAGGCCAATCTTTCCTACGACCATGCGGGCGTGAGCTACAAGAAGGATGTCGAGGTCATGTTCGTCGATCTCCATTCCGGCGATTACGAAACCGGGCTGGTCATCTCCGCGAAGAACCCGGAACTCGCAACGATTTCGCTGGGTCTGGACATGCTCTGGAACCGCATCATCACACTCGGCGTGTTCGTCTTTCTGCTTGGTTTCGGCAGTCTCGCCATGCTGTTCACACTTGTCCGTATGCTGCGGGTCCGCCTGCAGCTACGCAACCCGGCGCCCTTGACCGTTATTCCGGTGGCGCTGACGGCCGTTGCAGAAAAACGCAGCCGTCTTTTCGTGACCTATGCCGATACGGTCAGAGACGATAAAACCAAGCGGCAATCCTTCACGCATCTGGAACGGGGTCGCATTCCCGTTGTCATCGGCAATACCGGCAAACAGGATGTGGCACTTGCAGTCCTGCATGGTAACGGCGCCTTGCCTGTCCTGCTTGACGATCAGCTGGAGCGGATCGACCTGACGGAACAGGAGCGGGCGGAAGCTCTCGCATCGCTCGCCCCGATGGTCGCGCACGAGACACAGGAGGCTGCCGCCGCCCAGGCCGCGTCGATGAACAAGGGGCCCGGTCTCCTGCGCCGGCTCGGGACTTTCGTCGCCATCCTCGCCGTCATCATCGTGGCGGTGATGGGCTACTGGCTGTGGTATGTCACAAGCGCTCCGTCGCAATTCAATTCCCCCGGCATGGACATCAACAACATGCTGCCGGCGGCACTCAACGAGTGGGGCTGCGCCCGCCTGCAAGAACGCTTCTCTGACGGCCGGGCTCCGTTTGGCTGCGCCGCCGCGGATTATCAAAGCTGGAAATAAAGGGTTTTCCTTTTTGCCGTCGGGTCGGTTTGCCAAAAGCGTTACAGCCTGGCACACCGGCCCGGACTCTACTCAGGATTCTTGTTGAGAAGAGGCAGATATCAATAGTTGCATTAGAGATTTATAAATAAACCACTTTCATAGTGCCATCGTGAGCGGTTCTTCAGAGGCTGGGAGAGTGCATCATGTTCACGGTGCTGGAATGCGTTGCCGTCCAACACGATCGGGAGATCGTGCTTCTTGCGGCATTGATCTGTCTGCTGGGAATGCTCGCCTTTTTTCACCTCTTGTTGCGCGCTGAGGAAAGTCCTTCCGGCCGAAAGCCCTATTGGGTCCTGGTTGCCGCCTTTGCGGCGGGGCTCAGCGTCTGGGCCACTCATTTCGTGGCCATGCTCGCCTATAAGGGCACTGTTCCCATCGGTTTCGATTTTTCCTTCACCGCTCTCTCGGCCGTTCTTGCCGTACTCGGCTTCTGGCTGGCGCTCAATGCCCGCACGCAGGCAATCTACGGCCCGGTGATTTCTGCCACCCTGCTGACGCTGTCCGTTGCCGTCATGCATTTCGTCGGAATGGCGGGAATCGATGTCGCCGCCACGGTCAGCTACGAATGGGGGGCTGTTCTTGGCGGTTTTGCCGTCGCCTGGGCGTCTTTTCTTCTGTCCTCCTGGCTGTTTCACCGCCTCGGCTCCTGGAAGCGCATCGTTTTTCCCGCCGCAGCGTCGATCCTTGCAATCTGCGCGCTGCATTTCACTGCGGTGTCGGCCACCGTTCTTTCGCCCGACCCGTCCATTTCCGGACCAGACCCCGACAATCTCGGCCGGCTGATCATGATCGGCGCGGTTTCCGGCGTGACATTCCTGATCCTTTCCGCAACGGCGACTGCGGCGCTCGTGGACCGGTATCTCGTCGACCTCAAGGGTCTCGTCGACGCGACACTGGACGGCCTTGCGGTCGTGCGCGATGGCCGCATCGTCGAGCTGAATACGCGTTTCGCAGGCCTGCTGGGGCGCGATGAAACGTCGCTGGTTGGAAAGAATCCTGATGAACTTTTCCGAGCCACGGATGGGCAACCCGTCTATGTACCCCGTAATGCGCCCGTAGAGGCCATACGTGAGCGCGCCGACCGCGCGCAGGTGTTCGAACTCGCCGTGCGCACCATCGAATACCGAGGTCGTCCCTGCGAGGTCATGGCAATCCGCGACCTGACGGAGAAGCGTGAGGCGCAGCGGGAGATCGAATATCTTGCCCGCCACGATGTGCTGACCGGCCTTTCCAATCGCACCATGTTCCAGACGCGGCTGCGCCAGCAGATCGAACATTGCGGCGAGGGCGACGAATTTGCGCTGCTCGCGCTCGATCTCGACCGCTTCAAGGCGGTCAACGATATATTCGGCCACGCCGAAGGCGACAGGGTTCTCAAGAAAGTCGCGGCGATTCTCGATGAATGCGCGAGATCTGGCGATGTGGTCGCCCGGCTCGGTGGTGATGAATTCGTCATTCTGACCGCGCGGCATACCAAGGCGGAAGAAGCGCGCCTGCTTGCCGAGACGATCCTCGCCATGTTCGCCCTGAAAATGAATGCCGCCAATGATCCGACCGCCGTCGGTGTCAGCATCGGTATTGCCGTCTTTCCACGCGACGGAAAAGACGACGAAAGCATCCTGCATGCCGCCGATCTCGCGCTTTATCGGGCCAAGATGGGCGGCCGTGGCATATTGGCCTTTTATGACCCACTGATGGATCAGGAGGCGCGCGAGCGTCGCCAGCTCGAGACGGATCTGAGGCTGGCAATCAATCGTGATGAGCTCGTGCTGAATTACCAGCCGGTCCTTTCCGTCGAATGCGGTGAGGTCGTCGGTTATGAGGCGCTGGTGCGCTGGCAGCATCCCACAAGAGGCGTGGTGCCTCCGGACGTGTTCATCCCGATCGCCGAGGAAAGTGGTATCATCATCTCGCTCGGCGAATGGGTGCTGCGCGAGGCCTGCCGTCAGGCGAACACCTGGGCGCCGCATCTGAAAATCGCGGTCAATGTGTCGCCGCTGCAATTTTCCCTGGCCAATCTGGGCCATGTCGTCTGCACCATCCTGATGCAGACCGGCCTTTCGCCCAACCGGCTGGAACTGGAGATCACCGAAGCTGCCCTGCTGAAAGACCGAAAGGCGACGCTGACAATTCTGACCCAGCTCAAAGCGCTTGGCGTTGCCATTGTCATGGATGATTTCGGTACGGGTTATTCTTCGCTCAGCAACCTGCAGAGCTTCCCTTTCGACAAGATCAAGATCGATCGCAGCTTCATTGCCGCCATGAGCGATGACAACAATGCCCGTGCCATCGTGCGCGCGGTTATCGGCCTTGGCCGCAGCCTCGATCTGCCGGTAACGGCGGAAGGAATCGAAACCGATGCGCAATATCGCATGGTCGTCGATGAAGGATGCGCGCAGGCTCAGGGCTATCTCTTTGGCAAGCCGGATGTGGCGCCGGCACAGGCCGCGGGTACAACCACGCGGAAGAAATATACTGTTTGAGGAAGGCGCGGCAGCGCGTGGGGCGCGCTGCCGGCCATCTCCATGTCGGCCTCCACGCTCGGCCATTCATCCTCCCAGCCTGATTTCATGGAACGAGAGCCTGCGCAGATCGTTAGGGTTGCGTGTGGCGCGCCGTGTTGTCGCTGCCACTTCCGGCGCCGGACAACCGCTCGGACAAAGCTGTCGGATCAGCTTTTCCCGGGCCGCGCGCGACGAATGGACACCTTTTATTGGGAGAGCCCGCAATGACAGACCGCCTCGAGCCCCAGGATCCGCGCAGCCAGTATCCGCGCCCGCCTTTTTCCACGCCGGAGCAGGAGATGCCGGGTCTCGTGACCAACTTGACGCCCCTGCCGGATCATGGGGAGAAGAGCTACAGGGGCTCGGGAAAACTTGCCGGTCGCAAGGCGCTGATAACGGGCGGCGATTCCGGCATCGGCCGTGCGGTGGCAATAGCTTTCGCACGAGAAGGAGCGGATGTCGCGATCTCCTACCTTCCTGAAGAGGAATCCGACGCAGAGGAGGTGGTCGCGCTCATCGAGGCAGAGGGCCGTCTGGCGGTGGCGTTACCCGGCGACATTACCGATGAAGGGTGGTGTCGCGAACTGGTCGAAAAAGCGGCTGGCGATCTGAACGGCCTGGATATTCTGGTAATCAATGCCGCAAGACAGCAATATCGCGAGAATATCGAGGAGCTGTCGACCGAAGATTTCGACCGCACGATGAAGACCAATCTCTATGCTCTTCACTGGATTGCGCAGGCCGCCGTTCCCCATCTCAAGCCAGGCGCTTCCGTTATAACCACGGCCTCGATACAGGCCTACGAGCCTTCCGCAATCCTCTTGGATTATGCGACCACAAAAGCGGGCATCGTTGCCTACACCAAAGCGCTCGCGAAGCAGCTGATAGACAAGGGTGTGCGCGCCAACGCTGTCGCACCGGGCCCGTTCTGGACGGCGCTGCAACCGAGCGGCGGCCAGCCCACCGAAAAGGTGCGCAATTTTGGCAAGGATAGCGATTTTGGCCGCCCCGGCCAGCCGGTGGAGCTTGCGCCGGTCTATGTCCTGCTCGCATCGCAGGACGGCAGTTTTATCAATGGCGAGGTTTACGGCGTGACCGGCGGCAAGGGTATTGCCTGAGGCAATGACTTTGTCGCCAGCTGGCTGGTCGAGGAGCAGACATGAAAAGGCACGAACGACGTTCACAAACGGACGCAAAACCCTTCGATGTACGCGACCGGCTGATATTGGCCCTTTACGCGCAGCTGAAGGCGGAAAGGCAGACGAGAGAGGCCATGGAATGGGTCATTCGCAATGGCGGCCTTTCCCCTGAAGTGCTGGAAGCCATGGCCTCCGACCCTGTCCCGGTTCTTGCGGAAGCGGACGTTCCTGCCATCGAGCGCATTCTTGCCGCAGACCGGAATGGGGGCCGCTCGTCGCGTAACGACAATCATGGGCGGGCATCATGAACAGGAGGGCGAGCTGGAAAGGCCATCTAGTCTTTGGCGATTTGAATTGTGAAATCGGTCTTTATTCCGCGCTGACCTCGTCGGAGAAAATTTCGTTCAACATCGTCAACCGCAACACGGGCCACCGCGTGGAGCGGCAATATGTCGATAGTGATACCGGCGAGGCGGTCGACCGGGACGAGCAGGTCAAGGGCTACGAACGCGATAATGGTGATTACATCGTCATCGAGGGTGACGAAATCTCAAAGCTGATGCCGGAAAATGACAAGGTTATCCGTATCCGGCACTTCCTCCAGTGCGATGACATAGACAAGCTTTATTTCGACAAATCCTATTATCTAGCGCCCACACAGGAAGGTGGCGAGGAGGCGCTGACGCTTCTTGCCAGAGCGATGGAAGACGAAAATGTTGCTGCTCTTGGAGAGGCCGTGATGTTCCGTCGCAACCGCGTGGTCCTCATCCGCCCGAGCGGCAGGGCGCTCGTCGCAACTACGCTGAACTTCGGTTACGAGGTGCGGGCAGAGAACACCGTCTTCAAATCCATCCCGGACATCGAGTTCGATGACGAAATGCTGGAACTTGCCGGTCATATCATCGAAACGCGGGCCGGCACCTTCGATCCCTCCGATTATAGCGACCGTTACAACGATGCACTTGCGGAGTTGGTGAAAGCCAAGATTGAAGGCCGGGAAATCCGCAAGCGGGCGCCGCAGAAACATGACAATGTGATTGATCTCAAGGAGGCGCTTCGTCGCAGCGCAAGGGAAGACGCTGGAAAAAAAGCGAAGCCGTCAGGCCGCAAGACGTCGCGGAAAGCGAGCTGATCCATGGATTGCAGACCGATAACGCCAAAGGCAGCTTCGATAAGACCCTGAGCCCAAAAGGACGAAGGATAAGCCTGCTCAAGAAATTGAACGCGAGGAGAAGGCCGTGAACGACACCAGGCCGCCGCAGTCTGCCATCCAGTTCACTCACCCGGACCGCCTTTACTGGCCGGATGACGGCGTGACGAAGGAAGGTCTTGCCGATTATTATGCCCAGGTCTGGAAGCAGATGGCGCCCTTCGTGGTCAACAGGCCGCTGGCGCTGCTGCGCTGCCCGGAGGGTATAGAAGGGCAGCGGTTTTTCCAGAAACACGCCTGGCGCGGCATCAACAAGGCCATAGAACAGATCAGGGATCCAAAGGACAAGGCCGGTGAACCCCTGATCCGCATCACCGATCTTGACGGCATAATGGCGCTCGTGCAGTCTGCGGCGCTTGAAATCCACCCGTGGGGAGCAACCACCGCGAGCTGGGAAAAGCCGGATATGATCACCATGGATATAGATCCCGCCGAGGATGTCTCGTGGGAGGATGTGATAGAGGCGGCGTTCGAACTGAAGCAGCGTTTTGAAGCGGCGGGTCTGGCAGCTTTCGTCAAGACATCAGGCGGCAAGGGGCTTCATGTGGTTGCCCCGCTGAAGCCGCAGGCGGGCTGGACGGTAGTCAAGGCATTTGCCAAAGCCATGGCCGCAGACATGTCGACGGCCGAGCCGGACAGGTATCTCTCGGTCGCAACCAAGGCAAAACGCAAAGGCCGAATTTTCATCGACTATCTGCGCAACGGTCGCGGCAATACCGCGGTGGCGCCTTATTCGACCCGGGCGCGGCCGGGTGCACCGGTCTCCGCCCTCCTCGAATGGTCCGAACTCACGGCCGATATCGGTCCTGCCCACTTCACGGTCAACAACATCGGGGCACGCCTTTCCGCACGGAAGAATGATCCCTGGGAGGGCTTTTTTGCCGCCGCGGAAGTTTTGCCGAAAAAGGGCGCGCTAAGACCGCGTCTCAGCGCTTCTTTTCGGCCGCGATGCTTTTCTTCAAAGCGTCCATAATGTTGATGACGTTGCCGCCGGTTCGGGCCTTGGTGCCGGCCTTCTTGTTCGAGGCAGGCGCTTCATTGCCTTTGCTCTTGAGCAGCGACTTGATCTTTTTCTGGATCGGGTCCTGAACCAACGTTGGTTTCCACTCCGTCATCTGGCTGGAAATGCGTTTTTCCATGGCCTGCAGTAGCGGCTTTTCAAGTTTCATCTTCGAGTCGAGAGCGTCGATGCTTTCGCGCACCTCCTCGCCGTAGTGCAATGTCCACAGGATGATGCCCTTACCGGAAGGTTCCAGCAGCACGGCCCGTTCCCGCCGGTAGAGCACAAGCCGGGCAATGCCGAAAACGCCGTTTGCCGTCATGGCCTCGCGAATGACGCTGAAGGCTTCGGCGCCGATCTTGTCTTCCGGGCGAAGAAAGTGCGGTCGGTCGTACCAGATCCAGTCTATGGAGCCTTTTGGCACGAAGGTCTTGATATCGATGGTGCGGGTACTTTCGAGCGCCACCGCATCGATCTCGTCATCCTCAAGCAGCACATAATCGTCCTCGCCACGGGGAAAACCCTTCACCTGGTCTTTCGCCGCAACGGGGCGATGGGTGACGCTGTCGACATAACGGCTTTCGACGCGATTGCCGGTCTTGCGATTGAGAACGTGGAAGCGGTATTTGTTGCCTTCTGTCGTTGCAGGTGTCAGCGATACGGAGGCCGTCACCAGCGAGAGCTTCAGATAACCCTTCCAGAAAACCTGACGTGCCATTTCCCGCGATCCGCTTGCCCGTTGATCTCCCGGATCAAACCGCCACGGTGTGGTTTTTGTTCCGGGAGGGGCCGATGGGGCAGGGAGTCAGCCGAACAGCGACGTCAGCCAGTAAACGGAAGCGGAAATCAGTGCCGCGGCCGGCATGGTCACGATCCAGGCGATGACGATGTTGCCGGCCAGTCCCCAACGCACCGCGGAGACGCGCCGTGCGGCCCCGACGCCGACGATGGCACCGGTGATGGTATGCGTGGTGGAGACCGGGATGCCGAGCCACGTGGCGCCGAACAGGGTCAATGCGCCGCCGGTTTCAGCGCAGAAACCCTGCATTGGGTTGAGCCGCGTGATCTTTGAACCCATCGTATGCACGATGCGCCAGCCGCCGAACAAGGTGCCGAGCGCCATGGCGGACTGGCAGGAAATCACCACCCAGAAAGGCACGTAGAAACTCTCCCCGAGATGTCCCTGGCTGAACAGCAGCACGGCGATGATGCCCATGGTCTTCTGCGCGTCATTGCCGCCATGGCCCAGCGAATATAGCGAGGCGGAGATGAACTGCATGACGCGGAAGGTGCGATCGACTGCAAAGGGCGTCTGCCGCACGAAAAGCCACGATACCGCAAGCACCAGAAGCAGCGCGAGGAAAAAGCCGATAGCCGGTGACATGAAGATTGCGCCGACTGTCTTCAGCAGCCCCGACCAGACGATGGAATTGAAGCCGACCTTTGCCAGACCTGCGCCAACGAGGCCGCCGATCAAGGCGTGCGACGAACTGGAGGGGATGCCGAAAATCCAGGTGACGATGTTCCAGACGATCGCGCCGATCAGTGCCGCGAAAATCACCTGCGGAGATACGATGGCCGGATCGATGATGCCGGTGCCGAGCGTTTCCGCCACATGCAGGCCGAAGAAGAGGAAGGCTATGAAATTGAAGAAGGCCGCCCACGCAACGGCATATTGCGGCCGCAGCACCCGGGTGGAAACGATCGTGGCAATGGAATTTGCGGCGTCGTGAAGACCGTTCAGAAAATCGAAGAACAGCGCAATGGCGATGAGGCCGACAAGAAGCGGCAGTGCAAGTGCGACATCCATCAGACGTTCTCGATAACGATGCCGCTGATCTCGTTGGCCACATCCTCGAAGCGGTCAACCACCTTTTCGAGTTCGCCGTAGATCTCGCTGCCGATCATATAGGCCATGGCATTGCCGGCGGCGCCATGGCGGCGGAACAGGTCTTTCAGTCCCTGGTCGTGCAGGTCGTCGGAGCGCCCCTCGACGCGGGTGATCTCTTCGGCGATCGATGACAGGCGCTGGGCATTGGTGCCGACCTTTTCGAGAAGCGGAATGGCCTCTGCGATCAGGCTCGCCGCGCGCACGATCTCATGGCCCATCTCCTTCATCAGCGGGTCGAATTCGCTCTGCTCGAAGAGACGGATGGTTTTGACCGTTTTGTGCATCATGTCGATGGCGTCATCCATGGACTGGATCAGGTCCTTGATATCGCCGCGGTCGAAAGGCGTAATGAAACTGCGTCGCACCGCAAGCAACACGTCGCGGGTGATGTCGTCCGCCTGATGTTCGAGGGCAACGATGAGATCGCAGTTCTTTTCGACATCGACGCCGCTCAACAGGCTGTCCAGGGCTTCGGCCGCTTTGATGACGGTTTCGGAATGTTTGCTGAACAGGTCGAAGAAACGATCCTCGCGCGGCATCAGTTTGCGGAAAAAGCTCATCATGCGAATTGGCCCTCAGTGGCGCTTTTAATGTTGTGGGGGGTAATTGTCATAAAACTGTCATAAATGCACGCGGGGCATTGATGCAACCCGGAAAATCAGCACTATCAACGGATATGAAATCGACGAAAAAAAGCCGGAAATCCCGCCCGGCCCGCCCCCTGACATTGCTTCAGCAGCTTGCTGCGGTTCCGGAAAAGCTCTTCACAGGCGCTTTCCGGCAGCAATATGCTGCGCTGTGCTTTAGATATGGCGGGGGCGATGACAATGTCGAAATCCTGCTCGTTACCTCACGCACCAGCGGTCGCTGGATCATTCCGCGCGGCTGGCCGATGAAGCGCAAGAAGCCCCATGAGGCCGCGGCAATTGAGGCTTGGGAGGAGGCCGGTGTCCGTGGCCGGGTCAGAAAGGAAGCGGTCGGCCGCTATACCTATCTCAAGATGCTCGACAATGGCGAAGTCGTCCCCTGCGTCGTGGACGTGTTTCAGATCGAAGTAACGGGCGCGGAAACCAAATTCAAGGAGCGTGGCGAGCGCCTGGTGGAATGGGTTCGCCCGGACGAGGCCGCAAGAAGGGTCAGGGATATCGAGCTGAAATCGCTGCTGGTCGATTTCAAGCCAAAGGGCAAACGGAAGGGCCCGCAAGGCCGAAGCGCATGAAGACCTGAGACCGTAGCCATCAGGATGTGAGGCCGAGCTTCTGAAGACCACAGTCTCGGACGATCTCCGAAATATGAGCGAACTGCGCCGAAAGCGGGTTACTCTTCCGCCACACGATACCGATGGTGCGGGACGGTCGCGGTTCCGCAAGACGGAAGACCGAGACCGTGGACTGCCGTGTCTCCATGTCGACGGCCATTTGTGGAATGAGTGTGACGCCGATGCCGGCGCCGACCATTTGCACCAGCGTGGATAGTGAACTCCCCTCCATCAGCACGCGGGGTGGCGCATTCGTGGTGCTGCAGAAGGATAGCGCCTGATTGCGGAAACAGTGGCCTTCCTCCAGAAGCAGCAGGCGCATTTCGCCCAGCTTGTCGGCGCTCGGCACCGGCATGCCCGCATCCTCCATCGGCCGCACCAGGATGAATTCCTCGGAAAACAGCGGGATTTCCTCCAGCGACGGTTCCGAGACGGGGAGGGCGACGATGGCCATGTCCAGCCGGGCCTCCAGAAGGTCCTCGATCAGTTTTTGCGTCACCGCCTCTCGCGGACGTGCTTCCAGCCCGGGGTAATGTCTCGTAAGCGTCTTGATGACCTGCGGCAGAAGATAGGGAGCAACAGTCGGAATGACGCCAATGCGCAGGCGGCCGCTGAGCGGCCCGTGCCGAGCCCGCGCCAGATCCTGCAGCTCATCGACCGATTGAAGGATCGCGCGGGTGCGGTCGGCAAACTCCTCGCCAAGAGCGGTCAACCTGATCTGCCGGTTGCCTCTTTCGACCAGCGGTGCGCCGATCAGTTCTTCCAGTTCACGGATCTGGAGCGAAAGGGCGGGCTGCGAAATGGCGCAGGCCTCGGCA
This sequence comes from Agrobacterium sp. InxBP2, assembly GCF_026191755.1. Taxonomy (NCBI): domain Bacteria; kingdom Pseudomonadati; phylum Pseudomonadota; class Alphaproteobacteria; order Hyphomicrobiales; family Rhizobiaceae; genus Agrobacterium; species Agrobacterium sp. InxBP2. Next base: position 50,774 of record NZ_JAINDY010000023.1, read on the forward strand.
GCACGCCCGAAATGGCCGATCTTGGCCAGAGCGTCAAAATAGCGGAGATGTTTCATGGAGAGCGCAATCATAAGCTCAGCATATCGCACCCTTTAGAATATACAATTGGAAATTATGGAACCCGCCTGCTACTCATCATCATGACAGAAAGAGGCTGTAGCTGTGAAAGGCCGTCGGTGTCGCTGCGGTTGGCAGTAACCCTTTGCGAACGCTGATTCATACCGCTGCCCGTGTCGAACTTATTTTGTTTAATTGCTAAACCCATCGGAGGGCGAAATGGACGCAACTTCAAAACCGGCTGGCAAATGTCCCGTCATGCACGGAGGCAATACGGCTTCCGGCAAATCGGTGACCGACTGGTGGCCGAACGCGCTGAACCTCGATATTCTTCACCAGCACGACACCAAGACCAATCCGCTTGGCACCTCCTTCAACTATCGCGAAGCGCTGAAGACGCTTGATGTCGAGGCCCTCAAGGCCGATCTTCGGGCCCTGATGACCGACAGCCAGGACTGGTGGCCGGCTGACTGGGGCAGCTATGTGGGTATGATGGCCCGTGTCACCTGGCATGCCGCCGGCTCTTATCGCGTAACGGACGGCCGCGGCGGCGCCAACACCGGCAACCAGCGTTTTGCGCCGCTGAATTCCTGGCCTGATAACGTCAACACCGACAAGGGCCGCCGCCTGCTGTGGCCAATCAAGAAGAAGTACGGCAACAAGATTTCCTGGGCAGACCTGATCGCGCTCGCCGGCACCATTGCCTACGACGTTGCAGGCCTGAAGACCTTCGGCTTCGCCTTCGGCCGTGAAGACATATGGGCTCCGGAAAAGGACACCTATTGGGGTGATGAAAAGGAATGGCTGGCGCCGAGCGACGGTCGTTACGGCGACGTGACAAAGCCGGAAACGCTGGAAAACCCGCTTGCCGCCGTGCAGATGGGTCTCATATACGTCAATCCCGAAGGCGTGAACGGCAAGTCCGATCCGCTGGCGACGGCCGCGCAGATGCGCGAGACCTTCGCGCGCATGGGCATGAACGACGAGGAAACCGTGGCGCTCACCGCCGGCGGCCACACGATCGGCAAGTCGCACGGCAATGGCAGCGCGGCCAATCTCAGCCCTGATCCCGAAGCCGCAGGCCCGGAATATCAGGGCCTCGGCTGGATCAACACCAAGGGCCGCGGCATCGGTCGTGATACGGTCGTCTCGGGTATTGAAGGCGCGTGGACGAGCCATCCGACCAAGTGGGACAATGGCTTCTTCGACATGCTGTTCAAGCATGAGTGGACGTTGACGCACAGCCCCGCCGGTGCATCGCAATGGGCGCCGATCACCATTGCCGAAGAAGACAAGCCTGTTGACGTCGAGGATGCCTCGATCCGCACCATCCCGATGATGACCGATGCCGACATGGCACTGAAGGTCGATCCGATCTACCGTGAGATTTCGCTGAAGTTCAAGGATGATCAGGATCATTTCTCAGAAGCCTTCGCCCGCGCCTGGTTCAAGCTGACGCACCGTGACATGGGGCCGAAATCCCGGTATTTCGGACCGGACGTTCCCGCAGAAGACCTGATCTGGCAGGACCCGGTGCCTGAAGGCTCCACGAGCTACAATGTGGCTGCCGTACAGGCCAAGATCGCCGCTTCGGGTCTTCCGGTCGCAGATCTGGTTGCCACCGCCTGGGACAGTGCCCGCACCTTCCGCGGTTCGGACAAGCGCGGCGGCGCCAATGGTGCACGTATCCGTCTTGCCCCGCAGAAGGATTGGGAAGGCAACGAGCCCGCCCGTCTTTCCCATGTGCTTTCGGTTCTCGAGCCGATTGCCCGTGAAACCGGTGCGAGCATCGCGGATGTCATCGTTCTGGCCGGCAATTACGGCGTGGAACAGGCCGCGAAAGCGGCCGGCTTCGATATCGCCGTGCCGTTTGCACCGGGCCGCGGCGACGCTTCCGCCGAGCAGACGGATGCTGACAGCTTCGCTCCGCTAGAGCCGCTGGCGGATGGTTTCCGCAACTGGATCAAGAAGGACTATGTTGTCAGCCCCGAAGAACTGCTGCTGGACCGCGCCCAGCTTCTCGGCCTGACTGCGCCGGAACTGACAGTGCTGATCGGCGGCCTGCGCGTCATCGGCGCCAATTATGGCGGTGCGGCACATGGCGTGTTCACTGACAAGCCCGGCGCCCTGACGACCGACTTCTTCACGACGCTGACGGATATGGCCTATTCCTGGGTCCCGACCGGCAACAATCTCTATGAGATTCGTGACCGCAGGACTGGCGTGGCACGATACTCCGCCACTCGTGTCGATCTCGTGATCGGTTCGAACTCGATCCTGCGTGCCTATGCGGAAGTCTACGCACAGGACGACAACAGGGAAAAATTCGTCCGCGACTTCATCGCCGCCTGGACGAAGGTGATGAACGCGGACCGTTTCGATCTTCTGTAACGAGCCTGTTTGCCACTAAGAAGCGCCTCCCTGAGTGATCGGGGAGGCGCTTTTGTCTTCGACTTCTCGTAGGTCGGCTTGGCGCCCTCACACGCGTTGCGCAAATGTGCTGGACGCGGCGGCGGCTCACCGACGGTCGGAAGACGGCACCGGACGCTCCGGGGATGATTTCTCCGCCCCCTGCGACGGGGTTCTGCCGCTCTTTTCATTCTCGTGGGCATCCGGTCCGGCGACGATGACGCCGCGGCCCTGTTCCTCGCGCTTCTTCTCTGCGAAGTCGCCGGGTTCCTTGTTGCGGTCCATGAATAATCTCCCTCGTTTGGTTCCTGTCAGGAATTCAACGGTCGTCCCGGGCAGAGGTTCCAGCCATTTGGGGGGAGAATGTTTCTATTCATAATGAACTTTGCTATTAACATGAATAGATAAGTCATGTTATGGCGGCGTGCAGGGTGATCGCCACGACTGCCCTGTGCCACGTTTGTTTCCACGCCTCGGCCTCGGCTCGACAACCGGACGGTAATTGCATTGGGTTTCTGGCATTCCATGACCTGGTACACGGAAGGGATCAGCGTCACCGCGCCGGTCAAGTGGCGCCAGTTCGACGGGCTGGTCAGCGCTTTCTGGGAGGCGGAGAGCCAAGTGGGGGCGAAAGGGTATTATCTCGCCGCCGATCCGCGCATCATGATTTTCTTCAACGACGTCTCGTCACGGATCCGCATATCAAATCGCGACGGCGAGCTTTCGCAGCATTCGCGGCCGATGACGCGGGCGGTTTACGTGCCGGCAGGCGTGCCCATGTGGACGGGCAGCAACGCCGCGCATCGTTTTTCCCATCTCAACCTGCATATCCACAAGGACCGGCTTCTCCGCTTCCTGTCCCCGGCGGTCGGCGGTTCGGCGGCCATGACCGCGTTACGCCGTCCGGTCGAGATACAGGATATCGGCGGCGTGGAAACCCTGGCGGGCCTGCTGGTGGATGAACTGGCCGAGCCGCAGAAACATCCGCTTTATGCCGAAAGCCTCGTCGGCAGTATTGTTGCCGGCTTGCTGGATATTCCCGGACCAACGCCCGAGCAGGCCAATGGCAGGTTGACGCAGGCGCAGATGAACCGGTTACTCGCCCGCGTGGAAAAGCGCGGTGATGACCGTATGACGGTCGCCGAGATGGCCGATATTGTCGGGCTGTCGGAAAGCTGGTTCGCCACGGTGTTTCGCCAGACAACCGGCAAAACACCTCTGCAATGGCAACTTGAGCGGCGTATCGATGCCGCACAGAAACTTCTGCTGGAAGGCGATCTGACGGTGGCCGATATTGCTGCCCAGCTCGGTTTTTCCGATCAGGCTCATCTCACCAAGGCTTTCCGTCAGTCCGTGGGTAACACGCCTGCTGCCTGGCGACGTCTGCACAGGCTGCTTTGAAAAGGCGGGATTTGCGTCCTGATGCGTAGAACGTGGTGGGCGACCGCCTGTTTGAATCTCGGGCAAGCCAGAGCATGACATCGTGCATCAGGAAATATCCACAATATATTGAAATTTTGGATATCTTACATCACCATGTCTTGCGCAGGGTAACCGAAAACGCCCTGCCTGGATTGTAGAAGTCTGCTCCGAACCCGCCATAAGAAACGTGTTTTTCGTTGAAAAGGTTGGAGACATTGACATCCAGCGAGGCGGTTTCCTGGATCTTGTAGCTGAATGCCGCATCCACGGTCACACTGCTTCCGGTTTCGACCTTGTCGGCGTTGTCGAAATAATAGGCGCCGGTATAGCGGCCGCCGAGACCGAACGTCATGTCACCGAAATGGTCGTTGCCCGCAAGCGTATAGTTGACCCATAGTGAGGCCTGATGTTCGGGCACAAACTGCGGCCTGTTGCCGACATTGCCGCCAGTGCCGTTTTCGGTGATTTCCGCATCGAGATAGGAATAGGCTGCCGTCAGGCTGAGACTGTCTGTGACCTCAGCCTTGGCCTCGAGGTCAAGACCACGCACACGCACCTCGCCGATCGTTGTGGGCAGGCTGGTGATCGGGCTTGTGACGGTGATGTTGTTCTTTTTCAGATCGTAGATCGAGGCAGTGAAAAGAGCCGGGAAAGCGTCCGGCCGGTACTTCACGCCGAGTTCGATCTGTTCGCCGCGCTCCGGCTCGACGGTGAGACCGGACGCGGGCACTACCGATTCAGCATAGCTGATATAGGGCGCGATCTCGTTGGTTATCTTGTAGGACACACCAATGCGCTTCGTGAGTTCGCTGATGTCGCCGCTCGCCGTCGTGCGGTTCAGCCGGTTTGTCTGGTCGGTGTCGATCCAGTCGTTTCTAAGGCCGGCGCTGATGGTGAGCCTGTCGAAGAAGGTCAGGTCCTGCTGCAGATAGAGCGCTCTTGTCTTCTGGTCCGTCAGGGAGTCCGCATAGAGCGGCACGGAAGAGGGCGCGCCGGTATAGATCGGGTTCATCCAGTTGATGCTCGGTGCAGCGCCAAAGTAGCTTTTGCTGCCGGAGGTGTAGTCATTGTAGAAAACACCGACCAGGCTGCGGCTTTCGACGTTGTCGAACCGCGTGTCATATTGCAGGCGCGTGTCGATCAGGAAGTTTTCGGTCTCGGTGTCGTTGCCGAAATAAGAACGATTGGCGATGGTCGAACCGTTGGTCGGCGTCGACGATATATAGGCATAACCGAAGTCCGTATTCGCCTTGCTGTAGCGGGCGTTGGAACTCAGGGTCAGGCCGGATCCAAAATCGTGATCGAACATCACGCTCAGCGAGTTGCGGTTCGTGCCGCGATAGTTGTAGTCGGGTTCTCCGAAGAAGCGGCTCCGGTCGAAATGCGAGCCGACGGGATGGCCGCCGCCACCGGGAACGCCATCCTTGTTAAGGTGGTCGTAAACGACAGTCAGGCTGGTGGCGTCGGTCGGACGCCAGGTAAGACCGCCCATGAAGAATTTCTCGTCGTCGCGGGAATAGTCATATTCCGCATCGGCGTTGCGAAGCTTGCCGGTCAGACGATAGGACAGAGTGTCGTCCCCGGTGATGTTGTCGCCGAAATCGAAGCCGGTCTCGGCGCGGCCATAAGAACCGCCGGTCACATAGGCTTCGCCGAAGCGCGCATGTTTTGGCACTTTCGTGGCGTAATTTACCGAACCGCCGGGGTCCGAAACGCCGAAGGTGGTAGAATTGCCGCCCTTTATCACTTCGACGCGCTCATAGGCATAGGTTTCTTCGCGCAGCGCGCCGAAGGGGCGGCCGAGCGTCAAGCCGTCGCGGTACATGTAAGCGTCGAAACCGCGAATCTTGAAATAGTCGAAACGGTCGTCGGAGCCGTAAAAATCCGTGGTGACGCCGGCGGTGTATTGCAGTGCTTCTTCTACCGTCTGCACGCCGCGCTGCTGCATTTCCTTGGCGGTGATGACAGAGACAGAGGCAGGTGTGTCGAGAATATCGGTCGCCATCTTGCTGCCGCTCGTCGTGCGGGTGGCGACGATCGATTTCTGATCATTGTCACCGCTGTCGATGGTGATGGTCTCCAGAACCGTGCTGCCGCCCGCGTTGGCAGCCTCCTGCGCCACGAGAAGGCCGGGCATGGATGCGGCAAGCGCCGTGCAGGTCAGCAGGGCCGCTTTCCCGTGGAGACGTCGCGCGGTTTTGCGGTTTCTGCCTTGGATTTCGATATTCATTGGTAGGTTCCAGAAATTAATGCCCCGATCGCCGTTTTCACGGACCACTCTCGATGCGCCCAATAACTTGAGAATGTTTGTCCGGTATTGTAGATTTTTGCGGTTTTGTACAAAACCCCGGAAATTTCACCGCTGTTGCGGAACGATTTCCTCACCGGACTTGACGGGGGCAATTGAAGCTGAGAATTCAAGTCCACTTTTGAACTTTGAAAGCCTCGCTCATGCCCCGCCTGTTTTGTGGTCTTCTACCGGTCTTCGTGTTTTTTCTGTCCGTGATCGCACAGAATACAGCTGTGGCGGAGGAGACGGCACCCTATCCCGTCACCATCAAACATGCTTTCGGCACGACGACGATTGCGAAGAAGCCCGAGCGGGTCGCCACTGTCGCCTGGGCCAACCATGAGGTGCCGCTGGCGCTCGGCATCGTGCCCGTCGGCTTTGCCGCCGCCAACTTCGGCGATGATGACGGTGACGGGCTGCTGCCCTGGGTGGCGAAGCGGCTATCTGAGCTCGACGCGCCAAAGCCTGTGCTGTTCGACGAGGGTGACGGCATCGATTTCGAGGCTGTGGCGGCAACGCAGCCGGATGTCATCCTCGCGGCCTATTCCGGCCTCAGCCAGTCGGATTACGACACGCTCAGCCAGATCGCGCCGGTGGTCGCTTATCCTGTCTCGCCATGGGCGACGGACTGGCGCGACATGATCCGGCTGAATAGCGCCGGTCTTGGAATGGCCGCAGAAGGGGAGGCGCTCATCAGGCGCATCGAGGGTGAAATAGCCGAGGTCGTTGCCGGCCACCCGCAACTGAAGGGCAAGTCGGCCATGTTTGTCACCCATCTCGACGCCACAAATCTCAGCGTTGTCAATTTCTATACGGCCAATGATACCAGAGTGAAGTTCTTCAAAGATCTTGGCCTTGCGTCCCCCAAAAGCGTCGCGGAGGCAACGAGGCCTGGGCAATTCGCTGCCGGTATCAGCGCCGAGCGCGTCGATGCCTTCGACGATGTCGATATCATCGTGACCTATGGTAGCGAGCCGCTGCTGAATGCCATGCGCGCTGATCCGCTTCTCGCCCGGATGCCCGCCGTCTCAAACGATGCTGTCGTTATGCTGGGGCGCGATCCGCTTGGCACGGCTTCTAATCCAACGCCTCTGTCGATTTCATGGGTGTTGAAGGACTATGCCGATCTCCTGGCAAGGGCCGCCGGTAAGTCTGGGAAATCACAGTGACAATGTCCGGATCCGGCAAAGCGGCTGCCGTGCCACTGGCGGGGCGCTCGAACCGCGTGCGGATGGCGTGGCTTGGCGCGGTGCTGGCGCTTCTCGGGCTGCTATGCGCGTTGTCGGTCGCCATCGGCACGCGTGACGTCCTATTTGCGGATATTCTTGGTGGGCTGAGTGGCCGTGTCGAAACGGTTGCAGAAGCGGCGGTTGCTGTGCGCCTGCCGCGCACCGTGCTTGCGCTTATAGCCGGTGCCGCGCTGGGGCTGGCCGGCGCGATCATGCAGGGGGTCACGCGCAACCCGCTTGCTGATCCCGGTATTCTCGGCGTGAACATGGGGGCGTCGCTTGCCGTTGTCATCGGCATCGTCTGGTTCGGCATCGCTTCGGCTCAGGCCTTCATCGTCACGGCAATTGCCGGGGCGGGCGCATCCGCGATCTTCGTTTATGTTGTCGGTTCGCTCGGGCGAGGCGGGGCCACGCCGCTGAAACTCGCACTTGCGGGTGCCGCCACCTCCGTCGCCTTCTCGTCGCTCGTCATCGCTGTGGTGTTGCCGCGCAGCGATATCGCCGGCGGTGTCCGTGCCTGGCAGATCGGTGGCGTCGGCGGGGCGACCTTCGAACGTATCGAGACCGTATTGCCCTTTCTGGCTGCCGGTTTCGTCATAAGCCTGCTTTCGGCGCGGAAGTTGAATTCGCTGGCGCTTGGCAACGAGCTGGCCGCCGGCCTTGGAGAAAACGTTGCCGTCGCCAGAGCCATGGCATCCTTGGGCGCCATTCTTCTGTGCGGCGCTGCCACTGCCATTTGTGGCCCGATCGGTTTTGTCGGTCTGGTGGTGCCTCACCTCTGCCGCTCGCTGGTCGGGGTGGACAATCGCTGGCTCCTCCCGTTTTCTGCACTTGGAGGCGCCTGCCTGCTGCTGGCCGCCGATATTGTCGGCCGCATCGTCGCGCGGCCCTCCGAACTCGATGTCGGTATCGTCACGGCGCTGGTCGGCGCGCCCTTTTTCATCTGGATCGTCAGACGGCAGAGGGTGCGTGAGCTGTGAGCATGTTCCCGTCACTCGTCGAAACGCTGGGTTTCAACCGCCATCTTCGGCAAGGCCGGCGCCGTGTCGTCATCTTTTGCCTGCTGACGCTTCTCGTCGCGGCTTTTGGGCTTACGCTGACGCTCGGCCAATCATTCACCCCGCCCGGTCAGGTGATCCGCGTGCTCCTTGGCGAGGACATCGCCGGCGTCAGCTTTACCGTCGGACAATTGCGCCTGCCACGCGCGCTGCTCTCGGTGCTGGCGGGGCTGAGCTTCGGGCTTGGCGGCGTCGCCTTTCAGATCATGTTACGCAACCCGCTTGCCAGCCCCGACATTATCGGCATCAGCTCCGGCGCCAGCGCCGCCGCCGTCTTTGCCATCGTCGTATTGCAGATGAACGGACCGCTGGTCTCGGTTGTCGCCGTCGTCGCCGGCCTTGGCATCGCCCTACTGGTCTATCTCCTCTCCTTCCGCAACGGCGTGGCCGGAACGCGTCTGATCCTTGTCGGCATCGGTGTTTCCGCCATGCTGGAAAGCATCATCGCCTATATTCTCTCCGTCGCGCCAGCCTGGACATTGCAGGAGGCGATGCGCTGGCTGACCGGCAGTGTCAATGGCGCCAAACTTGCCCAGACACTGCCGCTTGCCATCGCGCTGGTTTTCTTCGGCGGCCTGCTTCTCAGCCGTGGACGGGATCTCGAGACGCTCAGGCTCGGTGATGATGCCGCCGCGGCACTCGGCGTTCGGGTCGGGGCAACACGCATCATCGTCATCGTCGCAGCCGTTGGCATGATCGCCTTTGCTACGGCCGTCTCGGGGCCGATCGCCTTCGTTGCGTTCCTGTCCGGACCAATTACAGCGCGTATCGTCGGCAGCAATGGATCGCTGCTCCTTCCCGCCGCGCTGGTCGGGGCGGTGCTGGTGCTGGCGGGTGACTATTGCGGCCAGTTCCTGCTGCCCGGCCGTTACCCGGTCGGCGTCGTCACCGGTGCGCTCGGTGCACCCTATCTGATTTATCTGATCGTGCGGGTCAACCGCAGCGGAGGCTCGTTATGACCGGCCACTCTCTTTCCGTAAGCGGCCTCTCGGCCGGCTATGGCGACAGCCTCATCATAGAAGAGCTGGACCTCACCGTCCCGCGCGGGAAGATCACGGTTATCGTCGGCGCGAATGCCTGCGGCAAGTCCACTCTGCTACGCAGCATGTCGCGGCTCATCACACCGCGCGCCGGTCAGGTCCTGCTCGACGGCAAGTCGATCCATCGCCTGCCTTCCCGGGAACTGGCTCAGCGGATGGGTCTCCTGCCGCAATCGCCGATAGCGCCTGAAGGTATCGTGGTTGCGGATCTCGTCAGCCGCGGGCGACATCCGCATCACGGCCTGTTCGCACGCTGGACACGTGAGGATGACGAAGCGGTTGCCGCAGCACTCGTCGCCACCGACACGGTCGAGCTTGCCGAACGGCCGGTGGATGAATTGTCGGGCGGTCAGCGGCAACGCGTGTGGATCGCCATGGCGCTTGCCCAGCAGACCGACATATTGCTCTTGGATGAGCCGACCACCTTCCTCGATATCAGCCATCAGGTCGAGGTGCTGGACCTTCTCACAGACCTCAACCAGTCGCGTGGGACCACCATCGTCATGGTGTTGCACGATCTCAATCTCGCAGCCCGTTATGCCGATCATCTCGTCGCCATGAGGGGCGGAAAGCTGCATGTCTTCGGCACGCCGGAAGGCGTTTTGACGGAAGAGAATGTCCGCCACGTTTTTGGTATTGAAAGCCGTGTCATCACGGATCCGACATCGGGCAAGCCGATGATGCTGCCGATCGGGCGGCATCGGACCGTCCAGGGGAAATAATAACGTATCTCTTTAAGATACGGTTCTGTTGACTTCTGCGCGTATCTGTTTATGATACGAACATCAAGAGGCAGGCAATGATCCGTTCTTTTAAAAACAAGCTGACTGCTTCGATTGACGACGGATCTGTGAAGAAGGGATTTCCCTCCGATATGCTACGCCGCGCCCAGCAACTGCTCACGGTCCTGGATGCGGCGACCACGGTAGAAGACCTTCGCTCACCGCCCGGCAATCGTTTGGAAAAGCTTTCCGGCGACCGTGAGGGACAATATTCGATCCGGATCAACAAGCAGTGGCGTATCTGCTTCGTCTGGACGCAAGCAGGGCCGGAGAACGTGGAAATAACCGACTATCACTAGTCTGGAATTCTCGTGGAAAGGCTCATGACAAATCGGCCAAGGAGGGCCAGCGAGCATGACAATCAGTAAATCGCCTCCGATCCATCCGGGCGAAATCCTGCGGGAACTCTATCTTGAGCCGCTGGGGATGTCGGCATACGCGCTCGCAAGGCACCTCAATGTTCCGCGCACCCGCATAGAACGGATTGCGGGAGAGAAACTTGGTATCACCGCGGACACCGCCTTGCGTCTGGCAAAGTTTTTCAAGACCACCCCGGAATATTGGCTGAACTTGCAGAACGCTTTTGACATTAAGGCGGCTGCAGCGAGGCTGGAAACGGACCTTGCGAATATCAAGGAACTGGAAGCCGCGTAGTTGTCAGCCTCCTGTCCCGTCACGGCCAGGCCGCATAGGATGGCGGCGGCATGTTCTGCTTCTGCCTTGCCGTTCTTCTGAAACGGCCAGGAGAGGTCCCCTCGTTGCGGGTGAAGAAGCGATTGAAATAACCGGGGTCCTGAAATCCTAATCGAAACGCGATTTCAGCAACTTGCAGCGAAGAGTTCAGAAGAAGGTCGCGCGCATCTGACATGAGTTCCCGGTGGATATAGGCCTGTGGCGAAAGCCCCGTGGCCTTGCGGACCGCAAATCCCAGTCGCTCGCGGGTAACGCCGAGATGGTGTGCATAATCTTCCACGGCCCATTGATCGTGCTTGTGCTGGCTCACCAGAAGGACGAAACGTTCGGTGAGGCCGCCCGGGGTGGAGACGGCGGCAGCAACATCGGCGATGGCGTGCTGGCAGATGCGGACAAGGGTGACGCAGAGCAGGCTGGCGATGATCGTGTCGGAACCGGTCGCTGCGCGGACATTTTCGCTCGCGATTGTCTGGAGATAAGCCTCCAGTTCCTTTTGGCCCTGTTCTTCGGGTGTCTGTACCAGAATACGCTGCAGTATCGCGCGTACGGCGTTTGCGCTCGTGCCCGTCGGCATCGCGTGAGCCAGCCCGATTTCGGTGGTCGTCAACAGCGATCCGCGGCTTCCGGCGCTCAGTCTCACGCGGCCGGCCGGGCCTATGGGCAGCCAGATGAGTCCCGGCGAAGGGACATCCAGCCTCTTATCGCCCTGCGTGATCTCCGCTTCCCCGACAGAAAGCAAAAGCAGGTGGGCGCTGTCTGCTTCCAGCCGGAATTCCGATACGCGCAGCGAGGAGGCGAAGGTACGTGCCGTGATCTCCACGCGATTGGCGGCAAACTGGCTGTGCAGCGGCATTCAACCTCCAAAAGTGCAATAATGCACTACGTTAGTGCATTTTATATGCGACTGTCATTGCTAAACTTCGATCAGCGCGCGGGGGAGTCTTGAGGAGAAGGGCTGCCCGATCGAGCGCTTTGGGAGGAACATCATGAACAATTTGAAGCGCAGAACACTGTTCTGCCTGCTCTCCGGTGCTGCCCTGTCTGCAGTGTCTTTCAGTCATGCCACTGCGCAGGACCGCACTTCCGTAAAGATTGGCTATGCCGTGTCAAAAAGCGGCGCCAATGCCACCGGCGCGGGTATCACGACCATTCCGAACTACAAATTATGGGTAAAGGAAGTCAACGATGCCGGCGGCCTCACTTTGCCAGATGGCAAGCGCTTGCCAGTTGACGTGGTCGAATATGACGACCGTTCCTCGGCCGAGGACGCGGTGCGGTTCACCGAGCGGCTGGCCAGCCAGGACAAGGTGGATTTCATCCTGCCGCCCTGGGGCACGGGGTTTAATCTGGCGGTTGCGCCGCTTTATGACCGTTTCGGTTATCCGCAGCTCGCGGTCACCGGCGTCACCGACAAGGCGCCCGATTTCGCCGCGCGCTGGAAGAAGAGCTTCTGGATGCTGGGCGGCGGGCACGACTACGCCGTTGCACTGGCCGATGTTTTGAAAGCCGCCCGCGAAGCAGGCCAGATCAATGACAAGGTGGCAGTGATATCTGTCGCGGACGGTTTCGGCATCGATCTCATCAAGGCCGCGCGACCCGCGCTGAAGGAAGCAGGTTTTACGCTTGCTTATGACAAGACCTATCCGGTCGGCACCTCGGATTTTGCCGCGCTTGTGAACGAGGCCGCGGCAAGCGGTGCCGACAGCTTCATCGCCTTTTCCTATCCGCCGGACAGTTTCGCGGTAACGAAGCAGGCGCAGACCTCACGATATAATCCGAAGGTGTTCTACGTCGGTGTCGGCGGTGCTTTCCCGATTTTCCCGAAGGTTTCCGATGGCAAGCAGGAAGGTGTCATCAGCATCGGCGGCGTCGATGGAAGCAGCGACAGGATCGAGGATTATTTCAAGCGTCACGAAGCCTTCATCGGCACCAAGCCGGACAGCTGGGCAAGCGCCATCACCTATGCGAGCCTCGAAATGCTGGCCCAGTCAATCCAGCGTGTCGGGCTCGACAGGGCAGCGGTGGCGGGCGAGCTTTCGACGGGAAGCTTCGACACCGTTATCGGCCCGGTCAAACTTGAAGACAACCAGCTTCGTCAGCTGTGGTGGGCGGGGCAATGGCAGGGCGAGCGTTTCGTCGCGATTGCGCCTGCGGAACGTCCAGGTGCGGCCAAGCCCGTTGTCCCGAAGCCGCAATGGTAAGCCCTTTCCGGCCGGGGCCGTGAACCCGGCCGGAAGGCTTCGGCCATGTTCCAGACTGGAGACATTTCCTTGTTCTTATCCACCCTCATCTTCGGCTTGATGCTGGGAGGGACCTATGCGCTGATCGCGCTTGGACTTTCGCTGCAATATGGCATCGCCCGCATCATGAACCTCGCTTATGGCGAAGTGCTGATCGCGGCTGCCTTCATCACCTTCGTTCTGTTTTCCGGTTACGGGCTTTCGCCGCTCTGGTCGCTTTTCATCATCGTACCGCTCGGTTACGGCCTTTCTTTCGCGATCTACCGCGTCATGATGCGGCCGCTGGTGCGCCGTTCGGGCGGCTCTGGCCGTCTGGAAGTCGATTCCATTCTGGCAACCTTCGGACTGCTCTTCGTTATCCAGGGCATCATGCTCGTGGCGTTCGGCGGCAACTACCATTCCTATTCCTATCTCTCCGATGGCGTCGACATCTTCGGCACGACCGTGGCGCTCAACCGGCTGCTGTCCTTCGGCCTGTCGGTTGTGATCGGCAGCGGGCTTTATCTGGCGCTCACCCACAGCCGCTGGGGTCTTAACCTGCGGGCAGTGGCGCTGTCGCCCCGTTCCGCGCCGCTGGTCGGCATCGATGTGAACCGTGTGGCTTCCCTTGGCTTTGCTCTCGGTGGCGCACTCGCCGTGGCGGGCGGGGTGATGATCTCGATGTACCAGACCTTCTCCGCTTCCTATGGCGTGGTCTTCACCATGAAGGCGCTTGTCGTCGTCATCATGGGCGGTGTCGGCAATCTGCTCGGCGCGCTGGTCGCCGGGCTGCTGCTCGGTCTCGTGGAAACCTTTGTGCTGGTTTATGTCGATCCCGGCCTCACACTTGCCGCCACCTACCTGCTCTTTCTCATGGTCCTGCTTTGGCGTCCGGAAGGCATCTTCGCAAGGAGGGGCAAATGATTCCGCTTCTGATCGGCCTCGCCTCAGCCGCGCTGCTGGCGCTTTCCCCCTTCTTCTTCGATGCCTATGGTGTCGGCGTCATCATCGGCCTTCTCGGTTATGCCACGCTTGCTTCCGCCTGGGCCATGTTCTCCGGTCCGACCCGCTATATATCGCTCGCCACCGTCGCCTTTTTCGGTGTCGGGGCCTATACGGTCGCGGTGCTGAGCGAGGTCTTGCCCTGGCCGCTCGTCCTCCTGTGCTCCGCCCTTGTCGGCGCGGCGCTTGCCTTCGTCGTCGGGCTTTCCACGCTGCGCGTTGCCGGCATTTATTTCGTGATCTTTTCTTTCGGCCTTGCCGAACTCATCCGACAGCTCATCACCTGGTATGAAGTGAATGTGACCGGAACGCTCGGGCGCTATATCTTCCTGCCGCTGGAGCCGCAGCATGTCCTCTGGCAATTGCTGGTGCTGGCCGCCGTTACTCTTGTCCTGTCGTCGCTCATCGACCGCAGAAAGCTCGGCCTGGCGCTGAAGGCAATCGGCGATGATGAGGTGGTGGCCGCCCACGCAGGAATTAATCTTGCCCGCACCAAGCTGGCGCTCTTCGTGCTTTCCGCCACGATCATCACGCTGGTCGGCGCCATTCAGGCCCCGCGCTGGGTCTATATCGAGCCGGCCATCGTGTTTAATCCGCAGGTATCGTTCCTCACCGTCATCATGGCCCTGCTCGGCGGAGCCACGCGCCGCTGGGGACCCATTCTCGGTGCAGTGCCGCTTTTCCTGCTGTTCGAATGGCTGGGCGCGAACTTCCCCAACCATTTTTCCATCATCCTCGGCGCTCTCTTCATCCTCATCGTCTTCGTGCTGCCGGATGGCGTGCTGGCGGCGCTGGAGAAGTTGCGCAAAAAGGAGAAAGCCGCATGAGCGCCGTTCTCGAAATCACCAATATCCGCAAGACCTTCGGCGGGCTGAAGGCGGTGGATGGCCTTGGTCTCACCATCGAGGCCGGCGAGGTCGTCGGGCTGCTCGGGCCGAACGGCTCCGGCAAGACGACGCTAATGAATCTGATCTCCGGAGCGCTGAAGCCGACCGAAGGGTCGATCCGGCTGAAAGGGCAGGAGATTGCCGGCCGGCGGCCGGATGCGATTGCGCGCGCCGGCGTGGCGCGCACCTTCCAGCTCGTGCGGCTTTTGCCGTCGCTTTCCCTGCTCGAAAACGTTGCCGTATCGGCCATGTTCGGCCCGCAGCGGTTGTCCCGCCCAGCGGCGGAGAAGGTCGCGCGCGCCTGCCTCGAAAGAATAGGCCTTGCCGGGCGGGAAACCATGCCGGCCGGCGACCTCACCTACATCGATCAGAAACGCCTTGAACTGGCGCGTGCGCTGGCTGGCGAGCCGAAGCTTCTGTTGTTGGATGAATGGCTCGCCGGCCTCAACCCCACCGAACTTCAGGAAGGAATAGCGCTGATCCGGCGGCTGGCATCGCAGGGAACGACGATCCTGCTGGTGGAACATATCATGGCCGCCGTGCGCGCGCTTTGCCCGCGCTCCGTGGTCATGGCCGCCGGCTGCAAGATCGCCGACGGGCCGACGGCAGCGGTGCTTGACGATCCGCAGGTCATTTCCGCCTATCTGGGAGCGGCACATGCTTGAAATAGTGCACTGACAATCCGCTATGGCAAACATCTCGCGGTTGACGGCATATCGCTCAATGTTGCCAAGGGCGAAACCGTGGTGCTGCTCGGCGCCAATGGTGCGGGCAAGTCGTCACTGCTGAAAGCGGTCGGCGGCATGGTTGTGCCGGCGTCCGGCGAAGTGCGCGTCGACGGTGCGTCGCTTGCCGCTGTCCCTCCTCATGGGATCGTGGACCGCGGCGTGGCGCTGGTGCCAGAAGGACGCGGAATTTTCCCGGCGCTGACGGTGGAGGATAATCTTCGCCTCGGCGCTAATCCCCGCCATGCCCGTTCAGCAGAGAAAGTGACACGGGAGCATATTTTCTCGCTGTTTCCGCGTCTCGCCGAACGCCGGCAGCAGCTTGCTGGCACCATGTCCGGCGGCGAACAGCAGATGGTCGCCATCGGGCGGGCGCTGATGTCGGCACCGGATTATCTCTTGCTGGACGAGCCGAGCCTGGGTCTTGCGCCCATCGTCACGCAGGAACTTTTTGCCGCCCTGGCCGAGATCAAGAAAAGCGGCCTTTCCCTTCTGCTCGTGGAGCAGAATGTGCGCGAAAGCCTGGCGCTGGCCGACCGGGGTTATTTGCTGGAAGCGGGGCGTATCGTCGGGGCAGGTTCAGCTGAGGCCCTCTCCGCCGATGCCGCCGTGCAACGGGCGTTTCTCGGCGGCACCACCGCCGCCATTGTCTGAATTCAGGAGGAAGACCATGCAGACTGTCAATCTTTTCATCGGTGGCGACCATTGCCCGGCCGCGAGCGGAAAGCGCTTCGAGCGTCACAATCCGATCACCGGCGACGTTGCGACCAGCGCGGCGGCGGCAACGGTGGAGGACGCTACCCGTGCGGCCGATGCTGCCGCTGCCGCCTTTCCCGTCTGGTCGGCCACATCGCCCGGCGAGCGCCGCCGCCTGCTGCTGGCGGCGGCTCAGGCGCTACTCGCCGCCGGGCCTGACATTACCCAGGCGATGAAGGAAGAAATCGGCGCGACCGATGCCTGGGCTGGTTTCAATGTAAAGCTCGCAAGCGATATGCTGGTGGAGGCCGCAAGCCTGACCACCCAGATCAAGGGCGAGATCATTCCCTCCAACCGTCCCGGCACCATGGCGATGGCGCTGCGCCAGCCGGCAGGCGTTGTGCTGTCCATCGCCCCTTGGAATGCTCCCGTCATTCTCGGCGTACGTTCCATCGCCACGCCGCTCGCCTGCGGCAATACGGTGGTGATGAAAACCTCGGAACTTTGCCCGCGTACCCATGCGCTGATCATCGAGGCGGTCTCATCGGCAGGTCTGCCGAAGGGCGTGCTCAACGCCGTCTCCAATGCGCCGGAAGATGCGGCAAAGATCGTCGATACGCTGATCGCGCACCCCGCCGTCAGACGGGTGAATTTCACCGGCTCGACCCGCGTTGGCCGTGTGATTGCCGAAACGGCCGGCCGTTACCTGAAACCCGCTCTGCTGGAGCTGGGCGGCAAGGCGCCGTTCATCGTGCTTGACGATGCCGATATCGATGCGGCGGTCGCGGCTGCCGCTTTCGGCGCCTACATGAACCAGGGCCAGATCTGCATGTCGACAGAGCGCATCATCGTGCTTGACAGCGTTGCCGATACATTCGTTCAGGCCTTCGCCAAAAAAGCGTCCAACCTCACGGCCGGGGACCCACGCGAGGGAAAAACACCGCTCGGCTCACTGGTCAGCGCCGAAGCGACGTCACGCATAAGGGCGCTGGTGGACGACGCCGTGTCCAAAGGCGCAAAGCTGGTCGCGGGTGGTGGCGGCACCGGCACCATGCTCGATGCCATCGCCATCGATGGCGTCACTCCCGCCATGCGGCTTTATTCCGAGGAGAGTTTCGGTCCGGTCGTTTCCATCATCAGGGCCGGCAGCGTCGATGAGGCGGTAAGCATCGCCAATGAAACAGAGTTTGGTCTTTCCGCCGCGATTTTCGGCAGGGACCAGGCGCGGGCGCTTGCCATTGCCGCGCGGATCGAAAGCGGCATATGCCACATCAACGGGCCGACTGTTCACGATGAGGCGCAGATGCCCTTCGGCGGGGTCAAGGCCTCCGGTTACGGCCGCTTCGGCGGCACGGCGGGCATTGCGGAATTCACCGAATTACGCTGGGTCACGCTGCAGGACGGGCCGCTGCATTATCCGATCTGAACCGGACGCCGGGGGCGGCTGCGGCGGCCTCACCGCCGCTCGTCAATCAGCCAGCCGGTGAGTTTTCTCACCGCGCTGTCGCTGCTTTTCGGCCGCATCAACCAGTAGCCGCGCCCCGGTGCATCGAGGCTAGGGCCTGCCGTGACCAGTACGCCAGCCTCGAGCAGTGGATCGACGAGCCCGGCCCAGCCGAGCGCAAAGCCCTGTTCTCCGATGGTCGCCTGAACCACCATGGTGTAATTGTTGAAGCTGATGTCGCCGCCGTCGTTTTCGGGGCCTCTCTGAACGCCGAAATGCTTGAAATAGGAAGGCCAGTCGAACCAGTGCGCTGATGAGGTATTTTCGAGGTGGATGAGTTTCCGCCGCGAAAAATCAGCAACGCCTGCGGGCGCTGGCGTTGCTGCCAGAAACGCAGGTGAACAGACCGGCGTGACTTTTTCCGAAAGCAGCAGTACGGCCCCGTCACCCGCCTCCTGCCGGGTGCCGAAAATGATCATCACGTCGCTGTCATGCTTGCCCTGACCCAACGGGTCCTGCGTGGCAACGATCTGGATGTTGATGTCAGGGTTGAGCGCTCGAAATCCGTGCATCCGCGGAATGAGCCACAATGACGAAAAGGCATAGTCCGTATGCAGGCGGATGGTCTGGCGTTCCTCCGTCCGCCGAAGCTGCTGCGCGAGGAGATCAATGGCATCGACATTACGGGAGACGATCTCGAACAGCCTTTGTCCCTCTGCCGTCAGATCGATGCCGCGATGTTTGCGGCGGATGAGCGCCACCCCAAGCTCCTCTTCGAGCCTGCGCATCTGATAGCTGACGGCAGGCTGGGTGAGCCGCAGGGAGCCCGCCGCCGCCGTCAAGCTGCCCTGGCGGGCAACCTCGGTAAAGATGCGCATCCATCCGAGATCGAGCGGCCGGTCTGACATTAAATTTCCTTATATCACTTATCGAAAAATACCCGCTTCACAGGCAAAAACAATGTGGTGTTCAATAAACTGGACTAATACAAGGGGAGCCGCAATGAAAACCGTTTCTCATCTGCACCGCATCGCCGCCGGCCTGTTCCTGTCCGTGGCTGCCTTCTCCACCCCGCTTCAGGCGGCCGATGACGCGTCCTGCAAGCTGGTACGTCTAAGCGATCCCGGCTGGACGGATATTACCGCAACCAACGGCGTCGCCTCGGTACTGCTCGATGCATTGGGTTATGAAGCCGACGTCAAGACGCTTTCCGTGCCCATCGGCTATCAGGCGATGAAGAACGGCGAAATTGACGTTTTCCTCGGGAACTGGATGCCGGCGCAGAAATCCTTCGTAGATGACCTCAATTCGGCGAAAGCTGCCGAGGTCTTGACGAAGAATCTCGAGGGCGCCAAGTTCACGCTGGCGGTGCCGTCCTATATGGCGGAGAAGGGCGTGAAGGATTTTGCCGATCTCGCCAAACATGCCGATGAATTCGAGAGCAAGATTTACGGCATCGAGCCCGGCGCACCCGCCAACCAGAATATCCAGAAGATCATAGACGCCAATGATTTCGGCCTTAAAGGCTGGCAGCTCGTCGAATCCGGTGAGCAGGCCATGCTGGCGCAGGTGGAACGGGCGGGCCGGGATAAGAAGGCCGTGGTCTTCCTTGCCTGGGCGCCGCATCCGATGAACGAGAAGATCGATATCGCCTATCTCTCCGGCGGTGACGCCTATTTCGGCCCGAATTTCGGCGGCGCAGAGGTTTATACGCTTGCCCGCACCGGCTGGCCGGAAAAATGCCCCAACGCGGCGGCGCTCTTCAAAAACCTGAAGTTCGATATCGGCATGGAAAATGCCCTCATGGGTTCGATTCTCGGCGGAGAGGATTCCAAAGCCGCGGCAGCGGCCTGGGTGAAGGCCAACCCGAAAGCGCTGGATGGCTGGCTGCAGGGCGTTACCACGCTGGATGGAAAACCGGGTGCGGATGCCGTTAAGGGCAAGCTTGGTCTCTGAGCCGGAAAGTGGAAATGCCGCGTTCCAATATCCTCATTCTGATGGTCGACCAGTTCAACGGGACGTTGTTTCCCGATGGACCGGCCGATTTTCTCCATGCACCGCATCTGAAAGCCTTGGCGGAGCGGTCTGTACGCTTCGCCAATACCTATACGGCCAGCCCGCTTTGTGCGCCGGCCCGCGCCTCCCTAATGTCCGGGCAATTGCCAAGCCGGACGCGGGTTTACGACAATGCCGCCGAGTTCGCCTCCGACATTCCGACCTATGCGCACCATCTGCGGGCAGCCGGTTATTACACCGGTCTCTCAGGCAAGATGCATTTCGTCGGGCCTGACCAGCTGCACGGCTTCGAAGAGCGTCTGACGACCGACATCTATCCCGCGGATTTTGGCTGGACGCCCGATTATACCAAGCCGGGCGAGCGGATCGACTGGTGGTATCACAATCTGGGTTCGGTGACGGGTGCAGGGGTTGCCGAAATCACCAACCAGATGGAGTATGACGACGAGGTAGCCTACCACGCCACCCGCAAGCTCTATGACCTGTCTCGTCGGCTCGATGACCGGCCGTGGTGTCTGACGGTCAGCTTCACCCATCCGCACGATCCCTATGTGGCGCGGCGGAAATTCTGGGATCTCTATGAGGATTGCCCGGCGCTCGATCCGCAGTCGGAGGCCATTGCTTTCGATCAGCAGGACCCGCATTCGAAACGGTTGCTGGAAGCCTGTGACCACAATGCCTTCGATATTTCGCCGGAGCAGATACGCCGGGCACGCCGCGGTTACTTCGCCAACGTCTCCTATATCGACGAGAAGATCGGCGAAATCCTTGGCGTCCTGAAGGCGACGCGGATGGAGGAGGACACCATCGTCCTCTTCCTTTCAGACCATGGCGATATGTTGGGTGAGCGCGGCCTGTGGTTCAAGATGTGCTTCTTCGAGGGCTCGGCCCGCGTACCGCTGATGATCGCCGCGCCGGGCTGGCAGCCGGCATTGATCGATACGCCGGCCTCGACACTGGATGTGACGCCGACGCTGTGCGGTCTGGCAGGGCTTGATATCACCTCGCTTAAACGCTGGACGGATGGCGAGGATCTGGCGCCGTTGGCTGCTGGCACCGGCGGGCGCGGCCCGGTGCCGATGGAATATGCGGCCGAAGGCTCGATCTCGCCGCTCGTCGCCATCAGGGACGGTCGGTACAAATTGTCCGTCTGTGAGGCCGATCCGCCGCTGCTTTACGATCTGGACGCCGATCCCGAAGAGCGCACCAATCTCGCTGGCGATCCCGCTTTCAGCGACGTGCTCTCGTTGCTTTCCGCCGAAATTGGCCGGCGGTGGCAGTTGCCGGTGTTCGACGCCGCCGTTCGCGAAAGTCAGGCGCGGCGCTGGGTGGTCTACAAGGCGCTGCGCAACGGCGCCTATTACCCGTGGGACTACCAACCCTTGCAGAAGGCTTCGGAACGCTACATGCGTAACCACATGGACCTCAACGTGCTGGAAGAAAACCAGCGTTTTCCGCGCGGCGAGTGAGGCGGGCAAGGTGCCTCAAGCGGTGGTCGACACCCTTGGAGCGCCGCCCGCCGCCTGCACGGCAAGACTGCCCGCGGCAACCCCGGCTGTGAGGCATTGCTGTTCGTCCCTGCCTTGAAGCCAGGCATCAAGAAAACCGGCATTAAAGGCGTCGCCGGCGCCGGTCGTATCGATCACGGGTACTTCCTGGGCTGCCAGATGCTGCAAGCCCCTTCGACAAGATACCCAAGCGCCCTGCGCGCCGCCTTTCAGCGCCACGACGGGAAAGGCCTCTGACAGGGCGTGGGTGGCTCTTTCCGGGTCAGAATGCCCCGTGATTGCTCCCGCCTCTTCAAGATTGGGCAAAAACACGTCGACACCGGCACAGGCCTTCAGCAGCCCCTTGTCGTAGATCAGCGAAGCATCCCAGCTTGGATCGAGCGATACTGACAATCCGCTTGCCTTGGCGCGTGAAACCAGATCAGGCATCTCATGCAGCGTGGCGAACTCGGCGATGTGCAGATGCCGGGCGTTATCCCACGCGAAGGCGGCATCGAGCGTCGAGGGACGGGCGGCGCCGGCACGGCGCGTCAAAAATGCCCGGTCCTGGCCAACCACCGTCGCCACCGTCACCTGCGGTCCGGCATCTGCTGCATGTTCCAGAAACCGCAGGTCGACGCCGCTTTGCGCCATTTTCTCACCGATGTCGCGCGAAAATGTATCGGTGCCGAGCCTTGCGAGCAGAGCAACCGGGCGTCCGACGTGGGCAAAATGGGCGGCGGCAATGAAGGCTCCGCCGCCGGGGGCGATTTCCATGTCTCGGGCAAACAGTTCCCGGCCGAGCACTGGCAGTTCATTAAGACCGGTGAAAATGAGGTCACAATAGATCCGGCCGACGCTGATGACGGCAGTTTTTTCCGTTGTCATCATGCGCGGCCCAGAAGCTTTTCCGTCTTGGCGTCGAAAAGATAAAGCGAACCTCGCGCCGCCTGGCATTGCAGCCTGCCGCCGACGGCCGGAATGGTTTTGCTTCTCGCCGTGGCGATTACCGAACTGGTGTCGGTGTCCAGATGGACAAGCGTCTCCGGCCCGAGCGGCTCGACTGCCGTTACCGTTCCTTCCAGGGTAAACGTCCCCTGAGCGGACCCAGACTCCCCAACAAGCAGATCATGCGGCCGGACGCCGATCAGAAGCTCACCCGTGGCGGACGGCGCGACGCTGTCGCCGGCTCTGGTTCCGCGCAGCAGGTTCATCGAGGGGCTGCCGATGAAGCGTGCGGTAAAGATATCGACGGGTGTTTCATAAAGTTCCGTTGGCGTGCCGACCTGCAGGATGTGGCCGTCCTTCATGACGACGATCCTGTCGGCCATGGTCATGGCTTCCACCTGATCGTGGGTGACATAAACGGTTGTCGTCTTAAGACGCTGATGCAAGCGCTTGATTTCAATACGCATCTGTGCGCGCAGCTGGGCGTCTAGGTTAGACAGTGGCTCATCGAACAGGAAGGCGGCGGGATCGCGCACCATGGCGCGGCCGATGGCGACACGCTGCCGCTGGCCGCCTGACAGGGCCGCCGGCCGCCGGTCGAGCAGGGCCTCCAGACCGAGCACCCGGCCGGCCTCCTCGATGCGGCGGTTCTTTTCCTCGCGGTCAAGCTTCGAGGTGTAGAGGCCAAAGCCGATGTTCTGGCGAACCGTCATATGCGGATAGATCGCATAGTTCTGGAAGACCATCGCGATGTTTCGCTGTTTCGGTTCCTTCTCATTGACGATGTCGCCGCCGATCTTCAGCGCTCCGTCGGAGATTTCTTCCAGCCCGGCGATCATTCTGAGGGTGGTGGATTTGCCGCAGCCGGACGGGCCGACAAAAACGACGAATTCGCCGTCTTCAATGGCAAGATCGATGCCCTTGACCGCCTCGACCTTGCCGTAGCGCTTCACGAGTTTATTGAGTTCGATTGTCGCCATCATCGGGCTCCCGTCAGGGCGGTGAATTTCTCTGTGAGTTCCGCGGCCTTTGCCGCTTCGTGATCGGCGGATCGCCGTGCTTCGGCCTCGAATGCAGCAAGCGTGTTGCGATAGGTGGCAATCGCCTCCCGCATCGGCTCGGGCGCAGGGCCGCCGAAACGGCTGCGTACGGCAACGAAGTGCTCGGGCGAGACGATCTGCATGAATTTTTCCTCATCGATCCCGGTTTGCCGCCCTGTCAGCTGATGGAACGCCTTGAGGAACGGCTGGTAACCGTCGTTCGGCAGATCGCCTTTCAGCGCGACGACGCTCTTGGCAACAGTCGCGGCAATCTCATGGGCCTGGCGGAAAGACAGGTCTTCGATGCGGACAAGCGAATCCGCCAGTTCCGTGATGGTGATACACGACCGGCGGATGTTCTGGTCGACCCTTTCGGGATCGATGCTGATCTGGCCAACGAGGCTGGCAAGAAGATCGAGAACCCGGCCCGCAGAGGCGAAGGCCTCATAACCCATGCCCTGCGTTTCGCCCTCACTGTCATTCATGTCGGTGAAGGGCGTATTATGCATCACATCCAGCACCGTGCGCGCCCGCCCGAATGTCTGGCTGGCGAGGTGGCGCAGATGTTCAATCGGCACCGGGTTTCGCTTCTGCGGCATGATCGAGGAAATCTGCACCAGCGCATTCGGCACGTAGATCTGGCCAACCTCGAAACTCGTCCAGAACTGGAAATCCTGGATGAGCCGTCCGAGATGCAGGAACATCAGCTCGATCGCGCCATAGGTCGCGGTCGTGTAATCCACGGCGGCGATGCAGGAATAGGAATTGCGTAAGGGTGCAGCAAAACCCAGCAATTCGGCGACCCGCGCCCGATCGATGGGAAAGCCCGAGGTGGTGATGGCGGCAGCGCCCATCGGCGAAAGATCGACGATGCGGCGCGCCTCTGCAAAACGTTCGATATCCCGGATCAGCACCTCGATCGCGGCGGAAAGGTAGTGGCCGAAGGTGGTGGGCTGGGCCGGCTGCCCATGGGTGTAAGCCACGATCAGCGTGGCTTGATTGCGTTCGGCGGCATCGATCAGCGCTTTCAGCAGGACACGCGCCTTGACGGTGAGCGTGTCGATCTTTTCCTTGAGGCCGATCTTGAACAGCGTGTGATCGATATCGTTGCGCGAACGGGCCGTGTGCAGGCGGCCGGCGACATCGACGCCGATGCGGGCTTTCAGCTCTTTTTCGATCAGGAAGAAGAAATCCTCGACTTCGCCGGTATAAACAAGCTCCGCGGGTTCGATGGTTTTGTCGATATCTTCGAGTGCGCCGGCGATCTTGGCCGCCGTCTCGGCATCGAGAATGCCGGTCTCGCGCAGCATGACAAGGTGGGCGCGGTCTATGCGGCGGAACCCATCTACGTGGTGGTTCTTGGCGCCGTCGAAAAGCGGGCGCAGCACGGTTTCCTTGTAGACAGGGTCGGGAAACTTGCTGGTATCCGACTGGCGCGGGTTGATATCGGCCATGATGTTATCCTTTCAGGCCCGCCAGCATCACACCGCGAACGATGTAGCGTTGCAGGACGATGAAGACGATGAGGGTGGGGATGGTCGCAATGGCTGCGCCCGTCATGATCATTTCCCACTGGATCTGCTGTTCCACGGCAAAGCTCGAAAGGCCGACCGGCAGGGTGTAGAGCTCCTTGCTTGTCGTGACGATCAACGGCCAGAAGAATGCTGTCCAGTTCCCTAAGAAGGTGAAGATCGCGAGCGCGGAGAGCGCGGGCGTCACCAGCGGCAGGGCGACTTTCCACCAGATCTGGAATTCGTTCAGCCCGTCGACGCGCGCGGCCTCGATGAAGTCGTTCGGAACCGTCTCGAAGAACTGCTTCATCAGGAAGGTGCCGAAGGCCGTCATCATGCCCGGGAACATGATGCCCCAGTAGCTGTCGAGCCAGCCCAGCTGGCTGGACATCAGATACCAGGGAATGACGAGCATTTCGGTCGGGATCATCAGCGTCGACAGGATGGCGAGGAAGATGAAATAGCGGCCGCGAAACTCGAACTTCGCTAGCGTGTACCCGACCAGACTGTCAAAGAAGCAGTTGGAGACGGTAACGATGACCGCAACCAGCATTGAGTTGAAGAACCAGCGCAGGAAACGGCCGTCGGCCATGACCGTGATATAGTTGGCAAGCGTCGGTGCTGCGGGAATGAGCCTGAGATCATAGACTTGGTCCGCCGTCTTGAACGAGGTCGAGAACATGAATAGTAGCGGCGAAACCATGATCAGGCCGCCTATGAACAGCAACGTCCAGGCGAGAATGCGACCGGGGCGGATACGGGCGTGGGAAAGTGGCTTTGCTTCGCTCATTTCTTTTCCCTCAGGACCCAGAGCTGGATCAGCGATACGACGAGAAGAATGGTAAACAGGACGACCGTCTGCGCTGCGGCATAACCCATGGCATAGGAATTGAACGCCGTCTGATAGATCATCAGCACAAGCGGTTTCGTTGAGCCGAGCGGTCCGCCCGGATCATTGGTCGTCATGTTGTAGACCTGGTCGAAGATGCGCAGGAAACCGATGGACGAGAAGACCACGAGGAAGACCGTGGTGGGTTTCAGAAGCGGAAGCGTGATCTTGCGCAGGATCGCCCATTCGCCCAGCCCGTCGATGCGGGCGGCTTCGTAAAATGTCGTTGGAATGGCGCGCAGCCCGGCCATGAAGATGATGATCTGGAAGCCAAGGCCTGCCCAGATGGCTGTCACCATGATCGAATAGAGCGCCTGGTCCGTAGAGCGGATGAAGGGTTGCTGCGGAATGCCGAGAATTGCGAAGACGTCGTTGATGATGCCGATGGGCGGCGGTTGATAGAACCAGCGCCAGACCCAGGCCATCGCGGCCGCCGTCGTCAGATAGGGCAGGAAATAAAGCGCGCGGATGAAACCGTGCAGGATGCGTACGCGGTCGAGATAAAAGGCGATGACGAAGGCGAGCACGAGGCTGATCGGCGTGCCGACGATGAGATACGCGAAGGTGTTCTTGAACACCTTCCAGAATTGCGGGTCCTTGAAGAGCTTGACGTAATTGGCAACGCCAATGAACTTTGCCGGCCTCAGCAGGTCCCAGTTGGTGAAGGACAGATAGAAGGCCTGAAGCGTCGGGTAAAAACGGATGATGCTGTAAAACAGGATAGGGATCGCCAGAAAGCTCCATATCCATAAGAGCCGTTTGGTGCGCATGGAAAGACGGTCCCCAAAGGAGCCGCCGGGGCGGCCGGATACCGCCCCCTGTTGATCTGTCGCTGTCATGGTTGGACCTGCGGTTTTCAGGGTTTCGCCGCGTCGATGATTTCCTGCTCGGCCTCGGCGGCCTGCTTGATGGAATCTTCAACCGACTGGCCCTCGAGCAGGACCCGGTTGGTCATGTCAATGGCGTTCTGGCGCTGGGCGGCCTCATCCATGAACAGTGTCGTGTGGGCATATTCCAGACCCTTCAGGAACGGCGCGTAGATCGGGTCCTTCAGGTTTTCTTCGGTCAGCGCTGCGGAGCGTCTCGCCGGCAGTTCGCCCACTGTCTTCAGCCAGATCGCCATGGCTTCCGGTGAAGAGATATAGGCGAGGAACTTCTTGGACGCCTCAAGCTCTTCACCCGTTGTCTTGGCGCTGATGCCGTTGGCGAAATAGCTCGCATAGTTGGAGCGGATATTCTTGTCATTGGTCGGAAGTTCGGTCACGCCCCACTCGAAATCCTTGATGGTGCGGAACGAGCCCAGCCGGAAAGTGCCGTCGATGGTCATGCCCGCCTTGCCCGCACGGAAGGCGGCCTGGCCTTCATCCATGAAACCCGCCTGACCGATCTTTTTTTCGAGCTGCAGACTGGTGTAGAATTTCAGAGCCTGGATGCCGGGCTCGCTATTATATGCGACCTTCTGGTCGTTGTCGGTATAGGGCTCGCCACCATATTGGCGGATGAGCACCTCACGCCACCACTGGTGATCCTGTCCGCCCATATCGAGCGTGGAACCGGCGACGGTGAGATTGCCGGCGGCATCGTGCTTGGCGATCTTTTGCGCGGCGGCGACGAATTCATCGAGCGTCTTCGGCGGATTTGCGGGATCGAGACCCGCCTCGGTAAAGAGCTTCTTGTTGTAGAACAGTGCAAGCGAACGAACCGCGGTCGGCAGGCCGTAATAGTCCTCGCCGCGTTTCATGGCGCTGACGATCGGGAAAAATTCGCTTTCGATCTTGTCATGCGGGAAAGCGTCTGTTGGCAATGGCTGCAAAATCCCGCCCGCTGCGAACTTGTCGAGCCAGCCGTAAAACAGCTGCATCACGTCCGGGCCCTTGCCGGACATATTGGCGGCAATCACGCGCGTCTGGTAATCGGCATAAGGGAAGGTTACCTGCTTGACGGTGATGTCGGGATTGGCCTTCTGGAATTGTGCGATCAGCTCGTCCATGGCCTTCACGCGGGTGTCGAAGACATATTGCCAATATTCGATTTCGACCGCCTGCGCGGCGTTGAATGCAAATGTGCTGAAACCGGCAACCAAGCCGGCGAACAGAGTTGCCCTGCGCATGTAAGCCTCCTTTTCCTCCGCCCGGTCTTCCGGATGCGAAGCCATCGTTCCCTTTTCCGCGCTTTCGCGCGCGCTCATCGATCTGCCGGTGGCGGAGTTTCCTCTTCCGCCCGGGCAAGCCTGACCCCCGGTCGCTCTTACGGTTCTCTGAAGGCAGGCATTTGTCAATAAGATAATTTACTTGAATTATTATATTGCGCTTATCGTCGGTTCGACGCTATTAATTTTCTAACAGACGGGAAGTTGAAGAGATGACGGTGCACACGGTGGACGCTTATCCCGTAGCAATCGGAAAAAACCCTGAGCGGAGCCGCGAACATAACAGGCGAGTCGTCCTCGATATTGTCCGGCGGCACGGCTCCCTCGGCCGCGCCCAGATCGCCAAGATCACGCATCTGACGCCGCAGGCGGTCGCCAATATCGTCGATGAACTCATCGGCGAGGAGTTGCTGAAGGAGCTCGGCCGTCGTCGCTCCGGTCGCGGCCAACCGCCGATCCAGTTTTCGGTCAACCCGGATGGCGGGGCGACGATCGGCGTGGAAATCGCCGCCGACCATATGGTCACCGTCGGTCTTGATCTCGCCGGCGTTCTTCGCACGCAGCGCATCACGCCGCTCTCGGACACGACACCGGAAGCCATATTCAAGACCTTTGCCGCCGAGCATGACGCCGTTGCCAAAAATCTAGGCTGCAGGCTGCTCGGCACCGGGGTCGTCATGCCCGGTCCCTTCGAGATCGATGGCATGACTTCGGTGGGACCGACGACGCTTTCCGGCTGGGGCGGCATTGATGCCCGGCAGATGCTGGGCGAAGCCTGCGGCCAGCCGGTCGTGGTTGAAAACGATGCCACGGCCGCAGCAGTCGGGGAACGGCTGTTTGGTGCCGGTCTGGCGATCCCGAATTTCTGCATGATCTATTTCGGCGTCGGTATCGGACTCGGCATCATCCAAGATGGCGCGCCCTATCGCGGTGCATTCGGGAATGCCGGCGAAATCGGCCATGTGACTGTTTCGCCGAGGGGAAGGCCTTGTCCTTCCTGCGGGCAGAGAGGGTGCCTGGAGGCTTATGCCTCAGTCTATGTACTGAAGGGAAAGCTTGTATGCGCCGGTGTTGCGGATACGGAACTTGATGATCTGGAGGCCCTGTTCAAGGCAGGCCATCCCGTGGTGAGGGAATGGATCGACGAAGCTGCGGCGCATCTGGCGCCCATGGTGGCGATGCTCGAGAATATTCTCGATCCGCAGACAGTCATTCTCGGCGGCGCTCTGCCTGAGGTCATCATCAGTGAAATCATTGCACGGATGGGGCCTTTGCCGACCTCGGTCGCAAGTCGCAGGCAGCGGGAACTTCCGCGTGTCATCCATGGCAAGTCCGGGCAGTTGACTGCTGCCCTCGGCGCTGCCGCCTTGCCGCTTTTCGATATCGTCACGCCAAAACTTGAGACATCCATGGGAGCCGCAGCGCAGGCACCCGGCTGAATATTGGAGGAGACCGCCCATGCTTACCCCCCGGGAGCGCATCGAACGGCAAATGGCCGATCCGTGGCTCATACGCCTGCATCGCAGGCTGAGCGCGCTGAAGTCCACGGTGACCGTCATGCATACCGGCGCGCATCCGGACGACGAGCAGAACGGGTTGCTTGCCTATTTCCGCATGGAGCTTGGCATGCGTACCATCATCGCCTGCTCGACACGTGGCGAGGGCGGTCAGAATGCGCTGGGGCCGGAAAGGCTTGGCGCGCTCGGCGTCATCCGCTCGCGGGAGCTGGAGGAGGCGGCCCGCGTCATCGATGCGGATATCAGCTGGCTCGGCCATGGGCCGGCGGATCTCATTCATGACTTCGGGTTCTCCAAGGATGGCGACCAGACCTTTGGCCGCTGGGGGCAGCAGCGCATCATTGAGCGGCTGGTGCGCGCCTATCGCAAGGAGCGGCCGGATATCGTCATCCCGACCTTTCTCGATGTGCCGGGACAACATGGGCACCACCGCGCCATGACGCGTGCGGCAAAGAGCGCCATCGCGCTGGCGGCGGACCCTGCGGCCTATCCTGAACATCTTACAGAGGGGCTGAAGCCGTGGCAGGTGGCGAAATATTACCTTCCCGCGTGGTCGGGCGGTGGTGACACCTATGATGACGAAGTGCCGCCGCCGGAGACGACCGTAACGGTAAACGCTCGCGGCAGGGAGCAGGCGACTGGCGCGCAATATGACCGGATCGGCGAATGGTCGCGTTATTATCACGCTTCTCAGGGAATGGGACATTGGCCTAAGCTGGCGCAGGAGGTCTGGCCGCTGCATCTTGAACTCGCCAGTGATGCAGGGGGCCAAGAACACTCGATCCTCGACGGGCTGCCGTCTTCGTTGTCAGACCTTGCGGTGTTCCCGGGCCTGGATACCGAATTGGCAAAGGCGCTGGTCAAGGCGGAACAGGCGATAAGCGAAGCGATATCAGCCTTTCCCGACAGGCAGCGGATCACGGCGTCACTTCTTGCTGCGGCAGCGCTTTTGCAGACGGTGGACGAATCCGCCACTGCGGATTTCAGGGAAGTGCACGGACATCGGATCGGGCGCAAGCGGGCGCAGGTCGATGCCGCCATCCTGACGGCGCTTGATGTTTTCGAGCGGGCCTACGCCGAGCCGGCGGAGATCGTTCCGGGCGGAACGTCGGTTCTTTCCGTGGAGCTTTCAGATAAGGCGGCTCACATTGACGTTGAGGTCACCCCGGTCCTGCCATCAGGTGTATCGTCATCCATCCAGTCGCTTGGCGAGAGGCGGGTCTTTACGCTTGTCGCGGATCAGGATGCACCTGTTTCCGGGCTGTATCAGCCTGACTGGAAAGCCATGGGCGGCAATGGCCATGCCTCAGTGCGGCTTTCCGCAACAGTTGAAGGCAGAACGGTTTCGGCCGCCTTCGACCTTGAGGAACCGTTTTTCGTGACGCCGGCGCAGTCGCTGACCATTGCGCCGGACGCTCTTCTGGTTCCGCTCGGACAGGGGCAGGAGGCGCATGTCTTTCAGGCGAATATAAAGGGCGCCGATGCGTCGCTGTCGTTCAGGAACACGGGCGGCTGGAACCTGCGCAAGAACGGCGGCGACTGGATTGCCGAACGTAACGGCGACGCCCGGGTGGGCCTTGCCCAGATCGAGGCGCTTGTCGGTGCGCAACCCGCTTTTCATATAACGCCGATCGCTTATCCGCACATCGGTCGGGCAAGATTTCTGGCGCCGTCCGTTCTGAAAATCCTCTCGCTGGACCTGAAGCTGCCCGAGAAGGCGCGGATCGGCTATGTCGGTGGTGGTGCTGACAGGGTGGGTCTTTGGCTGTCGCGAATGGGACTCGATGTCACCGACCTCGACGCTCAGGCGCTTGGCGGGGACCTGTCTTCCTTTACGACGATCGTTATCGGCATCTTCGCCTTCGGCATCCGCAGGGATCTCGCTGCCGAGACGGAGAAACTTCACCGCTTCGTCGAAAACGGCGGTCATCTGGTCACGCTCTATCACCGGCCGGCTGACGGATGGAGTCCGGAAACGACACCCGTCCGGCGTCTTGAGATCGGCAAGCCTTCCCTGCGCTGGCGTGTGACCGATCCTCAGGCGGAGGTAACGGTGCTCTTGCCCGACCATCCGCTGCTTGCCGGGCCGAACAGGATTGATGCCGCCGACTGGGGGGGCTGGGACAAAGAGCGTGGGCTTTATTTCGCCTCGCGCTGGGATGATGTCTACGAGCCATTGCTCGCCATGCATGATGTCGATGAGCAGCCGCTGAAGGGTGCGCTGGTTTCGGGCGTCATCGGCAAGGGTAGGCATACCCATACCAGCCTCGTGCTGCATCACCAGATGGACAAGCTTGTGCCTGGCGCTTTCCGCCTCATGGCCAATCTTGTGCAACCGGCGTGAATGGCGACGATCAAAGCGAAGAACAGCAAGGCCCTCGCGAAACGGACACCCGCGCGGGCATAGGCTGGCTGTTGCTGGACATGACCCTTGTTGCGGGCGGTATGACCGCGCTCGTCAAGGCGCAAGGCGTCACCTATCCCGCCTTCCAGCTCGTCTTCATCAGGGCGATGATTGGCCTGATGTTCATCCTGCCACTCATCTGGCGGCACCGGGGAGAAGTGGCGCGCATCCAATATCCCTGGCGTAACATTTTCCGCATCTGCTGCAATGCCATCGCCCTCACCAGCAATTTCATCGCCATCACCCTGTTGCCGCTTGCGACCGTCAATGCCCTTGGTTTTTCCCGGCCATTGGTGACGATGGCGATGGCTGTCGCCTTTCTTGGCGAAAGCGTGAGCCGCTTTCGCTGGGCGGGAGCCTGTCTTGCATTTGTCGGCGTTCTGGTCGTCATTGGGCCGGGCGGCGCGGAATTTGGCGTGGGCGTGATCGTTGTGCTGATATCGGTGGTGTTCGGTGCGCTTGCGGTTATCCAGACACGAGCGCTGCGGCGGGAGAACACCACTGTCATGATGGTGTTCTATACGGTGGGCCTCGCCGTCATCACCGCCATTCCGGCAATCTGGACATGGAAGCCGGTTGCGTCATTTGACTGGGTTCCGTTGCTCGGCATCGGATTGCTGGCGCAGATGGGACAATATTGCTTCCTGCGGGCCTATCGTATCGCGGATGCAAGCGTCCTTGCGCCGGTCAGCTATCTGTCGATCCTGTTTGTGACTGCGGTCGGATATTTTCTGTTCGACGAAGTGCCTGAAGCCCGCGTTGTGTTCGGCATCGTCATCATTCTCGTGTCGCTGCAATCGACTGCGCTTGCGGAATATCTCTTGAAAAGGCTGCGCCGCAAAAGATGACGGGCAGGTTCTATCGCGATTGTGCAAGGACCCGAAGCCTAATCCAGCTGAGCGCCGCAAGTTTCAAACGGTCGTAAAACGAACGGGCAAAACGCACATAGCGCATGATCCAGGCGAGCCAGCCATAGGTGAGAAGCTTTTCCCGGCCGGCATGGTAGATGCGCTCGACAATCAGGAAGGTCGAAAGATGGGCAAGGATCGTCAGAACCACCCCCGACTTGAAAGCGCCATGGGCGATGAGGACGAGGCCGACGATCTTCATCGGCTCGGCAATCGCAAAGGGGACGGCAAGACAGAGAAGAATGGCAAGGCGCGGCAATCGCGCGATCCGGTTTTCCAGCCTCTGGATGAATGTCAGGTTCGATATGGCCGCAATGACCGGCCGGTAGAGCGGACGGAAAATGCCGTCGAGAACGAGGGCGAAAACGATGATGGCCCTGATCGGTAAGACGAGGATCGTCCGGATTTTGCTGTTCACCTTGATAGGTCTCCAAAAAGGGCGCAACGCCCATTCTTAATCGCCTGAAACATGTCAAAACGAAGTCGCATTTTGTGTCAGCCCTGGCGGACGCTCGCATACATGCCGGTGGTGCGGAATTCGCTGGGGTTGGTGCCATAAAGTCTGCGGAAGACTTTGGAAAAATAGTTGGGATCCTCGAAACCACAAAGCACGGACACCTCCTTGATCGGAATGTTCGCAGCCGAGGTGAGAAGTTTGGCTGCCCGGCGCAGGCGACGTTGCAGCACAAATTCCGCAGGCGGCATACCTTCGCTTGCCGTGAAGATGCGGGAGAAATGCGCACGGCTCAAGCCCGCCACATCAGCAAGGTCACTGACCGAGAGCCGTTCGCCGAGATGGCTGTCTATGTAGCTCAGCACCTGCTGCATGGTGCGATATTCGCCACTAAAGGAAGGGTGCGAGCCGAAGACATCATCGTAAAGTGTCATCGCCGCCTCGTAAGCGACGGCTGAGGCGGCCCCCGGCGTTTCCGCGCCATTGACGAGGCGCGAACAGCATTCGGCAAGATGATCCACGGTCTCGGGCTGGAGCTTGAGTATCGGACCGGTGACGGAGAGGATATTGCGGTGAATGCGCAGGGCTTCCTCGCCATTCATGGAAATCCAGAAGAATTCCCACTCCTTGCCTTCTTCCAGCCAGTAGCGATGATTATGGGGAATGAGCAGCAGCAAGGTTTCGCCCGGTCTCACCACGTAATGGCGGTTCTCGTAACGCAGGTTGCCCTGTCCGCCGATACAATATTGTAGCACGGTGAACGGCGTCTGGCCGCGCTTGCGCCCATCCCAGTCGTAATTGCCACCACGGCGGATTTCATAACCGCTGCTGGTCGGCATGGTGTGCAGCGTCTGACGGCCGCGCGGCAGTGAGACGGTGCGCATGCCGGGTCCCTGATCGATCAAATCGCGCAGCACAAAATTACCCATGAAAGCATAATCCTTCTCTGGTCCTCGCCGATATTATACGCATAATCCCGATCCGAGGAGACAGCCAGCAGGATATTGTTGCTGAAAAATTGGAGAGGAAGGCCGGTTTTCCGGGATTCTCACGGGTATTTTTCTGCAATGCCATTTCACGATCCGTCGGCCCGTTTCACCGATTCGATTTGCAACAGAGGTGGCGTTATGAGTTTCAAAATCGCTATTATTGGCGCAGGCAGCGTCGGTTTCACGAAAAAACTGTTCACCGATCTCCTGTGTGTGCCGGAGTTTCGCGATATTGAAGTCGCGCTCACGGATATCAGCCAGCACAATCTCGATATGATCAGGGCGATCCTTGACAAGATCGTTGAGGCAAATGGTTTCCCCGTGAAGGTGACCGCCCATACGGACCGCCGCCGGGCGCTGGAGGGCGCGAAATACATCATCAGCTGCGTGCGGGTCGGCGGGCTCGAAGCCTATGCGGACGATATCCGCATTCCGCTGAAATACGGCATCGACCAGTGCGTAGGCGATACAATCTGCGCCGGCGGAATTCTCTACGGTCAGCGCAACATTCCCGTCATTCTCGATTTCTGCAAGGATATCCGCGAGGTCGGGGCACCCGGCGCAAAGTTCCTGAACTATGCCAACCCCATGGCCATGAACACTTGGGCAGCCATCGAATATGGCAAGGTGGATACGGTCGGTCTCTGCCATGGCGTTCAGCACGGGGCGGAACAGATTGCCGAAATCCTCGGTGCGAAATCCCCGGCAGAACTCGATTACATCTGCTCCGGCATCAACCACCAGACATGGTTCATCGATCTGCGGCTCAATGGCCGCAAGATCGGTAAGGACGAGCTGGTTGCCGCGTTTGAGGCGCATCCGGTCTTCTCGCAGCAGGAGAAGCTTCGCATCGACGTGCTGAAGCGCTTCGGCGTCTATTCGACCGAAAGCAACGGCCATCTCTCCGAATATCTTCCATGGTATCGTAAGCGGCCAGAGGAAATCGCCCGCTGGATCGACATGTCCGACTGGATTCACGGGGAAACCGGCGGTTATCTCCGCCACTCCACCGAAACGCGCAACTGGTTCGAAACGGAATTCCCGCAGTTTCTCGCATCGGCCGACAAGCCGATCGATCCGGCAAAGCGCTCCAACGAACATGCAAGCCATATTCTTGAGGCGCTGGAGACCGGGCGTGTCTATCGCGGCCACTTCAACGTCAAGAACAATGGCGTCATCAGCAATCTGCCGGCGGACGCCATCATCGAATCGCCCGGTTTTGTCGACCGTTTCGGCATCAATATGGTCTCCGGCATCACGTTGCCGGAAGCCTGTGCGGCCACCTGCATGGCGTCCATCA
Organism: Agrobacterium sp. InxBP2; assembly: GCF_026191755.1. Classification (NCBI taxonomy): domain Bacteria; kingdom Pseudomonadati; phylum Pseudomonadota; class Alphaproteobacteria; order Hyphomicrobiales; family Rhizobiaceae; genus Agrobacterium; species Agrobacterium sp. InxBP2. The sequence continues at coordinate 86,339 of NZ_JAINDY010000023.1, forward strand.
ACGTGCAGCGCATGTCGGTCCATGCGGCAGTCAGCGGCGATATCGATCTTTTGAAACTCGCCGTGCTGCATGATCCGCTGGTCGGCGCCGTCGCCACGCCGGAGGAGGTCTGGCAGATGGTGGACGAGATGGTTGTCGCTCAGGCGCGCTGGCTGCCGCAATATGCCGATGCCGTTCCGGCGGCGAAGGAGCGACTTGCGAAGTCCAGCGTCAAGACCCGTGACTGGGCGGGTGCCGCGCGCCGCAACGTGCGTTCCATCGAGGAATTGCGGGCCGAGAAATCGGCACTGAAAAAGGCCGTTTGAAGGAAAAGACATGGGAAAAGGCCGGCGGCGGAAGGGAGTTCGCCGTCCGGTCTCAACGATGAGAGAGGGTCGGCGGTGAAAGCTGCCATTTGGGAGGAATGACGATGTTACTTCAACGCAGAATTGGTATCATCTCGGCACTGGGGTTCGGTGTTTCGATGATCGCACTCAATGCGAATGCCTTCGAGACCACGACGCCGCCCGAGCCGCCGCAATTTCCGGCCGAAGGCAAGATCAACTATGTCGCGCGCGACTCGATCCTCGAATTCAAGGCGCTGCCAAGCTACAGCGAACCCGACTGGATTATCGAGAAATTCGAAAAGACCGGCAAGCTGCCGCCGCTGAAAGAGCGCCTGCCCGAGGAGCCGCTGGTCTACAAGGCGGCCAACATGCCTGACGGCGCCGGCGTTTATGGTGACACAATGCGCCATGTCGTCGGCGGCAGGCCGGAGGGCTGGAACTATATTGCCGGCCAGAGCCAGGGCTGGGGCGGCATCGATATCGCCCTTTCCGAGTGCCTGACGCGCACCGCGCCACTGTTCCAGGTAGATGCCAAGGATACCGAGCCGCTGCCTAATCTGGCCAAAAGCTGGGAGTGGTCGGAAGATGGCCACAAGCTGACGATGCATCTCGTCAAGGGTGCCAAATGGTCGGATGGCGAGCCCTTCAACGCCGATGACGTGATGTTCTACTGGGAAGACGCCGTCATCGATCCCAATGTCTCACCGCTTGGCGGTGGTGCATCGCCTGAGGCTTTCGGTGAGGGAACGACGCTGAAGAAGATCGATGACTATACCGTCGAATGGACGTTCAAGGCGGCGTTCCCGAAGCAATATCTCTACACCATGGCCTATCCGAGCTTCTGCCCCGGGCCGTCGCATATTCTGAAACCCCAGCATCCGAAATATTCCAAGAACACCTATAACCAGTTCAAAAACGCGTTCCCGCCTGAGTATATGAACATGTCGGTCATGGGCGCATGGGTGCCGGTGTCATACCGGCCGGATGATCTCATCGTGCTGCGGCGCAACCCCTATTACTGGAAAGTGGACGAGAAAGGCCAGCAGTTGCCCTATCTCAATGAAGTCCATTACAAGCTCTCCACCTGGGCGGACCGTGACGTGCAGGCCGTGGCGGGATCGGGCGATTTCTCCAATCTCGAGCAGCCGGAGAATTTCGTCGCCTCGCTGAAACGCGCCGCTGACCCCAATGCGCCAGCCCGCCTTGCCTTTGGACCGCGCCTTATCGGCTATAATCTGCAGATGAATTTTTCCGCCAATGGCTGGGGCAATCCGGATGAGCGCGGGCAGGCCATTCGTGAGCTGAACCGTAACGAGGTGTTCCGCCAGGCCGTCACCTCCGCTCTTGATCGCAAGGCGATCGGTGACTCGCTCGTCAAGGGGCCTTTCACGGCGATCTATCCGGGTGGTATTTCGTCGGGGACAAGCTTCTATGATCGTGCTTCGACGGTCTATTACCCCTTCAACCTCGAGGCTGCCAAGGCGGCGCTGGCTTCGATTGGCCTGAAAGACACTGACGGCGACGGTTTCCTGAATTTCCCCAAGGAAACGCTTGGCGGCCGTAATGTCGAGATTACCCTTCTCGTCAACAACGGTTATGCGACGGACAAGAGCCTTGCAGAAGGTCTTGTCGGCCAGATGGCGAAACTCGGCCTGCGCGTCGTCATCAATAGCCTCGATTCAAACCAGCGTGACGCCGCCCATTATGGCGGGCAGTTTGACTGGCTGGTGCGGCGCAATTCCACCGAGCTTTCATCCGTGGTGCAGAATACCGAGCAACTGGCCCCTGTCGGGCCGCGCACCAGCTGGAACCACCGCGCACCCGAAGGCAAGGAACTGGACCTGATGCCCTTCGAGAAGGACATGGCCGACATTGTGCGCAAGTTCATATCTTCGCAGGACAATGCCGAGCGGGCCGAGCTGATGAAGCAGTACCAGAAGGTCTATACGCAGAACCTCTACACGATTGGCCTCACCGAATATCCCGGTGCGCTCATCGTCAACAAGCGGTTCTCCAATGTGCCGCAGGGTACGCCGATCTTCATGTTCAACTGGGCCGAAGACGCCATCATCCGCGAACGCCTGTGGGTCGCGGCCGACAAGCAGGGCAAATACGAACTTTTCCCTGAGCAGCTTCCCGGCAAGCCGGGCGAGGGCGGGCCGATCAACTGAAGCTTCCGGTAAAGGTGCGTAACGCCATTATGTCCGGAAGTACGAAAACCTGAAGAACTCCTCCCGGAGCACACCCGGTACCGGTCGCGCGTGAAGCGCGGCCGGCAACACACGGCCAATCCAAACCGAGGAAGACCGTTCGATGCTGAGATTTCTGACGATACGCGTGGCATCCGCCATTCCAGTGCTGTTGATCCTGAGCGTGGTGACTTTCGCCATCATCCAGGCGCCGCCCGGCGACTATGCCGACTACATCCGCTCGCAGCTGATGAACCAGGGCGGGGCGTCCTTCGAGCAGGCGGAAGCGCAGGCGCAGGCATACCGCATCGAACACGGGCTCGATAAGCCGCTCGTTATTCAATATTTCAACTGGATCGGCGGCATCCTCGCCCGCGGCGATTTCGGCTACAGCTTTTATTACAACAAGCCGGTCGCCGATGTGGTTGGCGAACGCCTGCCGCGCACTATCGCTCTGGCGCTGGTCTGCCACATCTTCGCATCGGTACTTGGCATCGCTTTCGGCATATGGGCCGCCACACGGCAATATTCCTGGGTCGACAACCTGCTCTCCACCATTGCCTTCCTGGGCATGACGATCCCGCGATTCCTGATGGCGCTGATCCTCGTCTACCTCATGGTATTTCATTTCGATGTGTCGGAGATCGGCAGTTTCTTTTCACCGCAATATGGCGGTGCGCCGTGGTCATGGGCGAAATTCGTCGATCTGGTCAGCCACGTCTGGCCGGTCGTCGCTATCGCCGTCTTCGGGGGGCTGGCCTACAATATGCGGGTGATGCGCGGCAATCTGCTCGATACGCTGAATGCGCAATATGTCGAGACGGCGCGTGCCAAGGGCCTTTCGGAAGGCGCCGTCATCATGCGCCATGCGGTGCCGAATGCCGTGCACCCGCTCGTCATGTATCAGGGCGTGGTGCTGCCCTACATGCTGAGCGGCGAGATCGAGACCGCGATCATCTTCGCGTTGCCGACCGTCGGCCCGGCCATCGTCGGCTCCATGGCGGTGGGGGACGTCTATGTCACCGCGACCTTCATGATGGTGCTGGCCGCCACGCTGATCGTCGGCAACATCATCGCCGATATGCTGCTCGCCATGCTCGACCCGCGCGTCCGCGAATTCGGGAGGGCCTGAGATGATGGCGTTTGACGAGATGAAAACCGAAACGGCCGCCGCGGCAAAACCCGACCGCTCCGCCAATGGCAACGAGACCTATCTGGCGCTTGTCTGGCGGCGTCTCAGACGATCCTTCACGGGTATGGTCGGGCTGGTACTGGTGGTGCTGCTGATCCTCATCTCCATTTTTGCGGACTTCTTCGCGCCGATGAACCCGCTCGAAACCCATGGCAGCTTTTCACCGCCGCAGGTGGTCCGGTTCACCGACAAGGACGGCAATTTCAGCCTCGCGCCACGCGTCTATGCCATTGCGGAGACGGAAGAGCTCGATCCGGTCACTTTCCAGCCCATTGTTGGCCCCGACTACGACAATCCCGTCCATCTCGGCTTCTTCGTGAAGGGTGCCGAATACAAACTTCTGGGTCTCATTCCGATGAGCCGGCACTTCTTCGGCTCTACCGATGGCCAGCCCGTGCATTTCCTAGGAACCGATAAATTCGGACGCGACGTGCTGTCGCGCGCCATCTACGGCTCGCGCATCTCGCTTGCCATTGCACTCAGTGTTGTCGCCATCGTTACCGTCATCGGCACCAGCGTCGGGCTGATTTCCGGCTATTTCGGCGGGCCGCTGGATGCCTGGGTGCAGCGTTTCGTGGAGGTGGTGCTCGCCTTCCCGCAATTGCCTCTCTATCTCGCGCTGACTTCCCTTATTCCCGTCACCGCACCAACCACCGTGTTCCTCGTCTTTGTGGTCGGCGTCATGTCGGCGCTTGGCTGGGCGCAGATGTCGAGGGAGGTGCGCGGCAAGACGCTGGCACTGGCGCGGATCGATTATGTCCGGGCGGCGATCGCTGTTGGCGCCACCGACAGGCGTATCATCTTCCAGCACATCCTGCCGAATGTGATGAGCCATGTGATCGTCGCGGTGACCTTGCATATTCCAAGCGTCGTGCTGCTCGAATCCTTCCTCGGTTTCCTCGGCTTTGCGGTAAAGCCGCCGCTGATCTCCTGGGGGCTGATGCTGCAGGATACCGCTACCTATTCGGTCATAGGTTCCTATCCCTGGATTCTTGCACCGGTCGGTTTCGTCCTTGTCACCGTCTTTGCCTTCAACGCACTGGGCGACGGCCTGCGCGATGCCGTCGATCCCTATTGAGAGGAGCGTGACATGGTAGCTGCCCTGAACAACACCTTCGCCCCCGCCATCCGCTTCGACGCGGATGATCGTCAGGATAACGCCATCATCGATGCCCGCAACATCGCCGTGACCTTCAAGGTGGAGCACGGAATGGTGGAGGCCGTGAAGGACATTTCCTTCCAGCTTTACCGGGGTGAGACCATCGCCATCGTCGGCGAATCCGGTTCGGGAAAATCGGTCACCGCCCGCACCGTCATGGGCTTGTTGACCAAGCGCGCCACAGTCGCGAAATCGGCAGTCGTCCGGTTCAACGGCGACGACATCCTGAAATTCTCGTCGCGCCAGCGCCGGGCGCTGCGCGGCAATCGCATCTCGATGATCTTTCAAGAGCCGATGAGTTCGCTGAACCCGATCTATACGATCGGCAGCCAGATTGTAGAGGCAATCCGCGTCCACTCGAAGTTGAGCAAGAAGCAAGCGGAGGCGAGGGCGCTCGATCTGTTGCGCCAGGTGCAGATACCGGAGCCGGAAGCGCGGCTCAAACAATATCCGCACCAGCTTTCCGGCGGCCAGCGCCAACGCGTCATGATCGCCATGGCGCTCTCCAATGATCCTGACGTGCTGATTGCCGACGAACCAACGACCGCGCTGGATGTGACGGTGCAGGCGCAGATACTCAACCTCATCCGGGATCTCCAGAAGAAGCGCGGCATGGCCGTGGTCCTCATCACCCATGATCTGACGATCGTGAAGCAGTTTTCCGATTACGTCTATGTCATGCAGCACGGCGAGATGCGTGAGCACAATACCACGGAGCGGCTGTTTGCAGCGCCGCAGCATCCCTACACGGAAAGGCTGATTGCTTCCGAACCTCGGGGCACGGCAAAGCCGCTGCCGGAGAACTCCGGCGTCCTCCTGACGGCAAGCGGCGTGCGCGTTTCCTTCATGATGCGATATGGCGGCCTGTTCAAACCAGAACTCAAGGAGCTGATAGCGGTCGACAGTCTCGGCTTGACGCTCAGGCGGCACGAGACACTGGGGCTCGTCGGTGAATCCGGCTCCGGAAAGACGACCTTCGGCCAGTCCCTGCTCCGGTTGAACGACCCTGTGGGCGGCGAGGTCGTTTTTGACGGTCAGAGGGTCGATGGCCGTTCCCGGGCTGAAATGCGGCCTTTGCGTTCGCGGATGCAGATCGTCTTCCAGGATCCCTTTGCCTCGCTCAACCCCCGCATGACCATTGGCCAGATCATCGAGGAAGGCCTCATCATCAACGGTCTCGGCAAAACGAAAGCCGAAAGGCTGGATCGGGTGCGTGACGCACTGGAGGCGGCAGGCATGCCCGGCAACATCCTCTCGCGTTTCCCGCATGAGTTCTCCGGCGGCCAAAGACAGCGCATCGCGATTGCCCGCGCAGTGGCGCTGGAGCCGGAATTCATCCTGCTCGATGAGCCGACCTCCGCACTCGATCTTTCCGTGCAGGCGCAGATCATCGATCTCCTGCGCAAGCTGCAGGATGAGCGTGGCTTGAGCTACCTGTTCATCTCCCACGACCTGAAAGTGGTCCGCGCCCTCTGCCACCGCGTCATCGTCATGCAGCGCGGCCGGATTGTCGAAGAGGGGCCTGTCGAGCACGTGCTCAGTCAGCCAAAAACTGAATATACACAGCGGCTTGTGCGAGCCGCCTTCGAAATCGCTTGAATTCCCAATTGCCGGAGGTAGACATGGCAAGAGATCCCAAGATTGCATTCATCGGCGCAGGTTCCACGGTGTTCATGAAGAACATCATCGGTGACGTGCTGCAGCGTCCGGCCCTTTCCGGCGCCACAATCGCGCTGATGGATATCAACCGTGAAAGGCTGGAAGAAAGCGCCATCGTCGTCAACAAGCTGATTTCGACGCTCGGAGCAAAGGCGAAGGCCGAGACCTATACCGACCAGAAAAAGGCGCTTTCCGGCGCGGATTTTGTTATCGTGGCGTTCCAGATCGGCGGATACGAGCCGTGCACGGTCACTGATTTCGAAGTGCCGCGTAAGTATGGGCTGCGCCAGACCATTGCTGACACACTTGGCGTCGGCGGCATCATGCGCGGCTTGCGCACCGTGCCTCACCTCTGGAAGATTTGCGAGGACATGCTGGCCGTCTGCCCGAATGCCATCATGCTGCAATATGTGAATCCCATGGCGATAAACACCTGGGCGATTGCCGAAAAATATCCGACGATCCGGCAGGTGGGTCTTTGCCATTCCGTGCAGGGCACGGCGATGGAACTCGCCCATGATCTCGATATTCCCTACGAGGACATCCGTTATCGTTCGGCCGGCATTAACCACATGGCGTTCTTCCTGGAATTCGAACATCGCCAGCCGGACGGGAGCTACAAGAATCTCTACCCCGATCTCGTGCGCGCCTATCGCGAAGGCCGCGCGCCAAAACCCGGCTGGAACCCGCGCTGCCCCAACAAGGTGCGTTACGAGATGCTGACGCGGCTTGGTTATTTCGTCACCGAAAGTTCCGAACATTTCGCCGAATACACACCCTATTTCATCAAGGAAGGCCGTGAGGACCTGATCGAGAAATTCGGCATCCCGCTCGATGAATATCCGAAGCGCTGCATCGAACAGATCGAGCGCTGGAAGGGCCAGGCGGCGGCCTATCGTTCGGCCGAAAAGATCGAGGTCAAGCAGTCGAAGGAATATGCCTCCTCGATCATAAATTCGGTCTGGACCGGCGAACCATCGGTCATTTACGGCAACCAGCGCAACAATGGCTGCATCACCTCGCTGCCATCGGATTGCGCGGCGGAAGTGCCGTGCCTGGTCGATCATAACGGCGTGCAGCCCACCTTCATCGGCGAGTTGCCACCGCAGCTCACCGCGCTGATGCGCACCAACATCAATGTTCAGGAGCTGACCGTGCGGGCGTTGATGAGCGAAAACCGCGACCACATCTTTCACGCCGCGATGATGGACCCGCATACTGCGGCGGAACTCGATCTCGATCAGATTTGGTCGCTGGTGGACGATCTGCTGCTGGCCCATAGTGACTGGCTGCCGGAATGGACGCAGGCGGAGGTGAAACGGGCGCGGGCTGTGTAAACATCATCGCCCTCAATAACGGATCGGAGGTGTGCAGCGAGCCCACATCATCCTTCCGCAAGCGCTATCGAAGACCCTACTCTGTCATTCTCGGGACAAGCTCGAGGATGACGTCCGATTGTCGAGGGGTTGGCGCGGCATCGGTATGATCGCTTGGTACCGTCGGTGTTCTCAAAGGTGAGCCGGTTAACTGCCGGCGAACGGGGGCGCCTTGATGACGCTCTCCATTAAATCCTTTCGCCGCTTGACTTGTGTCAAGGCTGCAGGCCGCTCGCTGGCGTAGACAGTCCCGGAAACCGGTTATTCCGCTTTCAGTGCGGGAAATACCAGGTACGAATTATGAACGTGATGGTGGCTGGCTTCTTCGGTTTTATCGTACTACGGTTGAAACCTGAAGGGTTCATGGGGAAGACGGATGTCTAAAAAGGGCTTGCTCATTGGTCTGGCGGTTGTGGTTCTGGCCGTGGCCGGCTATTTCGCCTGGTCGAAGCTGACGGCCGAGGGCCTGCCTTCGGGATTCGTGGCCAGTAACGGTCGCATCGAGGCCGTCGAGATCGATATCTCCACCAAGACCGCCGGCCGCCTTCAGGATATTATGGTCCGCGAGGGTGATTTCGTGAAGGCCGGACAGGTTCTGGCGCAGATGGATACGGCCCAGCTGGAGGCGAGGAAACGCCAGGCGGAAGCACAGCTTCGCCGTGCGAAAATAGCAATCGACACGGCCCACAGTCTTGTCGCCCAGCGTGAAGCGGAAAAGACGTCGGCGCTTGCGGTGGTGGAACAGCGCAAGGCCCAGCTCGATTCCGCCTCCAAGACCAATGCACGCTCGAAACAATTGCTGACGGGCAATGCGGTCTCGCAGCAGATCGTTGATGACAGCGAGGCCGCCGAGCAGTCCGCCCGCGCAACGCTCGCCTCTGCGCAGGCCTCGCTTGCGGCTTCCGACGCCGCGATCAACGCCGCCAAGGCGCAGATCGTCGACGCCGAAGCGGCGGTAGACGCCGCACAGGCTGACATCGAGAGCATCGAGACTGACATAGCCGATGCGACGCTGAAATCGCCCCGCGACGGTCGCGTGCAATATCGCATCGCCCAGCCCGGAGAAGTGCTTTCCGCCGGTGGACGGGTTCTGAACCTCGTCGATCTCGGCGACGTCTATATGACGTTTTTCCTGCCAACGGCCGAGGCTGGCCGCACGTCCATGGGGTCTGATGTTCGACTGATACTGGATGCCGCCCCCCAATACACCATTCCGGCAAAAGTGTCCTTCGTCGCGGATGTCGCGCAGTTCACACCGAAAACGGTGGAGACCGAAGAGGAACGCCAGAAGCTTACATTCCGGGTAAGGGCGCAAATCCCCCAGGCACTTCTGCAGAAATATATTCAATATGTGAAAACCGGGCTGCCCGGCATGGCCTATGTCCGGCTTGATCCGGAGGCCGCCTGGCCGGAGAATCTCGAACGCAATCTCGTCAAGTGAGGGTGGCCGCTATGGTCGCGCCTCCCGAAACGAATGACAGGAACTCACCCGTTGCGCGATTGACCGATGTGCGGTTGACCTTCGGAAGCACGGTTGCGCTGGACGACATATCGGTCGAGATACCCGCCGGGCTGATGATAGGGCTCATCGGGCCTGACGGCGTCGGCAAATCGAGCCTGTTGTCGCTGGTTTCGGGCGCGCGCGCCATCCAGAAGGGCAAGGTGGAGGTTCTGGGCGGCGACATGTCCAATCCGCGCCACCGCGAGGATACCTGCCCGCGTATTGCCTATATGCCGCAGGGCCTTGGCAAGAACCTCTATCCCACCCTGTCGGTCTTTGAAAACATCGACTTTTTCGGGCGGCTGTTCGGACAGGACGGAAGGGAACGGCAGGCGCGTATCGCCGAATTGCTGAAGAGTACCGGCCTCGAACCTTTTGCCGATCGTCCCGCGATGAAGCTCTCCGGCGGTATGAAACAGAAGCTGGGGCTCTGCTGCGCGCTCATCCACGACCCGGACCTGCTTATCCTGGACGAGCCGACGACAGGCGTTGATCCTTTGTCGCGGCGGCAGTTCTGGGAACTGATCGACTCTATCCGTGCCGGGCGTCCGGGCATGAGCGTCATCGTCGCAACGGCCTATATGGAGGAGGCCGCCGGTTTCGACTGGCTGGTTGCCATGGATGGCGGCAAGATTCTTGCCACCGGCTCGCCCGCCGAACTTCTCGACCGCACCGCGGCACCCAATCTCGACGCCGCCTTCATCGCGCTTCTTCCCGAAGAAAAGCGCAAGGATTACCACGAAGTCCATATCGCGCCACGAAAGCCGACCGGTGAGGGTGATTATGCCATCGAGGCATTGCACCTTAGCATGCGTTTCGGCGATTTCACCGCCGTCGACAATGTCAGCTTCAAGATTCCGCGCGGCGAGATTTTTGGCTTTCTCGGCTCCAATGGCTGCGGAAAATCCACCACCATGAAGATGCTGACGGGCCTTCTGGCCGCCAGCGAAGGAGAGGCGAAGCTCTTCGGACACAAGGTGGATGCGAGCGACATGGCGATCCGCCACCGCGTCGGTTACATGAGCCAGGCCTTCTCGCTCTATTCCGAACTGACGGTGCGGCAGAACCTTAATCTGCACGCCCGCCTGTTCAAGCTGCCTGAAGAGGCAATTCAACCGCGTATCGCCGAAATGGCGGAGCGTTTCGATCTTGGCGCGGTCATGGACACGCTGCCAGACGACCTGCCGCTTGGCATCCGGCAGAGGCTGTCGCTGGCGGTGGCGATGATCCATTCGCCCGATATTCTCATCCTCGATGAGCCGACCTCTGGTGTCGACCCGGTGGCGCGGGACGGCTTCTGGCAAATCCTCGCCGATCTCTCGCGCAACGATAACGTCACCATCTTCATCTCCACCCATTTCATGAACGAGGCGGAGCGCTGCGACCGGATTTCGCTGATGCACGCCGGCAAGGTGTTGATCAGCGATACGCCCGAGGCGATCACCAGAAGCCGTAATGCCGCAACACTTGAAGAGGCTTTCGTCGCCTATCTGGAAGATGCTTCCGGGGTTACGAGGGACGCGCCTGCGACAGCATCTGTGGCAGCAGCGGACGTGCAGGTGACGCAACATGCGGCGCCCACCCGCAAGAGATTTTTCGATTTCAGGCGCATGTTCAGCTATACGCGCCGCGAGGCACTGGAACTGCAGCGCGATCCCATTCGCGGCACGCTGGCCGTGCTCGGCAGCGTCATCCTGATGTTCGTCATCGGATACGGCATCAATCTCGATGTCGAGGACCTGACTTTCGCGGTGCTGGATCGCGACGATTCCACTATCAGCCGCGATTACGTGCTCGACATTGCCGGCTCCCGTTATTTCATCGAGAAGAAACCTATCCGGGACTATGCCGATATGGACCGGCGGATGCGTGATGGCGAACTGAGCCTTGCCATAGAAATTCCTCCTGGCTTTGGCCGCGATGTCTTGCGCGGCAAGACTGTGGAGGTAGGAGCCTGGATAGACGGCGCCATGCCGCAGCGGGCGGAGACCGTTCGCGGTTACGTGCAGGGCATGCATCAGACATGGCTGGCGCGGAAGGCCGCCGAGATTTACGGCAGCGCGGCCACGCAAAGCAGCTTCAGCATCGAAACGCGCTATCGTTACAATCCCGACGTCAAGAGCCTTGTCGCCATGGTGCCGGCGGTCATTCCGCTGCTTCTCATGCTCATCCCCGCAATGCTGGCGGCCCTCAGCGTCGTCAGGGAAAAAGAGCTCGGTTCGATCGTCAATCTATACGTGACGCCGACCACGCGGCTGGAATTCCTGATCGGCAAGCAGCTTCCCTATGTCGCCCTTGGCATGCTCAATTTCGTGCTTCTGACGGCATTTGCGGTCTTCATCTTTCAGGTGCCGTTCACCGGAAGTTATCTCGCTTATGCGACGGGCGCGCTGCTCTATGTCATCATCGCCACATCCATCGGCCTCCTCATGTCTTCCTTCATGAAGAGCCAGATTGCGGCAATCTTCGGCACGGCTCTTCTGACGCTCATTCCGGCGACGCAATATTCGGGCATGATCGATCCCGTCTCGTCGCTGCAAGGGGCGGGCGCCTTTATCGGCAACGTCTATCCTGCCACCTATTTCATGACCATTTCGCGCGGAACTTTCTCCAAGGGCCTGGATTTCGCCGGACTTTCCGGCTCTTTTCTACCGCTTCTAATCGCCATTCCACTGCTCCTCATTGCCGGCGCTGCACTTTTGAGAAAGCAGGCGTCATGAGGCTTTTTTCGTCCAACATCTTCCAGCTCGGCATAAAGGAACTGCGCGGTCTCGCGCGAGACGGAATGCTGATGCTGCTTATCGTTTATGCCTTCACGCTGCAGATCTATACCGGTTCCAGCGCGCTGCCGGAGACGCTGAACAACGCGGCCATCGCCATTGTCGATGAGGATCAGTCGCCGCTTTCCAGCCGCATCAGCACGGCGTTTTATCCGCCCTATTTCTCCCCGCCGAAGCAGATTTCCATCGCTGAAATGGACAAGCGCATGGATGCGGGCCTCGATACCTTCGCGCTCAACATTCCACCGGATTTCCAGCGCCGGCTGATGGCCGGACAGCAGCCGGCCATCCAGCTCAATATCGACGCCACCCGCATGAGCCAGGCTTTCAGCGGTGGTGGTTACGTGCAGAGCATCGTGACGAGCGAAATACAGGAGTATGTCGACCGCTATCGCGGCGCGACCTCGGTGCCGGTGGATCTCACGCTACGTTCCCGCTTCAATCCGGAACTGGACAAGTCCTGGTTTGGCTCCATCAACAACATCATCACTGCCATTACCATGCTATCCATCGTGCTGACGGGCGCGGCGCTCATTCGCGAGCGAGAACACGGAACGGTCGAGCATCTGCTGGTCATGCCAGTGACGCCGCTGGAAATCATGCTCAGCAAGGTGTGGTCCATGGGGCTGGTCGTGCTGGTGGCCTCTGCATTTTCGCTGTTCGTGGTGGTGAGGGGCCTGCTTGCCATTCCCATCGAAGGCTCGCTTTCTCTTTTCCTGCTCGGAACGGCATTGCAACTCTTCGCCATGACTTCCATGGGAATTTTTCTCGCGACAGTCGCCGGGTCCATGCCGCAATTCGGCATGTTGCTGATCCTGTTTTTGTTGCCGTTGCAGGTGCTTTCCGGCGCCATGACGCCTCGCGAAAGCATGCCTGATATCATCCAGTACATCATGCTTCTTGCGCCAAACACCCATTTCATCATCCTGGCGCAATCGGTGCTTTTCAGAGGGGCGGGGCTGGATGTGGTCTGGCCGCAACTGCTGGCGCTGCTGGCCATCGGCTCGGCTCTTTTCGTTTTTGCGCTTCGCCGGTTCAGGCGTTTCCTGCGCTGACAGCATCGGGATCACGCGCATGTTTCAGCCGATTCCACGCAAGTTGAATTAATTGTGTTCGGTAACGGTATGTTCGCCTTCCGCGATTATGCCTATGAGGACGGCTGGGTAAAGCGGGCTTTGTTCAGGAGTAGCACGATGAATATTGCAGCACGTCTGTCGACGGCAGCCATGGTCGCACTGGCTGCCACGTCATCTTTCGCGTCGGAGGATATGACCTCTGAGACGAGTGAGGCGATATTCGGCTTCGCTGGCGCCATGACAAAAGAAGACATGCTGAAAAGCGCGGCGCTTATTCCCGTGGACTATGAGAGTAACGCTGTCATCGGCGGCGGCTATCAGTTCTATCCTTACCGTATCGGCAATATAAAACTGGGCGGTGAGGTCGGCATGGCCGCCAGGTTCGGCAAGGGCTTCACCGGCGAGGTGTGGGCGGGCCCGGTCGCGCGTTATGAACAGATCAGGCTTGGAGAACGACTGTTCATCACCCCAAGTTTTACAGCAGGGCTCAGCCTTGTTACGGATGCGCAGCCAGGCCGCGAGCGCGAACAGGAAATCAAGGACGACGGCAACGCCAATGTCCTTTTTTATCTGGGGCCGGAAATCAACGTGTCTTTCAGCGAGGGTTCCTCGACGGAATTCTTCTGGCGCCTCCACCACCGTTCCGGTGGCGGCAAAACACTTGGCAACATGAAGGGCGCCACAAACGCCAACGTGTTCGGAGTCCGCTACAAGTTCTAAGCCGCCGCGACGTTATAAGGTCCTGCGAACTGTCTGGATTTCAGCCACGTTTCTGTTTCAACGCAAACTGGCGCCAGCAACCCTTGCGTCTGATGCATGGGTGGATTGCCTTATTTTGCCTGTTAAATCCCCATTGGAAAGCGCATATAGAGGTCATCGAAGGACGCCGGAACGAAAACGTTACTGACGTCACCTAAACCTCAGAAAGGGTAATGTCATGAACGTAGCACGCAGCTTCAACAATTGGCGCAAATATCGTCAGACCATCACCGAACTCGGCCGCATGAGCACCCGTGAACTGCACGATCTCGGTATCGATCGCAGCCAGATCACCAGTGTCGCTCGCGCCGCTGTTGGCAAGTAAATAGGGCGATACCGCCTCATTCTGAATGCTTCAACGCCCGCTTTGCGGGCGTTTTTGTTTGGTTTGAAAATGAAGGCACTTCATTGGGGGTGTCTGACAGCGAGGCGGTGCTCTCACCGGATGCGCCGCATTCTTCTCGATTGCTGTCGAGGTTCGGTGCAGGTTGGGAACTCGGTAAAGGCCGAGTCCGCGAGAAGCGGGTAAATGCCCGGTATCGTCCTTCGTGACGGACGCCATGCGCTCAGCGCATATCTGTGCTGCAACCTTGTGCCTGTCAAATGCGCAGGGAAATGGTATGTTCCTCTCATCGAAACGGATGTACCTCCTCCCACATCCTTTTCGTAAAGCGGGTGATCCTACTCCTCCTCCCAAAGGATTGCCCCGGGGACAGCGGTTTTCCTCCTCCCATATCGCTGTTCATCTTTTCAGAAAGCCTGCCGCACCTCCTCCCGCGGCAGGCTTTTTTGTTTTTGACCGTTTTCCGTGTTGGTATATCTCAGTCGAATGCCATCATGCCGATGGGCGTCACGGCACGGGTGCCTGCGCGTCTGGCGAGTGCATAAGTGAGGCATTGTTCGACTGCATCTTGCGGAACGGGCTTGGCGATGACGCCGGCGCCGATGCCGAGATTGACCACGACCTCGGGGTTCGCGGTCATGAAGATGACCACCACACCGTGCTCTTCGGAAAGCCGTCGCCCGATCTCCGGCCCGGTTTGTCCATCGGCAAGATTGACGTCGACAAAGGCAATATCGGCGCGGCGGCCAAGTGCCACAGCATCATCCAGCTTGTTGGCGATGCCGATGACGTCTGCCTCTTCATCCGCCTGAAGAATGGAATCCTCTATGTCCATGGCGATGAGGAACTCGTCTTCCACGATCAGTACCCGCGGCTGCTCCATGCGGAAGCCGGGTTCACTCTGCAAAACGTCTGCCAACATATGCCTGCCTCCATTGAGTACGCTACCAAGCACCGAACTGAAAAAATACGCCGCGGTCTGGGGTCGTCTGGTGCTTCGACAATATCTGGAGCGTCGGGACTGTTTGATCTCATCACCCGCCGCCTCAGCACGGTCGGCAAGCAAACACCCGGCGGGCCAACTCGTTCCAAAGTGAGATAAACATAGTGAATGGAGTGTAAACAACGTGCCTTTTGGGCTATCACCTCTTGATAGCGAAGCAGTTGATTCGGTTTGGTTTTCATCCGGGGGAAGGGTGGAGGAACGTCGCCGTAGCGCATCTTTCGCCGCTGGAGCACCAGTCTTTTGGCCGCAATCGGTCCTTAAGGCTTACATGGAAATTCAAGACGTTACGGCCTCCTTCGCGCGCCAGGAAGGAAGAGCGGGAACGCCACCGATCAATCGCGTGCCGCGGTCAAAACCGGCGCGGGACCCTATGAATTTGGAAAGAGAATTAGACGATGACACAGTCTCCGCGCGCCACCATTGCCCGCAACACTCCCAACATCGCCGTCGTCGGAGTTGGTGGCGGTGGCGGAAACGCGATCAACAACATGATTGCCGAGGGTATTGGCGGCGTCGATTTCATCGCGGCCAATACGGATGCGCAGGCGCTGAAGAAGACCAATGCGCCACGGCTCGTGCAGCTCAGCTCAGAACTGACGGGGGGGCTTGGAGCGGGTGCTGATCCCGAGGTTGGCCGGCAGGCTGCGATCGATTCCCTCGACGAGATCATGGATCACCTGAGCGGCTATGATATGTGTTTCATCACCGCCGGCATGGGCGGCGGCACCGGGACGGGTGCGGCACCCGTTATTGCCGAAGCCTGCCGTGCAAAGAACATTCTCACAGTTGGTGTCGTCACGCTTCCTTTCAGCTTTGAGGGCGTGCGCCGCATGCGGGCTGCTGAGTACGGTTTCGCCAATCTGCTCAACACGGCCGATACCGTCATCGTCATTCCCAACCAGAACCTGCTGCGCATTGCCGATGCCGGCACCACCTTCGAAAATGCGCTCAAAACCGCCGACAAGGTGCTGTCGCTCGGCGTGCGCTGCATCACCGATCTCATTTTGCGTGAAGGTCTGGTCAATCTCGATTTCGCCGATGTGCGATACGTCATGAAGAATGGCGGCCGGGCGCTCATGGGCACCGCACAGGCCAAGGGCGAAAAGCGTGCTTCGGAAGCAGCGGCAGCGGCCATTGCCAATCCGCTGCTCGGTGAGCCCTCGCTGAAGGAAGCCCGTGGCGCGCTGGTCTCCATTTCCGGCGGCAACGACCTGACGCTTTACGAGATTGATGAAGCGATGACGCTGGTACGTGAGGCTGTCAGCGAGGAAACCGATGTTGTGATGGGCGCTTCGTTCGACCCAACGCTGGACGGCGCTTTCAAGATTTCCGTCGTGGCCACCGGCCTGCGGAACTGATCTCCGACTAAGGCGTCGCGCCGTCGTTGGAAGCCGCTATTCGCCGCTTCGGCCGTGAAAGCGCGATGAAGACGTCTGCGCCACAAACCGAACGATCGAAAGCCGTCGCGGGCAATTTTCGCGACGGCTTTTTGTTGTTTTTGAACAATTATTCCGTCATGCAAGCCAGCGACCCGGTGACACGTCGTTGATAACGAAAAAATATAATAGTACTCTTTATGTCGACAAGAAGGATTTGATTATGACGGATATAATTGCTTCTGCCGAGCGCAAGCGCGGCTCCGGTGTGAAGATGGTCTACGATCTGCTGCGCGACGAGATTCTTGATCTCGTCCTGCCACCCGGCAGTCCAATCGATGAAGTGCAGCTTGCCGAACGATTCAAGATGTCGCGAACGCCGATCCGTGAGGCGCTGGTACGGCTTTCGGGCGAGGGGCTGATCGATACGCTGCCGAACCGCTCCACCATGGTGTCGAACATCGATTTCCTCAACATGCACACCTATTTCGATGCGCTGGTCTTGATGTACCGGGTAACGACCCAGCTTGCCGCGCAATATCACCGTCCGGAAGATCTGGCTGGCATTCGCGCCCATAATGCGGAATTCGCCGTTGCGGTGGAGGAGCAGGATGCGCTGGCGATGATTTCCACCAACGCCGCCCTTCATCTTTCCATCGCGGAGGCCGGGCGCAACCCCTATTTCACCAGCCTGTTCAAGCGGCTGCTGGACGAGGGGCGGCGCATTCTCAGGCTTTATTACCAGTCCTATGACGATCGTCTGCCGAAGCGCTTTGTCGATGATCATGAAGAGATGATCGAGGCGATTGCCGCACGCGATATCGCTCTTTCCGAAAGGCTGGCGCGGGAGCACGCTGAACAGATCGTCCGGCAGGTGCAGAAACTGCTGGTGCGAAACGAACGGCTGGAAATAAATCTGTAGCTTGTCGATTTCTTGTCGACAAATAAAATACAAGATAGTAATGTCCCTCTCGAAAGGGTGGCGCGGACGTGCGTCCATTCCCGAAAAACATGTCCCTTAGGAGCTAGTAATGACGGCCAGCATTTTTTCCGGCGTGATTCCCGCCTTGATGACCCCTTGCAAGGATGATCGCACCCCCGATTTCGATGCGCTTGTTCGCAAGGGCAAGGAACTGATCGCCGATGGCATGTCCGCCGTGGTCTATTGCGGCTCCATGGGCGACTGGCCGCTCCTGACGGACGAGCAGCGCATGGAAGGCGTGGAGCGTCTGGTGAAGGCCGGTGTTCCCGTCATCGTCGGCACCGGAGCGGTCAACACGGCGTCTGCCGTTGCCCATGCCGCCCACGCCCAGAAGGTTGGCGCCAAGGGCCTGATGGTCATTCCCCGCGTTCTGTCGCGCGGTTCGGTCATCGCCGCCCAGAAGGCTCACTTCAAGGCAATCCTCTCGGCTGCACCGGAAATCCCTGCCGTCATCTATAACAGCCCCTATTATGGTTTTGCGACCCGCGCCGATCTCTTCTTCGCGCTGCGCGCCGAGCACAAGAACCTCGTTGGTTTCAAGGAATTCGGCGGCCCGGCGGATATGCGTTATGCGGCTGAAAACATCACCAGCCGTGACGATGAAGTCACGCTGATGATCGGTGTCGACACCGCTGTCTTCCACGGCTTCGTCAATTGCGGCGCAACCGGCGCCATCACCGGCATCGGCAACGTGCTGCCGAAGGAAGTCATCCACCTCTGCAAGCTGTCGCAGGCTGCCGCCAAGGGTGACGCCGATGCCCGCGCACGCGCCTTGGAACTGGAACAGGCGCTGGCCGTTCTTTCGTCCTTCGACGAGGGCCCGGATCTGGTTCTCTATTTCAAGCACATGATGGTGCTGAAGGGCGACAAGGAATACACGCTGCACTTCAACGAAACAGATGCACTGACGGACAGCCAGCGCGGTTATGTCGAAGCACAGTTCAAGCTGTTCAACAGCTGGTACGCCGACTGGAGCAAGCTGCCGGGCGCAGTGCAGGCCTGCAAGGCCGCCTGAGATATTGCTGCTGTGAAAAAAAGGCCCGCAACTGCGGGCCTTTTTTGCATGCGATGAGGCTTGATGTCTCTCCTCCGTCATGCCGGACTAGATCCGGCATCCAGCCACGGCGCGTCTGCGCCGTGAAAGGTCTCTTCCGCGATCGAGGACTTGATCGCGCTGGACCCCGGATCTAGTCCGGGCTGACAGGGCGGGGATGCTATGCAGTCGCAAAAAAAACGCTGAGTGACGTTGTCGTTATGAAGGCCCGCAATTGCGGGCCTTTTTTCATTTCCCCATCCAAATGGTCAGGAAACCGCGTCCAGCCCCTTTTCCAGCAGCCGGTCGAGCCCGGCCATTTCGGCGGCGGTAAGCGTGATGCCTTCGCTTTCGGATTTGGCGCGGGCAGTGAAGCGGCGGCCCGACGGCAGGCGGGCGCCCTGGCCGATAATGGCGTCGAACAGCACTTCCGCGCGCTGGAAGGGGTCGCCGGGGCGGCCCGTGGCAAAGGCTTCAGGTGAAAAAGCGACGATCAATTCGCCATGGGTGGGGGCAAGCGTGGTGGTGCCGAGAAATTCGAGCGCTTCGGGGCTGGTGAGATCGCCGATCATGATGCCGGCGAGAAGCTCGATCATGGTGCCGATGGCCGATCCCTTGTGGCCGCCAAATGGCAGCATGGAACCGGCAAGGGCCGCCTCTGGGTCGGTCGTCGGCTTGCCGTCGGCGTCCAGAGCCCAGCCTTCCGGCAGGGGCTTTCCGGCCCGCCGGTGTAGTTCGATTTCACCGCGGGCCGCAACCGACGTCGCGAAATCGAAGACATAAGGGGAGGTGTCCTTGCGCGGCCAACCGAAGGCGAAGGGGTTGGTGCCAAGCAGAGGCTTGGTTCCGCCGGTGGGCGCGACGGTGGAATAGCTCGGGCACATGACCAGCCCGGCGAGACCGTTTTCGGTCAGCCCCTCGACTTCCGGCCAGAGCGCCGAGAAATGCGTGCAGTCATTGACGACGAGTGCTGCGATGCCCGAGCGTCTCGCCCGCTCCACCAGAACCGGCAGACCAAGTTCGAAGGCGGGGTTGGCAAAGCCGCCATGCGCATTGACCTTGACGACGGCCGTGCCGTCGTCTTCGGCCACTTCAGGTATCGCATCCGGATTCACCTTGCCGGCCTTGACGGTGCGGAGGGCGCCTTCGATACGGTAAATGCCGTGCGATTTGCAGGCATCGCGCTCACCGGCGGTGATGACGCGTGCCAATGCGCCCGACTGCACCTTATTGAGGCCCGCCTTGCTGAAAATCGCCTCGACCCGCGTCGAAAGCTCTTCAATGGTCAAGGTGGTGGTGTCGCTCATCATTATCCTCCGATGTCGGGCTCGCACATTTTGAATACATAAAGTATACAAAGGTGTGAGTATTGCAACGTGTCTTTTCGATGAAGCTCAGTCACAGCAGAAGGCCACCGTCTCAAACACGAAGATACCTCAAGCCCTCATTCCTGTGCTTGTCACAGGATTGCAGTCGACGCGCGTCTGCGCATCGGAAAGCCTCTCTCGGCCCAAAGATTTGGGCTGGCTAGATTCCTGTGACAAGCAACGGCATGAAGGAGGCTGAATGTTTCGCCCACCTTGTTCGCTCCCCCCGCGCCGGCTCGCGTAATCATCCGCGACACCTCATCAGTTCGCAGATGCAAAAAATTCTTTTTGTATACTCATTGTATTTTTCTATTGATTTCTCAGCCCCACGGGGAAATAGTGACCGCGCCTTCAAGGGCAGACCAATTCTGGGAGCAAATCAAGAATGAAAAAATCGGTCATTTTCGCCGGCCTGCTGGCCGCCACTTCCGCTATCACCCCGGCCAAGGCCGACAAGCTTGACGACATCATCTCGTCTGGCACGCTGCGTTGCGCGGTTGTGCTCGACTTCCCGCCCATGGGCGCGCGCGATGACGCCAACAATCCTATCGGTTTCGACGTCGATTATTGCAACGACCTCGCCAAGGCGCTCGGCGTCACGGCTGAAATCGTCGAGACGCCGTTCCCCGAGCGTATTCCGGCACTGATGTCCGGCCGCGTCGACGTCGGTGTCGCTTCGACCTCCGATACGCTGGAGCGCGCCAAAACGGTTGGCATGACCGTGCCTTACTTTGCCTTCGAAATGGCCGTTACCGCCAACGACAAGTCCGGCGTCAAGTCCTTCGAGGACATGAAGGGCAAGACGGTCGGCGCAACCGCCGGCACGTTCGAAGCCATTGCGCTTGAAAAGTCGGTCAAGGAGTGGGGCGTCGGCGAATTCCGTCCTTACCAGACCCAGGCTGATGTGTTCCTTGCCCTGAGCCAGGGGCAGATCGATGCCACCGTTTCCACGTCGACCGTTGCGCAGTCCAACGTCAAGAGCGGCAAGTTCGCCGGTATCTCGGTGGTCGGCAAGGCGCCTTACGACATCGATTACGTCGCGCTCTTCACCAACCGGGATGAATACGGCTTCATCAACTACCTGAACCTCTTCATCAATCAGCAGGTTCGCACCGGCCGCTACGCCGAGCTCTACAAAAAATGGGTTGGCGGCGAAGTGCCTTCGCTCACCGTCAACGGCGTTTATCGCTGATCAGGACTTTTCGGAAACGGCGCGGTCGAATGATCGCGCCGTCGATCGTTTCTGAAAGGTGAGACGGTTATGTTCAACTACACATTTCACTGGAATCAGGCGCTGAAGGCTTTGCCGCAGCTTCTGGACGGTGCGGTGGTGACGCTGCAGATCGCCATCCTGTCGATGGTCATCGGCGTGTCCTGCGCCATCGTGCTGACGTTGTTCCGGCTTTCGGGCAACCGTATCCTCGGCGCCTTCGCCTCGGTCTGGGTGGAAATAGCCCGCAATACGCCGGCGCTGTTCCAGATCTACATGGCCCATTTCGGGCTCGGCAATTTCGGCATTCATCTGAGCCCCTATACCGCGCTTCTCGTTGGCATCGCCTTCAATAATGCCGGTTATCTCGCGGAAAATTTCCGTGGCGCGCTGAAGGCCATTCCGGATACGCAGACGCGTTCGGGCCGCTCGCTCGGCATGACCTCGATGCAGACCTTCAGGCTGATCATCCTGCCGCAGATGCTGCGGGTTGCTTTCCTGCCGGCCACGAACCAGATGGTCTGGGCTATCCTCATGACCTCGCTCGGCGTCACGGTCGGCATGAACACGGACCTCGCCGGTGTCACGCAGGCCTTGAACGCCCGTTCGTTCCGCACCTTCGAATTTTTCGCGCTCGCCGCGGTCATTTATTACGTGATCGCCAAGATCGTCACGCTCGCCGCCAGATTGCTGGCCGCGCGTCTGTTCCGTTACTGAGAGAGGTGAGCCATGTTTGAAACCGCTCTCACCTGGAGTGATCTCGCCTTCCTGGCCAAGGGTGCCGGCATGACGCTTGCCGTCACTGCCGTCGCCGTCACGGCAGGCACCATCATGGGGATCATCTTCGGCGTCCTCCGCTTCCAGCTCGGGCCTTACTGGGCCCTTCCGCTCACCTTCGTTCTGGATATCTTCCGTTCCGTGCCGCTGCTTATCCAGCTGGTTCTCGGCAATGCCTTCCAGTCGATCGCAAAGCTCGGCTGGCCACCCTTTACGACCTCCTGCGTGGTTCTGTCGCTTTATACCGCGGCCTATTGCACGGAAATCGTGCGTGGCGGCATCGAAGCGGTGCCCTCGAACACCCGCCGCGCCTGCCGGTCGCTCGGTATGACCTGGTCGCAGGACATGCGGTACATCGTTCTGCCGCTTGCCACGCGCGTGTCGCTGCCGGCCTGGATCGGCCTGACGCTGGGGGTCATGAAGGATTCAGCGCTTGTCCTTTGGCTCGGGCTCATTGAGCTTCTGCGTGCCTCGCAGATTCTCGTGACCCGCCTGCAGGAACCGCTGACCATCCTGATGATCTGCGGCGCCATCTACTTCCTTATCAGCTTCCCCATCGCCCGTTTTGGCGGGTATCTCGAAAGACGGTGGTCCCCCAATGATTGAGATCGAAAACGTCCGCAAATCCTTCGGCCCGCTGGAGGTTCTGAAAGGGATCAACCTCACCGTCAACAAGGGAGAGGTCGTCACCATCATCGGCGGCTCCGGTTCCGGCAAGTCGACACTGCTCACCTGCATCAACGGCCTCGAGCCGATCGACAGCGGCAAGATCGTCATCGATGGCACCGAGGTGCATGCAAAGTCGACCGATCTCAACAAGCTGCGCCGCAAGGTCGGAATCGTCTTCCAGCAATGGAACGCCTTTCCGCATCTGACGGTGCTTGAAAACGTCATGCTGGCGCCGCGCAAGGTGCTCGGTATTTCGAAAGAGAAGGCCGAAGAAATTGCGGTCAAGCAATTGACCCACGTCGGCCTTGCCGAAAAGCTGAAGGTCTATCCGAACCGCATGTCAGGCGGCCAGCAGCAGCGTATGGCGATCGCCCGCGCACTTGCGATGTCGCCGGAATACATGCTGTTTGACGAAGTCACCTCCGCGCTCGATCCGATGCTGGTCGGCGAAGTGCTCGACACGCTGAAGATGCTGGCGGATGAGGGCATGACGATGATCTGCGTCACGCATGAAATGGCATTCGCCCGTGATGTCTCGAACCGCGTCGCCTTCTTCCATCAGGGCGTGATGGCCGAGATCGGCACGCCAGATCAGTTGTTCGGCGCACCACAGCATCCCGAGACGCAGAAGTTCCTGGCGAGCGTTCGGTAATGCCTGCAAATGATGTCATCGTCATCGGGGCCGGCGTTGTCGGCCTCTCGGCGGCAATCGCGGCGCAGGGCCGCGGTCTTTCGGTCACGGTGATCGACCGTGAGGGACCGGCGGCGGGCGCTTCTGCCGGCAACGCCGGCGCCTTCGCCTTCACCGATATCCTGCCGCTCGCGTCGCCCGGCATTCTCTGGAAGGCGCCGAAGTGGCTCATCGATCCGCTTGGGCCGCTCAGCGTGCCGCCGGCCTATGCGCTGAAGATCGCGCCTTGGATGTTCCGGTTCTGGCGGGCCTGCGCCGCCTCGAAGGTGGAGCACTCAACTGCAGCGCAGACGGCACTGATGGACCTTTCCAGGGCCGAACTGGAGCCGTTCCTCAAAAGGACCGACACCATTGCCATGCTGCGCAAGGAAGGCAACCTCCAGGTCTATGAAAGCGATGCGGAATTCGAAGCGTCACTCGGCGGCTGGAAGGCGCGTGAGCGCCACGGTATCGAGTTCCGGCATCTGAACGCCGAGCAGATGGCCGAGATACAGCCCGGCATCGCACCGCGCTTCACCTGCGGCACGTTCACGCCCGGCTGGTATTCCATTGCCGATCCCAGGCTTTACACGCTGGCGCTGGCCGACCATTTTCGCACCATGGGCGGGCGTATCGAATGCCTCGATATCGCCTCGCTCCGGCCGTTGGAGGATGGGGTCGAGGTGGTTAGCCATGACGGCCGCACGCGCAAGGCAGGCCGGGTGGTACTGGCGGCAGGCGCCTTTTCGCACCGCATTGCCCGTTCGCTCGGGGAAAAAATTCCGCTGGAAACAGAACGGGGCTATAATACAACCCTGCCTTCAGGCGCATTCGATCTGCGGACGCAGGTGACCTTCGGCGGCCATGGTTTCGTCGTTACCCGGCTTTCCTCCGGCATCCGCGTCGGCGGTGCGGTCGAGTTGGGCGGGCTGGAGCTTCCGGCCAATTTTGCCCGATCCGAAGCGCTGCTGGCCAAGGCGAAAGCCTTCCTGCCGGGCCTGAAATCCGAAGGCGGCAAGCAGTGGATGGGCTTTCGCCCCTCGCTGCCGGACAGCCTGCCGGCCATTGGGCATGCGCGACACACGGCGCGGGTGGTCTACGCCTTTGGCCACGGACATCTGGGACTGACGCAATCTGCGGGTACGGCGCGCATCGTCGCCGACATTCTGACGGGGCAAAAACCCGCCATCGACACGAGCGCTTTTTCGCCGCAACGTTTCTAGAGGATTTCGGCTTTTCCCCGAAACGCAAAAATTCTCTAGCACTTTTTCACGCATTTACCGGGGCTCAAAGCGCGACGCGCTTTACTGGAAATGCCTTAGGGAGATTTTCGATGTCTTCTGCCGTTCCGCAAGCCCGCAGCATTCTTACCGGTGCGGCCGAAGGCCCCCTGATCGCCACGACGGAAGCGCTGAGTTTCTGGGGCGGTGTCGATCCCGCCACCGGCAGGGTGATCGACGTGCATCACCCGCTGCACGGCGTCAGTCTAACCGGCGGCGTGCTCTTCATGCCGACCAGCCGGGGCTCGTGCACCGGGTCTGGCGTTCTGCTCGACCTTATTCTAACGGGCCGGGCGCCATCCGCTCTCGTTTTCTGCGAGGCGGAGGATGTGCTGACCTTGGGCGCACTTGTCGCGGCGGAAATGTTCGAGCGGGCGCTGCCGGTCGTCCGTCTCGACGCCGAAAGTTTTGCCCGCTTTTCCCGCGCGGCCCATGTTCGCATCGATGAAAACAGCATCGAGGCCGATGGCCTTTCGCTTGCCATAGCGCATCCCGCGACTGCCCGTCTTGATCTCACGGGTGACGACCGCGCTATGCTGGAAGGGCGCGACGGCATCGCCGTGCGCCAGGCCATGCGCATCATCGTCGCCATGGCAGCCCAGCAGGGCGCTTCCGCGCTCGTTAATGTCACACAGGGCCATATTGACGGCTGCATCTATGCCAGCCCCGCCAATCTCACCTTCGCGGAAAAAATGGCTGAGATGGGTGGCAGGGTCCGGGTGCCGACGACCATGAACGCCATTTCGGTGGACAAGGCCAACTGGCGGGCACAGGGCGTGCCGGATGATTTCGGCGATCCGGCGGCGAGACTGGCGGATGCTTATGTGCGCATGGGCTGTCGGCCCACCTTCACCTGTTCGCCTTACCTGCTCGACAGCGCGCCGGGCTCGGGTGAATCGATTGCCTGGGCGGAATCGAACGCGGTAATTTTTGCCAATACGGTGCTTGGTGCACGCACTGCCAAACATCCTGATTTCCTCGATCTATGTATCGCGATGACGGGCAGGGCGCCGCTTTCGGGTGTTTACCTGGAGGAAAATCGCCGGCCCCAGCGCATCGTGGACGTGGTGCTGCCGCAAGGGATAGACGATGCGTTCTGGCCGCTCGTCGGTTATCTCGCCGGCAAGGCGGCCCCCGATTGCATACCGCTGCTGCGCGGACTTGGGGCTGCGAAACCCTCGCGGGATGATTTGAAAGCGCTCTGCGCTGCCTTCGGCACCACCTCAGCAGCGCCCATGCTACATATCGAGGGCGTTACGCCGGAAGCCGGCATTGCGCCTCTGGAAACGGCCGACACGGTCAGCATTTCGCTTGCCGATATGGCGGCCGGGTGGTCGCTGCTGAACGAGGGACCGGAGGAGGTGCAACTGGTCGCCATCGGTAGTCCCCACGCGTCGCTGGAGGAGTGCCGCGCCCTTGCGGCAGTTTTCGACGGTCGCAGGCGCCGTGCGGATGTCGCCGTCATCGTC
This sequence comes from Agrobacterium sp. InxBP2, assembly GCF_026191755.1. Classification (NCBI taxonomy): domain Bacteria; kingdom Pseudomonadati; phylum Pseudomonadota; class Alphaproteobacteria; order Hyphomicrobiales; family Rhizobiaceae; genus Agrobacterium; species Agrobacterium sp. InxBP2. The sequence goes on from NZ_JAINDY010000023.1 coordinate 112,538, forward strand.
ACAGCCGGCCAGCAGGTCATCGATGCAGCTGCGCAGGACGGCACGCTGCAGAAATTGAAGGACTGTGGCGTACAGGTGCTGCCTGATCTCTGCTGGTGTTCGATTTCCGAGCCGGTCTTCCCGACGAAGACCCGTGCGCTCATGACCAATTCCGGCAAATACGCCCATTACGGCCCCGGTCTCAGCGGCCGCGCGGTACGTTTCGGCAGCCTTGCCGATTGCGTCGAGAGCGCGTTGTCCGGCCGTACCGCTTCCCGTGTTCCCGCCTGGCTTTCCTGAGGAGAATTCAATGCGCAGTATAAAGACCGTTCATGTCATTTCCGCCCATGCGGAAGGCGAGGTGGGGGATGTGATTGTCGGTGGCGTCAAGCCGCCACCAGGGGAAACGATCTGGGAACAGAGCCGTTTCATCGCCCGTGACGAGACGCTTCGCAACTTCGTGCTGAATGAACCGCGCGGCGGCGTATTCCGCCACGTCAATCTGCTGGTTCCGCCGAAACATCCTGATGCGGATGCCGCCTTCATTATCATGGAGCCGGAGGATACGCCGCCCATGTCCGGCTCTAACTCCATCTGCGTGTCCACCGTCCTTCTCGATGGCGGTATCGTGCCGATGCAGGAGCCGGAAACCCATATGCTGCTGGAAGCTCCCGGCGGGCTGGTGAAGGTGCGGGCCGAATGCCGCAACGGCAAGGCCGAGCGTATTTTCGTGCAGAACCTGCCAAGCTTCGCCGCTAAGCTTGATGCCGAACTCGAGGTCGATGGCCTTGGAAAGCTCAAAGTGGACACGGCCTACGGCGGCGACAGTTTCGTCATCGTAGATGCCGAAGCAATGGGTTTCAGCCTTAAACCGGAAGAGGCGCACGAGATTGCCCGCCTCGGCGTGCGCATCACCAACGCCGCCAACAAGGCTCTGGGTTTCGATCATCCCGAAAACCCGGACTGGCGGCATTTTTCCTTCTGCCTGTTCGCCGGCAAGGTGGAACGCACGGCCGGAGGCCTGCGGGCAGGGGCGGCTGTCGCCATCCAGCCGGGCAAGGTGGACCGCTCGCCTACCGGCACGGCGCTTTCGGCCCGTATGGCCGTGCTGCATGCACGCGGCGAAATGAAGGAAGGGGAAACGCTGACGGCGGTGTCGCTGATCGGCTCTACCTTCACGGGCCGTATCCTCGGAACCACAACAGTCGGCGACCGACCGGCCATCCTGCCGGAAATATCCGGCCGCGGCTGGATCACCGGAATACACCAGCACATGCTCGATCCGTCGGATCCATGGCCGGAAGGGTATCGTCTGACGGATACCTGGGGTGCGAGGTAAGGGCGTTACAGGTCACTCGGGTGGAATGGTGAGTACGCCACAGCGGTGCGGCATATTTCTTCTCCCCGCCGGGGAGAAGGTGGCCCGAAGGGTCGGATGAGGGGGTAACTCCGCGAGAGACGAAGAGCTTGCCCCCTCATCCCGCTGCCGCGGACTTCTCCCCGGCGGGGAGAAGAAAGAAGCGGTACACGCTCGTTCCAACGAGGCTAAAGCTTCACCGGCCCAACCGCTTCGTCGTCTCCCGCACGATAAGCTGGAAGCCGACATCCACCCGCGCACCCTCGGGAACAGCGGCATCCTTTTCTGCCTCCAATATCGAAAGCAGCAACTCGCCCGCCTTGCGGCCGATCATCTGCGCGTCGACCCGTATCGTTGAAATCGCCGGATAGCATTGTCTGCCAATATCAAAATCACCGAAGCCGAGAATGGAAATCTGATCTGGTACATGAATGCCGCTGCGATGACATTCCATCAGCGCACCGACAGCGGAAATATCCGACACGGCGAAGATGGCTTCGACATCGGGCGCCTTGGCCAACAGGGAGCCCAGCGTTTTCGCGCCGTGATCGTATGAGACCGGCGCGCTGCCCTCGCGGATGATGAGATCATCGGCGATGCCGGCTTCGCGCAGGGCAGCCCCGAAACCGAGCAGGCGGCTTTCGCCGCGCCAGTCCTTAACGTCGCCATCGGCTCGGGAGCCAAGTGCGCCTATGCGCGTGAATCCAAGCGATATCAGGTGTTTGGCGGCGGTTCTTCCCACTTCGTAATTGGAAAAGCCGACCGCATGGTCGATCGGATGTTCGGGTACGTCCCATATTTCAACGATCGGGATACCGGCGCGCATCAACACTTCGCTTGCCATCTTGGTATGAACCGTGCCGGCGACGACAATCGCGTCGGGACGGCGCTCCATCATGGTGCGGATGACGCGCTCTTCTTCCTGCAGGTCGTACATGGTGTAACCGATCAGCAATTGGTAATCGGCGGCGCGTAGCGCATTGGCGAGGCCTTGAGCGCTGTCGGCGAAGTTTGAGTTGGTGAGAGTCGGCAGGATGGCGGTGATGAAATTGGTGCGGCGAGAGGAAAGCGAACCGGCGATTCGGTCAGGCACATAACCAAGCTTCTCAATGGCCTTCATCACCCTCTGGCGCGTCTCCTCGGACACCAGAGCGGGATCGGCCAGCACCCGCGAGACGGTCATCTTGGAGACGCCCGCAAGTTTTGAAACGTCGCTCATGGTTGCTTTTTTTGACGTGACTAACGCTGCGGCCAAAGGCGTGCGCTCCACCAAAGCATGTCTCCCCAGTTACAATCCGGCTGAATGAAGACCGGTTCACGACAAGACATACACGAAGATACCAAGGGAAAACACGCCGTATGATTGCAGATCAATGCGACGTGCACCGGATTTACGCGACGCGGCTATAGACCAGATGGTAGAAACGCCCGTCACACATGCTCATCATCTCATCCGTCAGTACCCGGCCTTCCAGCCGGACCGGAGACACCAGCGCTTCCTCCACGGCCTCCATCGACGGATAGTCGATTTCCTGCACCATGATGATCTGGGCCGCGTCCGGGTCCGTGCGCTCCGTACGCATCACTCGCACCGCCTGCGCATTCGGCATGCGCTTCCAGACAGGCAGTAATTTTTCCTCGACGATGCGAAAAAACTCCTCCTCCCGGCCTGCGTGAATCCTGCCTTCGAAAATTGCCGAGCGTGTGTACATGTTTCCTCCCGAAATGAATGCCGACCGAAACAGTTCTGTAGATCGGACTTGCAATGATACCGATAACATGCATTATTGATCCTGCCAAGAACGTGAAGCGATGTCGAAGAGAGGAAAATCGATAATCATCCTAACTGATTGAGTTTCATAAGAAATTCATCTGGTTCTGTGTTTTCACAGTTTCTTGAGAGGAGTTTTCAGTCAAGCGCCTAGAAATGTTATCGAGAACATTTTTCGGTTTGCGAAGGCCGCTGTTCTGCATTGGGCAGCTACTATTTGGGTTGGAGGAGAAACCATGAGCATATCCAGATTTCTGAAAAACATGACCGTTGCTGTTGGCGTTGCCGCAGCTTCGCTTGCGGCTACAACGTCCGCCCATGCCGTCTCGCTCAGCGAGATCACGGCGCGCGGCAAGGTCAAGATCGGTGTCCTCACGGGCGCGCCGCCGATGGGCATGGTGGATGAAAAGGGCAACCCTTCCGGTTATGACGTCGATGTTGCCAATCTCATCGGTTCCTACCTGTCGCTGCCGGTGGAACTGGTGCCGCTGACGCCTCCAGCGCGTATTCCGGCCCTTCAGACCGGCAAGGTCGATTTCCTCGTTGCGACGCTCGCGCCGACCGGCGAACGCGCCAAGACTGTGATGTTCACGCAGCCATACAGCGCCTTCAACATGGATATCATCTCCGGCAAGGACCAGAAATTCGAAAATCTCGACAGCCTCAAGGGCAAGCGCGTGTCGGTCAACCGCGGTTCCTCACAGGAAACCGCGCTGCGCAAGGCTAACGTCGAAGGTCTCGAAATCGTCGTTTACGAAGACGATTCCACCAGCGCCCAAGCTTTGCTTGCGGGTCAGGTGGATGCCGTCGCCCTGCCGTCCACGGTTGGTGAAGCAATCATCAAGCAGCGCCCGGAAGCCGGTCTCCAGGTCGGATTCACCTTCTTCCAGCAGGGCAATTCCATGGCGACCAAGCTTGAGGATTTCGAGCTGCGCCAGTGGCTGAACACCTCCATTTACCTGATGAAGATGTCCGGCGATCTCGACCGCATCTCGGTCAAGTGGACCGGTCGCCCGCTGCCGCAATTGCCAAGCTTCTGATTGAGCCTTTCAACGCGCCCGCCGGGAATACGTTCGGCGGGCCGGGAAATGTCAACGGAGTGACGCATGTCCTATACCTTCCAATTCGGCGCGCTCGCCCAATATCAGAATGAAATTCTGAACGGCATATGGCTGACCATCAAGCTGTCGGTCCTCTCCATCGTGCTCGGCTGCGCTTTCGGCATTCTTCTCGCTTCATTGCGCTCCATCAATGGTGGCATCGTCCGCATCATCGTGGATGCTTATGTCGAAGTCATCCGCAACACGCCGTTCCTCGTGCAGCTGTTCATCGTCTATTTCGGCCTGCCGGGTCTCGGCTTTCGCGTCGGGGCGGATACGGCGGCGCTGATCGGCATGACGATCAATCTTGCCGCCTATTCGACGGAGATCATCCGCGCCGGCATCGGGGCGGTGCACAAGTCGCAGATCGAGGCGGGTGAGGCTCTGGGCTTCACCAAGTACCAGATTTATCGTCACGTCATTATCGTGCCCGCCATCGCCAAGGTCTATCCATCGCTCTGCAGCCAGTTCGTGCTGATGATGCTCGCATCGAGCATATGCTCGGCCATCTCCACCCATGAGCTTGCGGCGGCCGCAGCCTTCGTGGAATCGCAGACCTATCGCTCCTTCGAGGTCTACATCGTCGTCACGCTCATCTATCTGGCGCTGGCGCTCAGCCTGCGGCTCATCCTTGCCCTTGTGGGCATGTGGCTGTTCGGTCGCCGCGTAGCCCGCAAGACGATGACCGCTTTGCCGGAGGTGCAGTCATGACCCTTAGAACTTTCGGCTGGAACGAATTCGGCTTCCTTCTGACCGCCCTGCAATGGACCGTGCTTCTGACGATCATTGCACTAATCGGCGGCGGCATCGTCGGCTTCTTCGTGGCGCTCGCCCGCACCTCGAATTTCAAGGCGCTGCGCATTGCCGCCGGCACCTATATTCAGGTGATCCAGGGCATTCCGGTGCTGATGATCCTGTTCCTGTCCTATTACGGTCTCAGCCTTGCCGGGCTGGAACTGCCGCCACTTTTTGCCGCCGGTGCCTCGATGACCATCTATACATCGGGTTATCTTGCGGAAATCTGGCGCGGTTGCATCCAGGCGGTGCCGAAGCAGCAATGGGAAGCGTCGGAATCGCTCGCTCTCACCCGCGCCCAGCAATATCGCTACGTCATCCTGCCGCAGGCGATCCGAATTTCGCTACCGCCGACCGTCGGTTTTGCCGTCCAGGTAGTCAAGAACACGTCCATCGCATCGATCATCGGTTTCGTCGAACTTGCGAGAGCGGGGCAGCTCATCAACAATGCCACGTTCCAGCCGTTCCGCGTCTTCGTGGCGGTGGCCGTACTTTATTTCATCGTCTGCTACCCGTTATCCCAGCTGTCGCGTTGGCTGGAAAGGAGGCTTCATGCCGGAAGTAATCGTTGAAAACGTTCACAAGAGCTTTGGCGCTCTGGAAGTCCTCAAAGGCGTGTCGCTGACGGTCGGCCGTGGTGAAGTCTTCGCCCTCATCGGCCGCTCGGGCTCGGGCAAGAGCACGCTTTTGCGTTGCATGAACGGGCTGGAAAAGATCAATTCCGGGCGCATCGAAATTGCCGGTCATGCGATTGGTGAAGACGCCAAGGCCCTGCGGAAGCTGCGCACCGATGTCGGCATCGTGTTTCAGAGCTATAATCTGTTCCCGCATCTGACGGTCGGCGAAAACATCATGCTTGCGCCGCGCATCGTCAAGGACGTGGCAAAATCGGAAACCAAGGATATCGCCCGTGAGGTTCTGCAGCTCGTCGGTCTTTCGGAGAAATTCGATTCCTATCCGGACCAGCTGTCCGGCGGCCAGCAGCAGCGTGTGGCGATTGCGCGCTCGCTTGCCATGCGGCCGAAGGTAATGCTGTTCGACGAGGTGACGTCTGCGCTCGATCCGGAACTCACCGAGGAAGTGCTGACTGTCATGGAAAACCTCGCCAGAGACGGCATGACCATGATCCTCGTGACGCATGAGATGGCTTTTGCGCGGCGCGTGGCGACCGAAACGATCTTCATGCACAAGGGCAAGATCTGGGAGCAGGGCCGCTCGTCCGAACTCTTCGCCAATCCGCAAACGCCGGAACTCCGGCAATTCGTCAAGGCCGATGTAAAGTAGTTCACCGGCACAAAGGAAAATCCATGACCACTGAAATCGTGCAACTGTGCCCGCTCATTCCGGCACTGGAGGAAGAACTTGCGCAGCGCTTCACCGTGCATCGCCTGTTCGAAGTGTCAGACAGGGCCGCCTTCCTTGCTGAAAAAGGCGGCGCGATCCGCGGCGTCGTCACCGGCGGTCATATCGGCCTGCCGGCGGATATTGGTGCAGCGTTACCAAAGCTTGAAATCGTTGCCATCAACGGCGTCGGCTTCGACAAGGTTGATCTGGCTGAAGCGAAGCGGCGCGGCTTTCGTGTTTCCAATACGCCTGACGTGTTGACGGCCGATGTCGCGGATCTTGCTCTGGGCCTTATTCTGGCGCAGGCACGCAGGCTGCCGCAGGCAGACCAATATGTCCGCACCGGGCAATGGCTGAAGGGCGACATGGGCCTTTCCACCCGCGTGGCCGGTCGTCGCTATGGCATATTCGGTTTCGGCCGCATCGGTCAGGCGATTGCCAGGAGGCTCGAAGGTTTCGATGCGCATATCTCCTACACCACGAGAAATCGTCGCGATGTCGCCTATGATTATTATGACAGCATCGAAGCTCTGGCCGCTAATTGTGACGTGTTGATCATCGCCGCAGCGGCCACCGCCGAAACGCGTCATATCGTCAGTGCCGAGGTTCTGAACGCGCTTGGCCCGCAGGGTGTGCTTGTCAACGTGGCTCGCGGCTCGTTGGTGGATGAGAAGGCGCTCATTGAGGCACTTTCGAATGGCGTGATCGCAGGTGCTGCGCTTGATGTCTTCGAGGATGAACCGCGTGTGCCGGAAGCGCTGTTTGCTTTCGAAACCGTCACGCTCGCCCCACATATCGGCAGCGGCACGCATCAGACGCGACGGGCCATGGCAGACCTCGTTCTTGCCAATCTCGACGCGCATTTTGCCGGCAGGGAGCTGCCGACGCCGGTGGCGTGAGGGGGCCTTGCTGGATGCCGGAATTCTGGCGGCGCGGCTTCTATCCGCGCCGTTTTCCCTGAGACAGGCGCTATTTCATCGCCGCAAGCGTACAGACGGCCACCGGCCACCCTATCTCCGCCCCTCGTTCATATTTATATAATATGTATAATCCTACTATTCTGCTCTCTTATAAAGTGATGAGGCGGATAGGTGCGTTCCAAGGGCCCGAAGACACCCGTGCAGAACCGGATATCGCGGAAAAAGCGCGAAACAGGGCCATCTGCCTCTACCCCAACAGATGAAAATAGTAATCCATCCGACCGGCATGTGTTGTTGGAAGCGATGATCGACCACGTGCCGGATTTTATCTATGCCAAGGATCTGGAAGGTCGGTTCCTGTTTGCGAACCGCGCAATCGTCAAGGAAAATGGTTTTGACACGGTGGAGGAGCTGATTGGCCTCACCGATTACGATATTCACGGCGAAGCAGCACGGCGGGCGGGCATTCCCGACACCGAGGCACGGGTGATGCGCACGGGAGAACCGGATCTCGGTTACGAAGAGCGGGCCATGCGTGGCGATATCGACCGCTGGCTGATGATGTCGCGCGTGCCGCTGCGGGACAAGTCCGGCAACATCATCGGGGTGGTCGGCGCTTCTAGGGACATAACCCAGAAAAAGGCTTCCGAAAGACTGCTGCAGACGCAGGCGCGCATTCTCGAAATGATTGTCGCGGCGGCGCGTATCGAGGATTTCCTCGAGGAATTCGTCAAGGCGATTGAAAATCTCGCCACGGGGCTTGCCTGTGCCGTACGGGTGTTCGACGCCGCTACGGGTGAACCTTCGGTTTATGCATCGCCGGCACTCGCTCCGCATGCGGGGCTGACGGCGCTGATTTCCTCGGTCAGCGATCCTGACATCATCACTTCCCCTGCCGATAACACGGCCTTCAGCTTCGATATTCCCGCCAGCGACGGCAAGGCGCACGGTTTTGTCTGGTGCATGCTCGCGGCCCGCCAGCCAGATCCGGCACTGGTGGAATTTATCGGTGCGGCTGCACGCATGGCGGGGCTCGCGATCGACCGCAAACGTGCGGCCGAACATATCGCCTTTCTGGCTGATCACGACATGCTGACCCGGCTCCCCAATCGCCGTTTTCTCGATACACGACTGCCGGAAGTTCTTGCGGCCGCGGCAAAAGCCAGGCGGACGATCGCCGTCTGCTTTCTCGACCTCGACAATTTCAAGCAGATCAACGACACGCTGGGCCACAGCGTCGGCGATGCGCTGCTTTCGAAGACGGCGGCGCGCATCGCAGGGACCCTGGGTCGAAACGATCTCGTGTTGCGGGTGGGTGGGGATGAGTTCGTCGTCATTCTGCAGAAGCAGCGTGACGGTTTTGAATCCCGGCTTCGGGGCATCCAGGCTGCGGTCTCACAGCCGCTGCGCATCGGCAATTATGATATCAAGGCGACTTCCAGCATCGGCGTGGCGTTTTTTCCGGAACATGGGGAAACCACGGCGGAGATCGTCGCCGCTGCCGATCTTGCCATGTATCAAGCGAAACATAATGGTCGGGACGGTATCGCCACATTCTCGCCGCGCATGGCAGACGATTTGAGAAAGAAGGTCACGCGTATCGAGGAATTGCGCAGGGCCGTGGAACGGGATGAATTCATCCTGCATTTCCAGCCGCAGGTCGATCTACTTACCGGCGGAATCAGTGGGGTGGAGGCGCTGGTGCGCTGGCAGCACCCGGCGGAGGGACTGCTTGGGCCTGCGGAATTCATCGGCCTTGCGGAAGAAACCGGCCTCATCGTGGAGCTTGGGGAGAGCATTCTGAAAAAAGCGTGCCGTCAGGCGCGAGACTGGATGGCTGCTGGATTGTCGCCTGTCAAAATGGCAGTCAATATCTCCCCCCGGCAGTTCCAGGCCGGCTTGGCGGACCAGATCAGTTCGGTGCTGAAGGAAACCGGCCTTGCACCTTCGCTGCTGGAAATCGAGATTACCGAGACGCTCATCATTCAGGATGTCGACACGTCAGTGCGCATCATGCGCGCCATCAAGCAGATGGGCGTCAGCCTGGCACTGGATGACTTCGGCATCGGCTATTCCTGTCTTGGCATGCTCAAGACATTCCCTCTCTCGTGCATGAAGATCGACCGGTCGTTCCTCACGCATCTGCCGGCAAAAACCAAAGACAGCGCCATTGTTTCGATCATGATCCAGCTTGCCGGTTCACTGGGCATCGATGTCATTGCCGAAGGCGTGGAAACGGCCGAGCAGGCTGATTTTTTGCGGGCTGCCGGTTGTCCCTACGGGCAAGGTTATTATTTTGGCCGCCCCGTGGCGGCTGGCGAGATCGAGGGCATGCTGAAGGCGATGTCCACGTTTGCAACCGGTTCTTCCAGCCAACCGCTGTAAGCGCCGATCCACCGCCCGCTGCGTTATCCGAACGGAATTGCAGCACCACGCGCGAGTTCGGGTCGGGTATCGCCGCCTCGCGCACTCACTGCACCAGCCTCGGCCATTGTCACATCACCGTTGTTATTCAAGGTGAGCTGTTGGGCTCATGCCGCAGCAATATTGTTACTAATTTCGTCATATTAGAATATTATGGGAAATTAAATATACAATAAAGCTTATTTTGTAAGTGTATATAAGTGTATTTTTATATTTTAAACTTTATAATTGTTGTAATTTTACTACTTAGTATGATTGCGTCATCGTGTTGTATTTTAAATCTGGAGATTTGAATTGCGACTCCCCCGCGATTTCTGTCATTTGCTGATCAGCGCAGGGAAGCGGGCGGCAGGGAAAAGACCAGCCCACAAATTTGCGCATTCGTTGAAAAATTTTTGACTGGAGATTACAAATGAACATCAAGAGCCTTTTGATCGGCTCCGCTGCGGCTCTCGCAGCAGTATCCGGCGCACAGGCCGCTGACGCCATCGTCGCCGCTGAGCCCGAGCCCATGGAATATGTTCGCGTCTGCGATGCTTTCGGCACCGGCTTCTTTTACATCCCCGGCACCGAAACCTGCCTGAAGTTCGACGGTTACGTTCGTTTCCAGACCGACTTCGGTCGCAACCAGTCCGGTACATCTGACTGGGACTCTTTCACCCGCGCCCAGTTCAACATTGACACCCGCACCGACACAGAACTCGGCGCCCTGCGTGGCTACATCGGTCTGCGCGGTCAGGCCGACAACGATACTGACCGCAACTTCGTTCTTGATCAGGCTTTCATCGAACTCAGCGGCCTGAAAGTCGGTTTCTACTACAACTGGTGGGACGACGGTCTCTCCGGTGAGTATGACCAGCTCAGCTCCAACCGCACCCGTCTGAACGCTATCCGTTACACCTACGACGCCGGCTCATTCTACGTCGGTGCCGCTGTTGAAGAGCTCGAAGGTTCGCGTAAGGGCACTTCCGAACTCGGCGTTACGAAGGGCGGCAAGTTCCAGACCAACACGAACGATGTTGGCATCAGCGCCATCATCGGCGCAAAGATCGGCGGCGTTAAGGCCAACCTGCTTGGCGGTTACGACACGAACCAGGAAAACGGTGCAATCCGTGCAATCATCACTGCTGACATCGGTCCCGGCACGCTCGGCATCTCCGGTGCTTGGGCTTCCGGCGCCAACTACTACTACGAAGAGTCCGAGTGGACTGTTGCTGCTGAATACGCCATCAAGGCAACTGACAAGCTGACCATCACCCCCGGCTTCCAGTATTTCGGCACGATCGACATCGGCGCTAACAACGACTTCGTTGGCAGCCGCGATGCATGGCGCGCTGGCGTCGCTGCTGGTTACAAGATCACCTCTGGTCTCTCCACCAAGGTTGCGGTTACCTATCAGGACGTCGATGGCAAGAAGGGCGTAAACGGTGGTGGCGACAGCTGGACCGGTTTCGTTCGTCTTGAGCGTTCGTTCTAACAGAGCCTGACAAAAAGCATAACCGGGTTAGACAACTCAGATCCACCCCGTTTCTTGAACGGGTGAGTGCTAGCTCCAGTCAAAGTTCCTGACATGATGTCAGGTTTGCTCCCCGGTCCTCTCCTGGCCGGGGAGTCTTTGTCGTGATCTTGGCAAGAAGTGCCAGGGGACCTTGCCGACCCCAGTCGATTAGTGATCCCGCGTCGATTTGTGATCCTGAACAGGCCCTTGGTCAGCGGCGCGGAATCTCGCATCCGCCGGCGGACGGGGAGGGAGCACGGGTTCGTCGAACGTGCGCAGCAGGCAGCCCCAGCCCGGATCGTGCATGTGTGCTTTCAGACCCGCCCGTTCTGCCAGTGCCATGGCTTCCTGTTGACCGAAGGAAATGGCGGCGTCTACATCTGATGTCAGTACCCGGCCATTTTCCATCAGCAATCTACCGTCCACGAAGACGGTATCTACATCGCTGCCAAGAACCTGATGTACCAGACGGTGGACCGGCATCCACATGGGCATGAGATGCGGCTTCCGCATGTCGATGATGACGACGTCAGCCTTCTTGCGGATCTCGAGCGAACCGATCTCGTCCTCCATGCCGATAGCGTGGGCGGCATCGATCGTGATCATCTCTAAGATCTTGCCCGGCGGAAGCAGGTAGCGGTCGTGATTGTGCAGGAGATGTTGCGTAAATTGCGCGAGGCGAGCCGTCTGCAACATGTCGAAATGGCGGCTTGGAGCTGCGCCATCGGTGGTGATGGCGACACGAATCCCTTTTGACATCATTTCCATGATGGGAGTTGCGCGGCCCGGCGGCGCATGGGTCACGCGTGTGCCTGTCTCGGCCAGTATGTCTATTTCGTCGTGGGAGATACCCCAGCAATGCTGAAGGTGAATGTCAGGGCCAAGCAGGGCATTTTCCTTGTCCTGAAACGCCATGCGGATTTGCCCGGCAAAAGCGTCGGAATGAAGCCTGACACCGGTCTTGCGCGCCATCTCGCGTATCCGGCGGGCCTGCATTCTGTCACCCTCTGTCAGTTTCACCGCCTGGTCCGGCGTAGATGCATTGGAGGGTTCGACCGACGGTGCGATGGTGAAAGGCGTCAGGAAAACGCTGATGCGGCCATCGGCGCTGCCGTGCAATGCTTCGATCACCGCTTCGCTGCCATCCATCATCTCGTCGAAGCTAACGTCGCGACGTTCCGGTAGACCGCTCTCCCACCGTGTGACCGGATGAGGCCATGGGAGGCCTGACGGCCCGACGCAGATGATTTCGCGAAGGCCGAGTTCGCTATAGGCGCGGGCGTGGTTGATGGCGAAGACGGGGTCATCCGCGCGTGGCATCGAAGTGATGATGCTGGCCCCGGTCGTCACCCCGGCGCGCAGCCGTTCAATGCCGGAAATCAGCCCGTCGGCATACCAGTAGTCGCGGGTGACGTAGTGGTAATAGGTCGGGGTGATGATTTTCATCCACATCGCATTGGTGTCCGCTGCGATGCTGCGAAGAAGGGCGTGGCCCGCGTGGCCATGGGCATCGATCAGGCCAGGAATGAGAAGCTTTCCCCTGCAGTCGATAACCGCCTTATCACTGTGGCGGGGGTCAAGTTCATCCACAGTGCCGATGTCGACAATTCTGTCGCCTTCTATCGCCAGTGCCCCGCTCTCAATAATGCGCCGCTCCTTGTCGACCGTAACGATCGTTCCGTGCCGCAGCAGAAAGCCTGTCATATTCTCTCCTCCTCGCTTAAACTCGTATTCAAAAACTTGCGATTTTGAGTACGATAATTGTCAACAATATTATTGACAATAAGCCTCAGCGAAACAATACTCCTTCTGCCTGACCGGACCCGTGCCGGTTTCCAACGATCAATAAAAAGGGGGGATCAAATGTCCCGTATCAGAAGTTTTGTCCTGGCGGCCATGGCTGCTGCCGCCATTGCCGTTCCCGCCAGCGCGGAGACCCTTCGCTGGGGCGGTCGCGCCGATCTCTATTCGCTCGATCCCTATTCGGTCCCGTCCACATCCAACCTCGCTTTTCTCAATCATATCTACGAAGGTCTCGTCCGCTACGGACCGGACTTCCAGATCGAGCCGGCACTCGCCACCGAGTGGAAGCTGATTGATGGAAAGACCTGGCGCTTTAACCTTCGCAAGGGCGTGAAATTTCATGATGGTGCAGACTTCACCGCCGATGATGTCGTCGCATCCTTCACGCGCGCTTCGGACGCGACGTCGCCGCTGCGGGGCAATATCCCGATTTACGCTGGCGTCAAAAAAGTTGACGCCTACACGGTGGACCTCGATGTCAACGCACCGACTTCTCTCTTTCTGAACGACATAACCAATATCTTCATTTTCAACGCCAAGTGGTTGAAAGATAACAATAGCGAGAAGCCTACCGACTTCGCCTCGAAGGTCGATGGCTACACCACCATGCACACCAATGGCACAGGCCCGTTCAAGCTCGAAAGCCGCGTTCCCGACAGCAAGACTGTTCTCGTTGCCAATGAAGGCTGGTGGGACCAGAAGAAGCACAATCTCGACCGCATCGAATTCGTGCCGATCGCATCTGCGGCAACACGCGTCGCGGCACTGCTGTCAGGTGAAATCGACCTGATCGACTCCGCCCCGATCCAGGATTTGCCGCGTCTGGAATCCTCGCCCAATATCACGGTCAAGAAGCGCACCGAGCTCCGCACGCTTTTCATTGGCTTCAACCGCCGCGAAAAACTGGAAAACGGTCAGCCGAACCCCTTTAATGATCTGCGCGTTCGTCAGGCCTTCGAAGCCTCCATCGATCGTGACCTGATCAACAAAAAAGTCATGCGTGGTCTTGCAAGACCATCCGGCTCGCTGATCGCACCTGAGATCGCTGGTTATGCCAAATCGCTGGACACGTTCGAGCCGGCCGATCCGGCCAAGGCGCAGAAGCTGCTTGCCGATGCGGGCATGAAGAACCTTGCCTTCACCTATACCTGCATGAATGACGAGAGCGTCAACGAAGAGGATATCTGCTCGGGCGTTGCCAACATGTTGAAGCGTGGCGGTTTCCAGCCGACCATCGATATTGCGCCACGTTCCGTGCAGTCACCTAAGCGCAATGGCGGCAAGGCTGACGTCTTCAACCTCAGCTGGGCAAACGAGCCGACTCTTGACGCCTTCTCGATGCTGTCGCAGATCCTCTCGACCCGCAAGGGCGCGATGGGCGTCTCCAACTATGGCGGCTGGTCCAATCCCGAGATCGACAAGCTTGTTGCGCAGGCGGCGCAGGAGCAGGACAATACGAAACGCCTGGCGCTCGAAGAAGCTGCGCTGAAAATCGCCAAGGACGAGACCATGCTCGTTCCGCTGCATCAGCAGCCGATTGCGTGGGCTATGCTGGCCAAGGTCAAAAGCGTCGACTTCCGCGCCGACAACAAGCCACGCCATTGGCTGACCCAGCTCGACAAATAAGACGGACAGCAAGCGAGGCGCCGGTCACTGGACCGAGCGCCTCACCTGTTTCAGCGGACATTCGAGCACGCACCAGTTCATTTGACTGGATGTGAAGCCGACGAAACCGTGTCAAAAATTGTCGACAAAGTTGCACTGTGTTCGTGGTTCCTACACGCCGCGTAACCTTTGCCCATCTCTGGAAGAGAATGATCGAACCTGAAAGCCTGCGCGGCTCAGGCTCGCGTCCGAGAGGTAACAATGCTGGTATTCATCATCAAGCGTTTGGGAAATGCCGTGCTGGTCATGCTTTCCGTTGCGCTTATCGCCTTTCTCATCTTTCGGCTGGCGGGTGATCCCGTCGAGCTGATGGTCGGCGAACAGACCTCGCAGGAGGATCGTGCAGCCCTGCGTGAGAGGCTCGGCCTCAATGACAGCCTGCCGACCCAATATCTGCGGTTCGTCAAAGACGCGGCGGAGGGCAATTTCGGCGTTTCCTACCGCAACGGCCAGCAGGTGCTGCCGCTGATCGCGGAAAGGTTCCCCGCGACCCTTGAGCTGGTGCTGGTTGCCACCGTGATCTCTCTGGTCGTCGGCCTGCCTCTGGGTGTTCTGACGGCGATCCGGCGCGGGAAGTGGTACACGGAAGGTCTGCAGTTCCTGTCGATCGTCGGGGTGTCCCTGCCAAGCTTCGTTGTCGGCATTCTTCTCATTCTTGTCTTTTCCGTTTCCCTCGGCTGGGCACCGGCATTTGGCCGTGGCGATGTCGTTCAGCTCGGCTGGTGGTCAACCGGGCTTTTGACCTCGTCCGGGCGTGCTGCGCTCATTCTCCCGGCTATCGCGCTTTCGCTTTATCAGATCACCCTCGTCATGCGTCTGGTGCGGGCTGAAATGCTTGAAGTTCTGCGGTCCGATTTCGTGAAGTTCGCACGGGCCCGCGGCATTCCGCGCTGGCGGATCTACTTCCGTCATGCGCTGCGCAACTGTCTGATGCCGGTGGTGACACTGACGACGATGAATGTGGGTTCGCTCATCGCCTTCGCGCTCATCACGGAAACGGTGTTTCAGTGGCCGGGCATGGGCATGCTGTTCATTCAGGCGGTTACCTTCCTCGATATCCCCGTCATGGCGGCCTATCTCTGCATCATCTCCTTCATCTTCGTTGTCCTCAACACGTTCGTCGATATCGCCTATGCCGTCATCGATCCGCGTCTGCGCACCGCGCGCTGACCGAAGGGAGCCAGTTTCATGACAGACCTTTCGCAAACGGAAAAAACCGCCCGTCGGTCACTTTTCAGCCGCATGCGCGATAGCGACCTCTACTGGTCGTTCAGCCGCAGTAAATCGGCCAAGATCAGCGCGCTCATTCTCGCAATCCTGATCCTCGCAGCTGTCTTCGCGCCGTGGATTGCGCCCCAGAATCCCTATGACGGTGCATCGCTGGACATGTGGAAGGCCGAGCTTCCGCCGATCTGGCAGGAGGGCGGCGAATGGCCGTTTCTGCTTGGAACAGATACGCAGGGACGCGACATGCTCTCGGCCATTCTCTACGGCACACGCATCTCCATCGTCATCGGTGTTGCCTCCGTGCTGCTTTCGCTCGTCATCGGTATGACGGCAGGTCTGGTGGCGGGGTACTTCGGCGGTTTTGCCGATGGCCTCCTGATGCGCATCGGTGACATCACGCTCTCGATCCCGACCATTCTGGTTGCCATCCTCGTATCGACGGTCGTCCGCCAGATGCTACCTGACAATCTGCGTGAGGTCGGTGCTTCCGCCGTGCTTATTCTCGCCATCGCCCTTTCCGCCTGGGTGCAATATGCCCGCACGGTGCGCGCCCAGGCCATCGTTGAAACCGGCAAGGACTATGTTCAGGCCGCAAAGCTGATCGGCGTGCCCGCCCGCCGCATCATGGCGGCGCATATCCTGCCCAATACGTTAACGCCGATCATGGTTGCCGCGACGCTGAATTTCGGCATGGCGATCCTGACGGAAGCGACGCTGTCCTTCCTTGGCATTGGCATGCCGCCTAGCCAGCCGTCGCTCGGCACGCTGATCCGTATCGGCAACCAGTTCCTGTTTTCCGGCTCCTGGTGGATCGTGCTGTTCCCTGTCTTCCAACTCTGCCTGCTCGTCGTCACCGTCAACCTTCTGGGTGACTGGCTGCGCGATGCGCTCAACCCGAAACTGAGGTGAACTCCATGCACGATCTTCTTCTGCGCAACGTACGGCCCATGGCGGGCGAGGCCTGCGATATTTTGATCAGGAACGGCAAGATTTCAGGTTTCGGAACATTTGACGTCGAACCCGGCATGCCGGTTGAGGATGGCAAGGGAGCAATTGCCGTTCCCGGTCTTATCGATGCCCATACGCATCTGGACAAGACGACGTGGGGCATGCCCTGGCATGTCAACAATCGTGCTGCCATCCTGCGCGAACGGATCGATTTCGAGCGGGAAAACCGCGTTCAGATCGGCATCGATCCGCATCGCCAGTCCATGCGCCATGCCATCGGGCTTGTGGCCAATGGCGGCACCCATATTCGCAGCCATGTCGATATCGACCCGACCCACGGGCTGACGCTGGTCGAGGGCATCTGGGAAACACGGGAAAAGCTTGCTGGCATCATCGACATCGAGGTCGTCGCCTTCCCGCAATCCGGCGTCATGGTCATGCCCGGCACGGTGGAGCTTCTCGATGAGGCGTTGAAGCAAGGCTGCGAGGTGCTTGGCGGCATCGATCCATGCGGAATTGACCGCGATCCAAAGGGCCAGCTGGACATTCTTTTTCAACTGGCGACGAAACACGGCGTGCCGATCGATATCCATCTGCACGAAGCCGCCGACCTCGGCGCCTTCACGATGGAGCTCATCTTCGAGCGCATCCGGGCGAACGGCATGCAGGGCAACGTTGCCATCAGCCACGCCTTTGCCCTTGGCATGAACGACTATCTGCGTGTCGGTAGGCTGATCGACGAGATTGCGCGGCTTGATGTCGCCATCTTGACCACGGGTGCGCCATCGGCAAGCGTGCCGTCGATCATGCGCCTCAAGGAGGCGGGTGTGCGCGTTGGCGGCGGCTGTGATGGCATCCGCGACACATGGGGTCCGTGGGGACAGCCGGACATGCTGGATCGCGCCAAGATCATCGGCATGAAAAACGGTCTGCGTTCGGATATCGAACTTGCGCATGTGCTGCATGTCGTTTCCAAGGGTGGCGCCGATGTCATGGGTCTTGAGGATTACGGCGTGGAGATCGGCTGTGCTGCCGACTTCACGCTGCTGACCGGTGAAACGCTGGCGCATGCTGTTGTCGATATCGCGCCGCGGCCGCTAGTCGTCAAAGGCGGCCGGGTTACCGCGAGAGATGGCAAAGCCATCGTGGAGGCGCCGTGATGAGCGACGTTCTCAATACGTTGCAACTTGGCGAAAGGCCGCAAGGGCGGACGTTGCTCACAGCCAGCTGGGTTGTCGGGCACAGAGACGGATCGCACCGGCTCCTCAAAAACGGTGACGTTGTCTTTGAAAACGGCGAAATCATCTTTGTCGGGCATGAATTTCCCGGCGAGATCGCCCGGCGTATCGATTTTGGCAATGCGCTCGTCAGCCCCGGCCTGATCGATCTCGATGCGCTTTCCGATCTCGATACGACGATCCTCGGCATTGATCATCATCCGGGCTGGGCGAAGGGTCGTGTCTGGCCGCGCTCCTATGTCGAGGCTGGTCCCTACGAAATGTATTCCCCGGAAGAGCTTGCCTTCCAGAAGCGTTTCGCCTTCGGGCAGTTGCTCCTCAATGGCATCACCACGGCAGCCCCCATCG
This sequence comes from Agrobacterium sp. InxBP2, assembly GCF_026191755.1. NCBI lineage: Bacteria > Pseudomonadati > Pseudomonadota > Alphaproteobacteria > Hyphomicrobiales > Rhizobiaceae > Agrobacterium > Agrobacterium sp. InxBP2. The sequence continues at coordinate 130,955 of NZ_JAINDY010000023.1, forward strand.
CATCGCTGTTTTATCGCGAATGGGGGGAGACCGTGGCGGAATTCGAGGCGGCCGCCGATGCCGCCGGGGAACTTGGTTTGCGCGTTTATCTCAGCCCCGCCTTCCGTTCAGGCGGCATGGTGCTGGAAGAACCGGGCCGCATGGTGCCTGTTTTTGATGAGGAGCGCGGTTTTCAGGGCCTCGCCGACGCAATCGCCTTCATCGAAAAGCAGAGTGGAAGGCACGGCGATCTGGTGCGCGGCATGCTCGCGCCGGACCGCGTGGAAACCTCCACCCTGGCGCTCATAGAGCGCACCGACGCAGCGGCCCGCGAACTCGGCTGCAAGTTCCGTCTCCATATGGCGCAGGGCGTCATGGAGGTCGATACGGTTCGCAAGCTCCACGGTTCGACCGCGCCAGTCTGGCTCGCCAAGGCCGGGCTGCTCAGCGAAAGGCTAATTGCGCCGCACGCCACCAATGCGACGGAAGAAGATCTGGCGCTCTATGCGGAAAACGGCGTCTCCATCGTCCACTGTCCGCTGGTTTCGAGCCGTGGTGGCAGCACGCTCTCATCCTTCTCCTCCTGCCGCAAACGCGGCATCAATATCGCGATGGGAACGGATACGGCCCCGGCGGACATGCTGATGAATTTGCTCGTAGGGCTGATCACCTGCCGCATCAATGACGGTGCTCCGGACCAGATCCGCTGTGCCGATCTCTTCGATGCGGCCACACTTGGCGGCGCGCGCGCGCTTGGCCGGTCTGACCTTGGCCATCTTTCCCCGGGCGCAAGGGCAGACATTGCTGTCTTTGACCTCGACGATACCGTCATGGCGCCGAGCATCGATCCGATCACCACGCTGGTGACCGGTGGTTCGGGCAAGGTCACGCGGGCCGTTTTTGTCGACGGCCGTCTTTCCATGCGTGAAAGGCAGGTCGCCCGTATCGACATGCGGCGTGCCCGTGAACAGGCGCAGGCGCAGTTCGATCGCCTGATTGCAAAATATCCCGAACGGAGCTGGGCAAATCCGCCCGTCTCCGAAATCTTCCCTCCGAGCTATCCGGTGGAGGTCGCCCAGCATGGTTGACATGAACCAATCGGTTATCGATGTCCGCAATCTCAAGGTCGAGTTTCCCGGCCGTCGAGGCACCGTTACTGCGCTTTCCGATATCAGCCTTTCGATCCGGCCCGGTGAAATTCTGGGTGTTGTCGGTGAATCCGGTGCTGGAAAATCCATGACGGGCCTTGCCATACAGGGCCTGCTCGAGAAGCCCGGCCACATTGCCGATGGCGAAATATGGCTCGGGTCGCGCCGTATCGATCAACTGGATGACCGGGCGATGGAAAGCATTCGCGGTCGTGAGATCGGTGCGATCTTTCAGGACCCGCTCACCTCGCTCAATCCACTCTTTACGGTCGGTGCGCAGCTTGTCGAGACGATCCGCCAGCACCTGCCGCTGTCGAAAGCGGATGCACGCGCACGGGCCGTTCAACTGTTGAAGGATGTCGGCATTCCATCACCTGCGGATCGTGTCGATCATTATCCGCACCAGTTTTCTGGCGGCATGCGCCAGCGTGTCGTCATTGCGCTGGCGCTCGCCGCCTCTCCGAAACTCATCATTGCCGATGAGCCGACGACGGCGCTCGATGTCTCGATCCAGGCGCAGATCATTTCCCTGCTGCGGCGGCTGTGCAAGGAAAAGCAGACGGCGGTCATGCTCGTCACCCACGACATGGGCGTCATTGCCGAGGCTGCCGACCGTGTGGCGGTGCTTTATGCCGGCCGGCTGATCGAGGTGGGCCCGGTCGAGCAGGTGCTGCACGAACCGCGCCACCCCTATACGCAGGGCTTGATGGCCTCCATCCCGTCACTTGGCGCACGGGTGGAGCGGCTGAACCAGATCGACGGCGCAATGCCGCGTCTCGACGCGATCCCGCCCGGATGCGCGTTTAATCCACGCTGTGGACTCGCCGGGCCACGCTGTCGGCGGGAAAGGCCTGAACTCGAAACCGTCGGCAACGGCGCCAGTGCGTGCTGGCTGAATGCAGGAGGCACAGCATGACACAATCCGCATCTCAAAAGGCAGCATTGAGCAAGCCGGCCTTGACGGTGAAGGGCCTGACGAAAACCTTCGACGTTTCGGCCCCGCTGCTCAATCGCATCATCGAGCGCAAACCACGGCAGTTCGTGCAGGCCGTCAACGATATCGATTTTTCCGTTCCGGCCGGCGGCTGTCTCAGTATCGTCGGTGAAAGCGGTTGTGGCAAATCGACTGTCGCCCGCCTGGTAACGGGACTTTTTCGGCCAAGTGCCGGCGAGTTTCGTTTCGCGGCAGGCGGCAAGGGTAAACCGCTGTCGGCACAGATGATCTTTCAGGATCCCTATGCCTCGCTCAATCCGCGCTGGCGGGTGAAGAACATCATCGCCGAACCGATCCGCGAATTGAAGCTGCGCGCGACCAAGGCTGAGACGATGGATAGGGTGGAGGAGCTTCTCAAAACCGTGGGCCTTTCAGCCTCTGACGGCGAAAAGTTTCCGCATGAATTTTCCGGCGGCCAACGCCAGCGCATCTCCATTGCCCGTGCATTGGCAAGCGAACCGGAATTCCTCGTCTGCGATGAGCCGACATCGGCGCTCGACGTTTCGGTGCAGGCGCAGGTGCTGAACCTCATGCGCCGCCTGCAGGATGAACTCGGCCTCACCTATCTCTTCATCAGCCACGACATGAGCGTTGTTCGTCACATGTCGGACCGCATTGCGGTGATGTATCTCGGGCGGATTGTGGAGGAGGGGGATACGGAAGAGCTTTTCGCCAATCCGCGCCATCCCTATACCCGGCTGCTTCTCCAGACGATCCCTAATATCAAGGCGCCGCAGCGGGACCGGGAGATTGTTGCCGGTGAAGTGCCAAGCCCTCTGAAGCCGCCTTCGGGTTGCGCGTTTCACCCGCGTTGTCCGCTCGCAACGGCGCAATGTTCGGCAGAAGTGCCTAAGGTGAAGAGCCTTGCCAACGGCACGCGGGTCGCCTGTCATCTGGTCGAAGATGACAGGCAATGGGCGGGCGAGCGACATCGCGCCTGAGCGGAAAAATCAGCCGAGCGCGGCGCGCAGGTCGTGGGAAAGGTCGCGGATTTCGCTGAGATCGAGCTCCGCTTCCACATGCTCGAGGTGGTGGGTCATCAGGTGGATGGCCCGCGACGGATCATTGTTGGCGATCGCATCGACGATTTCCGCATGTTCGTCCGGGCCGCAGTTGAAGCGATCCGTGTTACGGTAAACGGCTGTTATCAGCGACGAGCGGGAAATGAGGTCGCGCATGGTGGTAAAGAGAAAGTCGGAACCGAGCGTTTCCGCAAGCAGAAGGTGGAACCCGCCGGAAAGCTTGATGATGTCGGTCGTGACGTTTTTGGCATTGGCCACGCGCTCTTTGGCCACGTGGTCGCGTAGCTTTTTGAGATCGGTCTTGGTGGCGGATTTGCAAAGTCTTTCGACAACGCATTGCTCGACGGTACGGCGCACGAAGAAGACGTCGCGGGCTTCCTCGACCGACGGTTTGGAGACGAAAGCACCGCGATTGGGAACGATGGTCACCAGTCCGTCACGTTCGAGAACGGACAAGGCCTGGCGGATTCTGGCACGGCTGACGCCAAAGATTGTCGCCAGTTGCTCTTCTTTCAGCTGCACACCCGGACGCAGCCGGCGTTCGGCGATCGAAAGCCATACTTTCTCGACAATCTGCTGCGTGGACGGGCCGGCCTGCTCGCTCATTCGACATACTCCCCAATCGCCCTAGAGAAGCGTGATGTGAATGAAAAAGTCAACCGTATCAACGGGATTTTGGTTGCAACATTGTCAACAATATGAGAGATAATTGTAGACTAAATTAGGATGCCGATCATGGAATTCGATTTCAGCGCGCTTGAGCCCCAGAGCCGCTACCGCCTTCTGACGAATTTTATCGGTCCGCGGCCGATCGCACTCGTGACGACCCGCTCGGAAGCGGGCCATAACAATGCAGCGCCGATGAGCTTCTTCAACGTCTTTTCGCATGATCCGCCCATCGTGGTCCTCGGCATTCAGCCGAAGGTGAGCGGCGAGGAAAAGGATACGATGGTGAATATCCGCCGCACTGGCGAGTTCGTCGTCAATATGGTCGATATGTCGCTTTCGGAGCAGATGCTGATCTGCGGTCTCGGCTTCGACAATGAAGTTGACGAGATGTCGATGGCCAAGCTTACGGCCATGCCCTGCAGCAAGATCGATGCGAGTTATGCCGCGCAATCGCCCTGCGCCTTCGAGTGCCGGGTGGAGCGACTGATCGATTACCCCCGCCGCACGCTGGTGCTGGGCGAAGTGGTTCATATGCATGTCCATAACGAATGCCTCGATGAGGAGGGACGTTATGTCGATGCCGATCGCTACCAGCCGATCGCCCGGCTTCACGCCGACAACTACATTACCTCGGACCGCCAGTTTGTTTTGAAGGCGCCACCAATCACCGATTTCACCGCGCCTGACGGCAAGTGACAGCTCATCAGGATGCGTGCGATGCATATTCGTTTGATAAACCCCAATTCCACCGCCTCCATGACCGCGCAGGCTCTCGATAGCGCGCTAAGGGTCAAGCAGAAGGAGACCCACGTCTCCGCGGCAAATCCTGACGATACCCCCGTCAGCATCGAAGGGCAGGCGGATGAGGCCATGGCCCTTCCCGGGCTGCTCGCGGAAATCCGCAAGGGTGAGGCGCAGGGCGTGGATGCCTATGTGATCGCCTGTTTCGACGATCCGGGCCTTCACGCCGCACGCGAAGTGGCGCGAGGACCCGTCATCGGCATCTGCCAGGCCGCCGTGCAGGTGGCGATGACGATCAGCCGCCGCTTCTCGATCATCACGACGCTGCCGCGTTCCATCGCGATCATCGAAGATCTGGTGGAGGATTACGGCGCGCAACGGCATTGCCGGAAGGTCCGGGCAATCAACCTGCCGGTTCTTGGTCTTGAGGAGGATCCAGAGGTTGCGGAAGCGCTGCTTCGGCGCGAAATCGAGGTCGCCAAGCGGGAGGATGCGGCAGAAGCGATCATTCTCGGCTGCGCGGGCATGTCCTCGCTCTGCGACCGGCTGCGCGACGCCACAGGTGTTCCGGTCATCGATGGTGTGACGGCAGCGATCAAGCTTGCCGAAGCTCTTGTTGGCGCCGGTTACAATACCTCGAAGGTCAATGCTTACGACTATCCGCGGGTGAAGGGGCCGGCCCTCGTCGCCTGCGCCTAGCTTGCAGGAAAATGCCCGCGGCCATTTGCGGGCGCTCGCGCCACGTTCTAGTGTTCTCCCGCGCACACCGGTCAACCGGGCGCGCCGCGGGGGAGAGCGTATGATCGACAAGCTGGAATTTTTCATTGCATTGGCGCGGGCTGAACATTTCGGCCGGGCGGCGGAGGAATGTGGTGTCTCCCAGCCCAGCCTGTCGGCGGCAATCCGGCAGTTGGAGGATCAGTTGGGCGTCGTTCTCGTGGTGCGTTCAGCGCGGTATCAGGGGCTGACGCCGGAAGGCCAGCGTGTGCTGGAATGGGCGCGTCGTATCGTTGGCGATACACGCACCATGCGTGAGGAAATGCGCGCCGCCCGTAGGGGCCTGGCCGGACATATACGTCTGGCCGTCATTCCGACCGCGCTTGCAATGGTGCCGCGATTGACCGAATCCTTCCAGGCGCGCCATCCCGATGTGACTTTTTCCGTCACGTCCCGCACCTCGCTGCAGGTTTTGAGCCAGATTGAAAACCTCGAGATCGACGCGGGAATCAGTTACCTCGACAATGAGCCGCTCGGACGCGTGACCACCGTGCCGCTCTATTCCGAGCGTTATCACCTCATCGCGGCTGCCGGAACGCCACTTGCTGATCAGGAAAGCGTTACCTGGCAACAGGTTTCCAGTCTTAGGCTTTGTCTATTAACTCCGGACATGCAGAACAGGCGCATCATCAACCGGCACATGGCCGAGGCTGGCGTGGAAGCCAAGCCGACTCTCGAATCCAACTCGATGATTGTGCTTTTTTCTCATATCCGCACCGGACAATGGGCTTCAATAATGCCGCGTAACCTCGCGGAATCGTTTGGTTTTCCTAAGCAGATCAGGATAATCCCGATTACTGATCCGGACCCCGAACACCTCGTGGGCCTGATTGCCACGCACCGGGAACCACACACTCCGCTTGTCTCCGCGCTGCTTCACGAGGCTCGCCAAAGGGCCGCCGAGAAGGCATTTGATAGGAATTTCCTATCAAATGACGGAAACTGATTATTGACCTGATCCCGCCGATCTCGACATCTTGCAAGCACCGCAGGGCTGCGAAAGGATTGACTATATCCCGCTCGTCATCCCTGCCCCTGTCGGTTTGGGAGGACTGGCTTATGAATATTCGAGCGGTTGCCGTAGATGAGGCGGCGCGTGTTTCCGCCATCATTGATGAATTTCTCCATCTGGAGGGGCCTTTGCTACCCATCCTGCACGCAATGCAGGAAGAATTCGGCTATATCCCGGAAAGCGCCAAGCAGATCATCGCATCCGCGCTGAACATATCGCGCGCCGAGGTTCATGGCGTCGTCACCTTCTACCCCGATTTCCGTGATCATCCGCATGGTCGCCATGTCTTAAAGCTCTGTCGCGCCGAGGCTTGCCAGTCGATGGGTGGCGAGTCTCTTGCGGAAACCATCAAGTCCCGCCTCGGCCTCGACTGGCACGAAACCGCGCCTGACGGTTCCGTCACGCTTGAGCCGGTCTTCTGTCTCGGGCTCTGCGCTCAGGCACCGGCCCTGATGCTGGATGGCGAAGTCCATGCCCGTCTTGATGAGGACTGTCTTGTCGAGATTCTGGCGGAGGCACGCCGATGAGTGTCACCGTTTTTGTTCCCGCCGATTCCGCCGCTCTTGCCGTTGGCGCAAACCGTGTTGCCGATGCCATCGCCCGCGAGGCCGCTGGCCGTAACCTTGAGGTCGAGATTGTCCGCAACGGCTCGCGTGGCATGCTCTGGCTGGAAGTGCTGGTCGAAGTGCGCACCGAGCATGGCCGTATCGCCTACGGCCCCGTTAAGGCAAGCGACGTCGCCTCGCTTTTTGACGCAGATTTTCTGAAAGGTAGGACCCATCGCCTCTGTCTCGGGCTGACAAAGGACATTCCGTTCCTGAAGAGCCAGACGCGTCTGACATTTGCCCGATGTGGCGTCACCGATCCATTGTCGCTAGAGGATTACCGCACCTATCAGGGAATGAAGGGTCTTGAAAAAGCTGTTGCGATGACCCCGTTGGATATCGTCGCGGAGGTGACCCAGAGCGGCCTGCGCGGACGCGGCGGCGCTGGTTTCCCCACCGGCATCAAATGGAAGACCGTTGCCGATGCGGTGGCGGACCAGAAATACATTGTCTGCAATGCGGATGAGGGCGACAGCGGCACTTTCGCCGACCGGATGATCATGGAAGGCGACCCCTTCGTGCTGATCGAAGGCATGGCGATTGCCGGCCTCGCCGTCGGCGCGACCAAGGGCTTCATCTATACCCGCTCGGAATATCCCTACGCCATCAGGGTCATGGAAAAGGCGATCGAAATCGCAAGGCGTGCGGGTATTCTTGGGTCCTCCGTCCTCGGGTCAGGCCGCGCTTTCGACATGGAAGTGCGCATGGGCGCCGGCGCCTATGTCTGTGGCGAGGAGACCTCGCTTCTCAATAGCCTCGAAGGCAAACGCGGAACGGTGCGCGCCAAGCCGCCGTTACCAGCCCTGCAGGGCCTGTTCGGCAAGCCGACCGTCGTGAACAACGTGATTTCGCTCGCTTCCATTCCGGTCATCATGGATCGTGGCGCAGCTTTTTATCGCGATTTCGGCGTCGGCCGCTCGCACGGCACCATCCCGATCCAGCTTGCTGGCAACCTCAAGCATGGTGGGCTTTACGAAACCGCCTTCGGTCTGACGCTCGGGCAGCTTGTGAACGATATCGGCGGCGGCACGATCAGCGGCCGGCCTGTCAAGGCGGTGCAGGTGGGAGGTCCGCTCGGCGCTTATTTCCCGGTGTCGCTGTTCGACACGGTCTTTGACTACGAAGCGTTTACGGCGGCTGGTGGCCTGATAGGCCATGCGGGCATCGTGGTGTTCGATGATACGGCAGACATGCTGCATCAGGCCCGGTTTGCGCTGGAGTTCTGCGCCGTCGAAAGTTGCGGCAAGTGCACACCCTGTCGCATCGGCTCCACGCGTGGTGTCGAGACGGTTGACAAGATCGCGCTCGGAATCGAGCGGGAGAAAAACACGGCGTTGCTGGAAGACCTCTGCGAAACCATGAAATTCGGTTCGCTCTGTGCGCTCGGCGGTTTCACGCCCTATCCCGTCATGAGCGCGCTCCGGCATTTCCCTGCTGATTTTGCCCCCATCCCACGTGTTGAAGCGGCGGAGTAAGACCATGGCCCTTGTAACTGAATTCGACTACGGCACCCCCAAGTCCAACGCTACGGACATGGTAACGCTCACAATCGACGGTCGCCAGGTGACTGTTCCCGCTGGAACCTCGATCATGCGCGCCTCGCGTGAAGCGGGCATCGATGTGCCGAAACTCTGTGCCACCGACATGGTGGATGCCTTTGGCTCCTGTCGGCTCTGTCTGATTGAGGTGGAGGGCCGCAATGGCACTCCTGCCTCCTGCACCACGCCTGTTGCCGCCGGTCTCGTCGTGCATACGCAGACGGAGCGGCTGAAGCAGATCCGCAAGGGCGTGATGGAGCTTTACATCTCCGATCACCCGCTCGACTGCCTGACCTGCGCCGCCAATGGCGATTGCGAGTTGCAGGATATGGCGGGCGCGGTGGGCCTTCGCGATGTGCGTTATGGTTACGACGGCGACAATCACGTCAAGGCCCGCACCGGGGAGGGCGATCTTAATGCCCGCTTTATGCCGAAGGACGAAAGCAATCCCTATTTCACCTATGATCCTTCCAAATGCATCGTCTGTTCCCGTTGCGTGCGCGCCTGCGAGGAAGTGCAGGGCACCTTCGCGCTCACGATCGAAGGCCGCGGTTTTGAAAGCAGGGTATCGCCCGGCGCGCACGAGGCATTCCTCGATTCCGACTGCGTGTCCTGCGGTGCCTGCGTGCAGGCCTGTCCGACCGCGACGCTCACCGAAAAATCGGTGATCGAGATTGGCCAGCCGGAACATTCGATGGTCACCACCTGCGCCTATTGCGGCGTCGGTTGCTCCTTCAAGGCGGAAATGCGTGGTGAAGAGCTGGTGCGCATGGTGCCGTGGAAGGATGGACAGGCAAACCGTGGCCATTCCTGCGTCAAGGGCCGCTTCGCTTACGGATATGCGACCCACAGAGATCGTATCCTCAACCCGATGATTCGCGAAAAGATCAGCGATCCGTGGCGGGAAGTCACCTGGGAGGAAGCCTTCTCCCACGTTGCGTCCGAGTTCCGGCGCATCCAGGGCACCTATGGGAAAGAGTCCATTGGCGGCATCACCTCGTCCCGCTGTACGAATGAGGAAACATTCCTCGTCCAGAAACTCATTCGCGCCGGTTTCGGCAACAATAACGTTGATACCTGCGCCCGCGTCTGCCATTCGCCCACGGGTTATGGTCTTGGCCAGGCCTTCGGCACATCTGCCGGCACGCAGAATTTCGACAGCGTGGAGCATTCCGATGTCGTGCTTGTCATCGGCGCCAATCCGACCGACGGCCATCCTGTTTTCGGTTCACGGCTGAAGAAACGGCTACGTCAGGGCGCAAAGCTGATCGTCATCGATCCCCGCCGTATCGATCTTGTCCGCACGCCACATGTGGAGGCGGCTTTCCACCTGCCGCTGCTGCCGGGAACCAACGTTGCGGTGCTGACGGCGCTTGCCCATGTGATCGTCACGGAAGGTTTGTTCAATGAGGCATTCATTCGCGAGCGCTGCGACTGGTCGGAGTTCGAGGATTGGGCTGCCTTCGTTGCCGAGCCGCAGCATAGTCCGGAAGAGACGGAACGTTTCACGGGCGTACCGGCTGAAGATCTGCGCGGCGCGGCCCGGCTTTATGCCAAGGGCGGCAATGGCGCGATCTATTATGGTCTGGGTGTCACAGAACACAGCCAGGGTTCAACGACCGTCATGGCGATTGCCAATCTTGCCATGGCGACCGGCAACATCGGCCGTCCCGGGGTGGGCGTCAATCCGCTGCGCGGTCAGAACAATGTGCAGGGCTCCTGCGATATGGGGTCTTTCCCGCACGAACTGCCGGGCTATCGCCATATCTCCGATGATGCGACACGCGATGTGTTCGAGAAACTCTGGGGCGTGAAGCTCAACAACGAACCGGGGCTGCGTATCCCCAACATGCTGGATGCCGCTGTCGATGGCAGTTTCAAGGGCATCTATATTCAGGGCGAGGACATTCTCCAGTCGGACCCCGATACCAAGCACGTTTCCGCCGGCCTTGCCGCCATGGAATGTGTCGTGGTGCACGATCTCTTCCTGAACGAGACGGCGAATTATGCGCATGTGTTCCTGCCGGGTTCCACTTTCCTCGAAAAAGACGGCACCTTTACCAATGCCGAGCGCCGCATCAACCGCGTGCGCAAGGTTATGTCGCCGAAAAACGGTTATGCCGACTGGGAAGTAACCCAGAAGCTGGCGCAGGCCATGGGCCTTACGTGGAACTACACCCATCCCTCCGAGATCATGGACGAAATCGCGGCAACGACGCCGAGCTTTGCCAGCGTTTCCTATGCTTACCTCGAAGAGAAGGGCTCGGTGCAGTGGCCCTGCAACGAAAAATTCCCAGAGGGTTCGCCGATCATGCATGTGGACGGCTTCGTGCGCGGCAAGGGCAAGTTCATCCGCACCGAATACGTGGCGACGGACGAACGCACCGGTCCGCGTTTCCCGCTGCTGCTCACCACCGGCCGCATCCTGTCGCAATACAATGTCGGGGCGCAGACACGGCGCACCGAAAACGTCGTCTGGCACGAGGAGGATCGTCTGGAAATCCATCCGCATGACGCCGAACAGCGCGGCGTCAAGGATGGCGACTGGATCAAGCTTGCGAGCCGCTCCGGCGATACGACGCTGCGAGCGCTGATTACGGATCGTGTGGCGCCGGGCGTGGTCTATACGACCTTCCACCATCCCGGCACGCAGGCGAACGTCATCACGACAGACTTTTCCGACTGGGCGACCAACTGCCCGGAATACAAGGTGACGGCGGTTCAGGTCTCTCCCTCCAACGGGCCGACGGAATGGCAGGAAGAATATGATGCGCTTTCGCGTCAGTCCCGCCGCATCGCCGGCAAGCTGGAAGCTGCGGAATAATCGGGGGCCGGGCTTGTCCCGGCCTTTTTATCATGGGACGTGAACTGGCGCGGGGAGTAGATCATGTTACTCAATCACACGGACGAAAAGCTGGTGAGGATGGCGAACCAGATTGCGACGTTTTTTCTGTCACAGCCGGAAGATATCCGTATCGATGGTGTTGCCACCCATATCAACAAGTTCTGGGAACCGCGCATGCGGCGGCGCTTCTTTGAGATGGTGGACGCCGGTCTCGGTGATTTTCGGCCACTCGTGATTGCCGCATCCAGAGAGATCAGAAGGCCAGACGCGCCAGCGGCCGATGCCGTCGGGCTCGGCGAAGACGCGAAGGGCGCACCGGGCGGCAAGGGACCGATTGCGGGAGAATCCCTTTCGGAGCCGAGCGTGCCCGAAACAAGGCGCGTCTGACGCGTGCGGAGATGAATGAAGCTTGCCGCCGCATGGGAGGACGTTCGGCGGCATCGCTATTCGCCTGGCGGGGCGAATGAAAAATGTCCAGACATTCACGAGGGAGGTAGTGTCAATGGCAGTAGCAGGCGCAACGGCGGGAGAGGCGGCGCAAGCCGGGTTTTTGGACCGCGAACGAATAATCGCAAGACCGGGTTTCAATCGCTGGCTGGTGCCGCCGGCAGCGCTTGCCATTCATTTGTGCATAGGCATGGCCTATGGCTTTAGCGTATTTTGGCTGCCGCTGTCGAAAGCGTTGCCAGCGACGGATCCGAGCTGCTCCAGGCTCACGCTGGTCGGCGCACTGTTTACCACCGAATGCAATTGGCGTGTGGCTGATCTTGGATGGATCTATACGCTTTTCTTCGTGCTTCTCGGCTGCTCGGCGGCTATCTGGGGCGGCTGGCTGGAACGGGTGGGACCCCGCAAGGCGGGCTTCGTTTCCGCCTGCTGCTGGTGCGGCGGCATTCTGGTGGCAGCCGCCGGCGTCGTCACCCATCAACTCTGGCTGATGTGGCTGGGTGCCGGCGTCATCGGTGGCGTCGGGCTTGGCCTCGGCTACATCTCGCCGGTGTCCACCCTGATCAAATGGTTCCCCGATCGTCGCGGCATGGCCACGGGCATGGCCATCATGGGGTTTGGCGGCGGTGCCATGATTGGCGCGCCACTTGCCAACCTGCTGATGAACAGCTTCAAGACCGAGACGTCTGTCGGCGTCTGGCAGACCTTCGTCGTCATGGCGTTGATATACTTCGTCTTCATGATGGCGGGCGCCTTCGGTTATCGCATTCCGCCTGCGGGCTGGCGCCCGGAAGGATGGACGGCACCGGCGGCCAAAAGCGCGATGATCACCACGCGACACGTCCATCTGCGCGACGCGCATAAGACGAAACAGTTCTGGCTGATCTGGGCGGTGCTCTGCCTGAATGTTTCGGCCGGCATCGGTGTCATCGGCATGGCCTCTCCAATGCTGCAGGAAATTTTTGCGGGTTCTCTGATCGGCCTTCCGGGTGTCGGTTTTGCTGATCTCGATGCCGGCCAGAAGGCGCAGATTGCGGCGATTGCTGCCGGCTTCACCGGCCTTCTTTCGCTCTTTAACATTGGCGGCCGCTTTTTCTGGGCCTCCATGTCAGACAAGATCGGCCGCAAGAACACTTATTTCTGCTTCTTCATTCTCGGCATCATTCTTTACGCGCTGGCGCCGACGCTCGCGACGATGGGCAACAAGGCGCTTTTCGTTCTCGCCTTCGGTATCATCCTGTCCATGTATGGCGGCGGTTTCGCCACCATCCCGGCCTATCTTGCGGACATCTTCGGCACGCAGTTCGTCGGCGCAATCCACGGCCGTCTCCTGACGGCATGGGCGACTGCCGGCATCGCCGGTCCCGTGGTCGTCAATTACATCCGCGAGGCGCAGATCGCGGCGGGCGTGGCACCCGGACCCGCACTCTACACAAGCACCATGTATATTCTGGCAGGCATGCTGGCGATCGGCCTCGTGGCCAACGCCTTCGTGCGGCCGCTCTCGGACAAGTGGTTCATGTCGGATTCGGAGGTGGCGGCGCTTCAGGCGAAGACCGCGGCCGCGAATGCCGGGCCGACAGGCTCCTTCGGGATCGGTCGCGGTGGACTGGACGCCAAGGCCGCTCTTGCCTGGGCTGCGGTTGGTATTCCGCTTCTCTGGGGCGTGTGGGTCACGGTAAAAAGCAGTCTGGCGCTATTCGGCTAGGCGTTCCGCCAAAAACTCATGTGCCGGCTCTTGGCCGGCACATGATCGATCAAGGCGAGGCGGCGCGGTTCGGATCACGTCAGATGAACCGCGCCCCGTCATTTGCGTAATTTGCAGCTGGACGGTTCGGCGCCATCAAGACCAGCTGGCAAGCAGTCCCTCAAGGGTCGCACGGTCCTCTTTATCCAGACGCGCCAGTCCCGGTGCGCGCACCGGGCCAACTTTGAACCCGAGTATGTCCATGGCTTCCTTCACAACGGTCACATTGGCGCCGTTGCGATATCGTGTGCGCAGCCGCTCGAACAATTCGATCTTTTGAACAATCTTCCGTGCAGCCGTAAAATCGCCTGAGGTCAGTGCCTCATGAACCTGCAGCGAAAATTGCGGCGCCACGTTAACGAGGCCGGAGGTGAAGCCGCGCGCACCAACCGCCGCGAAGGCAGCCGCCCAGCTTTCAGCCAGTCCGCAGACATATAGAGCGCCGTCCGGATCGGAAGCGGCAATCGCGCGCGACAGAAGCATGATGTCGGTCGTCGCGAACTTGATGCCGGCGACATTCGGGTGGCTCGCAAGCCGTACCATGTCATCGACCGAAAAGCCGTCCGCCCGGACATAAGCGACCAGCGGCAGTTCGCTGCCTTCAGCGAGGCCGGTAAAGTAGTCGATTTGCGATTGCGGGGCCGCGAAAGGATCGACTGGCTGATGCGACATGACGGCGGATGCGCCCATTTCTTTTGCCTGACGCGCCAAGGAGAGCGCTTCGCGCTGAGAGCGTCCAATAGCCGCCGTGACCGGGGCTTTCCCGCCGACACCTTCTATCGCGGCCTCATAGACCTTCAGAATTTCTGCAGGCGTCAAGGCGTAGAATTCGCCGGTATTGCCTGCCGCGACGATATTATGGATTCCAGCCTTTGCAACGCGTGCGTAAATCTCGGCGGTAACACCGGTCTCCACTTCGCCGCTTGCATCGTAAGCCGTTACCGGAACGCCGGAGATGCCCTTCAGGGCCTGGCGAAAATCGAATGTCGTCATCAACTGTGTTCCTTAAGATCAAAAGTCATCTTCAGATGGAGAATTTGTGAACGGGCGTGCCGGCTACCGGGGCATCGAATGCAACAACCGTACCTGCTGTGATTATTCCGTCCGTCTCGGTGACGAGACTTGTAAGGTAGATCGTCTTGAGATCGGGACCGCCGAAACAGGGCATGGTCGGTCCCTTGAACGGCAGCCTGTAGACCTCGAACAATTCGCCGTCCGGTGAAAAGCGGTTGAGACGTCCCGCCTGAACGCCGGCGCTCCAGTAACAGCCTTCGCAATCGGTCGCCGCACCGTCCGGCCTGCCTTCATCCGGCGCGAAATCGTGCAGACGTTCGGCCGGGCCGATCCTGCCGGTCGCAGCGTCGAAATCGAACGCCTGAAGCATGAGGCCGCTGCTGTCGGAATGGTACATGCGTCTGCCGTCCGGGCTCCAGGCAAGTCCGTTCGAAGTGAACATGTCGCCATCGATGATGCGTTCGATGCCACCATCCGGGGCAACGCGATAGAGGCGTGCATTGCCCGTCTGTATCGCGGCCTCATCGCGGGTCCCCACCCAGAAATGGCCGTCCGGGCCGACTTTTCCGTCGTTGAGGCGGCTGTCGGGCCGCCCGCCGTCCGGATCGCAGAGAAGATCGAGCTTGCCGCTCGCGGGATCGAGAAGATGCACGCCGGTCCTGAGGCCCGCCACTATCAAGCCATTGTCGCAAAGGCCGAGACAGCCGACCTGGGCGGGCATCTCGTATCTGTCGAGTTTTCCGCCGGGATGCAGGCGGAAAATGGCGGGCGCGAGAATATCGACGAACCACAGATCGCCGGTTCGCTCGTCCCAGGCAGGCGATTCGCCGACCTTCAACGGGGTATCGATCAAGGAACGGAGCTTCGGTTCTATGATATGCGGCTGGCTCACTGGTTCCTCTCCCTCATCCGCCCTTTATGATTCTATTTTCGACAGTGCAGGATGCGGCCTAACTGCCAACGCCCTGAAACATGCGGGCGCGCGCCTTCAATATGTGGTCTTTCATCGCGTCATGCGCAGCCTGCTCCCGTCGCGCAAAAATCGCTTCCACGATTGCCGTGTGCTCGTTCTGGACTTCGCGCACATGCTGCGGCGTCCGCTTGAGGCTGAGGCTGCGTGTCACCGACTGGCCGATTGCGAAATGCGGCTTGAACCAGATCCGCACCGTGATGTGGAACTGGTTGTGGCTCGCCTTCGCGATGGCTTCGTGCAGGGCGAAATCTTCCTCAGCACCGAGATCGTTGCGCTCGAGACATTGTTCCAGCGCGGCAATCGCCTGCTCGATCCGCACCCTGTCAGCGGCCTGCCAGTTGCGCGCCGCAAGCTCAGCCGCGGAAGCCTCCAATCCGGCCCTGAACTCAAAAAAACGCTGCACGTCGGCCAGCGAGCCGACCGGCACCTGTTGCAACACGGAAGAATCCGGCTGCTGACGTACATAGGAGCCGGATCCCTTTTGCGAAACGATAAGCTCGTCGTTCCGAAGCCGCTCCAGCGCTTCCCGCACAACCGGTCGCGATGCACCGAACAGCGACGCCAGATTCTGTTCCGATGGCAGCCGCTCGTTCACAGGAAACCGCCCGTCCGAAATCATGCCGACGATTTTTTCGTAGATGATGTCGCTCAGCCGAGTTTCGCCTCGAGCGGCGGCAGATGCAGTGTGATTGTCCATCAGCAGCCCTTTCGTTGCAAATCGCTGAAGTTAATGGGTTTCCTGCATTTTAATCGCAACAGAGATACCGGAGTTTTTGTGCGCGAGGGGGCTGTCCTGCCGATTTTTTCTTCAAGCCTGATCCTGAAAGCCGGCCTACAGATAAAAAAGATGTAAAAATCTGTCAATACTTGTAATCATCTGAAAACGCCCATATGGTCTGCCCCTGCCGATGGAGGATCGGCTTGCTGGCTGGCCGGGAGGGCCGTCGCGGTTCGGTGAAAGCCGTCTCGCTGCCGGTGATTTTTTGGGAGGATTGTCGATGCGCGATGGCGAAGCATTTTCACTGGGCGTAACGCGCCGAACCTTTATGGCGGGTGTTGGCGGCGTGGCCGCACTTTCCGTCATGGGAGCCTCGGCGCGGGCTGCTGCCGGCAAGCAGGCGCCGGAACTGGAGGCGCTGGTAAAGGACGGCAAATTGCCGCCCTTGGCCGAACGCCTGCCGAAAAATCCGATGGTGGTGACGCCGCACGAGAAAATCGGCACCTATGGCGGCACATTGCGCCGTGGCCTGCGCGGTTCGTCGGACCATAACGGCATCCTGCGCATGGTCGGCAATCAGGGCCTTGTTCGCTGGAACATGGATTTCACCGAGGTTCTGCCGAACCTTGCGGTGAAATGGGAGGTCAACGACGATGCCTCGCAATTCACCTTCCATTTGCTGGAGGGCGCAAAATGGTCGGACGGCCACCCCTTCACCGCAGATGACGTGGTGTTCGCCATCGAGGACTGCATCAAGAACAAGGAGCTTTACAGTGCCACGCCGGCGCAGCTTTCCGTGGCCGGCAAGGCGGTTGATGTCGAAAAAGTCGACGATTTCACGGTAAAGCTCAAATTCGCCGCGCCGAATGCGCTTTATCTCGAAAACCTCGCCACGCCGCTCGGCCAGCATCCGACGCTGTTTCCCAAACACTATTGCAGCAAGTTCCTGCCGAAATACAACACGGCGCTTGATGCTGATGTGAAGGCGGCGGGCGTCTCCAGCTGGACCGAACTGTTCCGCGCCAAATGCGGGGATATCGAAATTCCCTCCCGCTGGTCGAATGTCGACAAGCCGACGCTTGATCCATGGGTGGTGAAGGAGCCTTACTCCGGCGGTGCGACACGGGTGGTCATGACCCGCAACCCATACTTCTGGCAGGTCGATACCGAAGGTAACCAGTTACCCTATATCAACGAAATCAATTTCGGCATTTCGCAGGATGTCGAATCGCTGATGCTGAACGTCATTTCCGGCAAGATCGACATTCAGGAGCGCCATATCAGCGTTCTCGCCAACAAGCCGACCCTGTCGCAGAACATGAAAAAGGGTGACTACCGCCTGCTGACTTTGGTGCCGTCTGCCGCGCAGCAGTGCCAGATTTACCTGAACATCACCCACAAAGACCCGGCAATGCGCAAGATGTTTGCAGACAAGTCTTTCCGTCAGGCATTGTCCATTGCGCTCAACCGGCAGGAAATCATCGACATCGTTTATTTCGGCCAAAGCGAAGGGTACCAGGCCGGGCCACGCCCGACACATCCCTGGTACAATGAAAAGCTGGCACGGCAATTCACCGAATATGACGCCGACAAGGCGAACGACCTTCTCGATAGGGCCGGTTACGACAAGAAGAACGGCAACGGCATGCGGCTTCGTCCCGATGGCCAGCCGATCTTCTTCTCCATCGATGTTATCCCGACGCTCTATCCCGATCTGGTCGATGCGCTAGAGCTGGTGAAGGCGCAATGGGCGCAGATCGGCGTCGACATCAAGGTCAATACCATCGAACGCGCGCTCTATTATACACGCGGCGATGACAACGCCCATGATGCCGCCGTCTGGCCCGGTCCCGGCGGTCTCGATCCGATGCTCGACCCGCGCGATTTCTTCGCCTTCCATCCGCAGGGGTCGCGTTACGCCATTCCGTGGGCGCTCTGGTATACATCCAACGGCCAGAAGGGCGAGGAGCCGCCGGAAAGCCAGAAGAAGCGCTTCAAGCTTTTCGATGAGGCGCGCTCCACGGCCGACCTTGCCAAGCGCGGCGAGAAGATGAAGCAGATCTTCGAAATTGCGGCGGAAGAGTTCGAAACGATCGGCCTCTGCCTTGCGGTGGGCGGTTTCGGCATCATCCGCAACAATCTGCGCAACGTGCCGGAAACGGAACCCGACAGCTGGACCTGGCCCAATCCCGGCCCGGCGCTGCCGCAACAGTTCACCTTCACAAGCTGATAACGCCACATGGGCGTCGCTGCCGCAACGCGGCGACGCCTCTCAGGTTGTTTCGACCACCCACAGCCCGTCTCCTGAGTGGAAGGCGGCGCGTGCGACACAATGTGATTGCGAGAACGACATGCTGCTTTTCATCGTAAAACGCCTGCTGTGGATGATACCGTCCCTGTTTGCCGTCAGTTTCCTTGCTTTTGTCCTGATCCAGCTGCCGCCCGGCGACTATGTGACGACCTATATCGCCACACTGGCCGCCTCCAACGAGGTCATCGACCACAATACGGCGGCGCAGCTGCGCGAACGTTTCGGCCTCGATGACCCGATGATCGTGCAATATCTGAAATGGATATGGGGCATCGTCAGCCGCGGCGATTTCGGCATTTCGTTCGAGTGGCAGCAGCCGGTTTCAGGACTTATCTGGGAGCGCATGGCACTGACGCTGGTTCTGGCCATCGCAAGTCTTCTTGCAACCTGGGCCATCGCGCTTCCCATTGGCGTCTTCTCCGCCGTGCGCAAATATTCGATAGGCGACTATCTCTTCACTGCCTTTTCTTTTTTCGGCCTTTCCATACCCTCGTTCCTGCTGGCGCTGGTGCTGATGTATGTCGCGGCGGTAGAGTTCGGGGCCGATGTTGGCGGGCTGTTTTCCGCGGAATATGAGACCGCCTCGTGGAGCATCGCCAAGATGATGGACCTGATGGCCCATATCTGGCTGCCGGTCGCCATCCTTGCCGTGTCTTCCACCGCAAGCCTCATCCGCGTCATGCGCGCCAATATGCTGGATGAATTGCCCAAGCCCTATGTAACCACGGCGCGGGCGAAGGGATTGTCCGAGTTCAAGCTGCTGACGAAATATCCGCTCAGAATTGCGCTCAATCCCTTCATCTCTACCATCGCATGGCTGTTGCCCAATCTCATTTCGGGCTCCGTGGTTGTCGCCATCGTGCTCAATCTGCCGACGGCCGCGCCGCTGCTTTTGCAGTCGCTGATGGCGCAGGACATGTATCTCGCCGGCGCTTTCGTGCTGCTGATCTGCGCGCTGACGCTGATCGGTTCGCTGATCAGCGACATCCTGCTTGCGCTGGTCGATCCGCGCATCCGGCTCGAATAGGAGGGCACCATGAGCGATATTACCATGACCACCAATGCCCGGCAGGACCGCGCCGCCGTCGCTTCGCAGTGGCAGCTCATCTGGTGGGCGTTCAAACGCCACAAGCTGGCCATGGCCGCCCTGTTCATCACCATCGCCATGTATATCGTCGCGCTGGTGCCGGGCTTCTTCGCCATTAACGATCCGGTGCTTCAGAATGCCCGCGCCACCTTCCATCCGCCGCAGCGCGTCCACTTCATCGATACGACCGAGGGTTTCTCGCTCGGGCTGCACTATTATCCGCTGAAGCTGACCCGCAATCCGGAGACGCTTGCGGCGGTCTTCGTCGAGGATACGGCGAAGAAAATCCCGGTTCAGCTTTTCGGTCGCGGTTACGAATATTCCGTGTTCGGCCTGTTCACCACGGACCTCCATCTGCTGGCATCCACCGACAAAACGCGGCCGTTGTTCCTCTTCGGCGCGGATCGTCTCGGGCGCGATGTCTTCAGTCGCGTTGTGCAGGGCGCGCAGGTCTCCCTGTCCATCGGTCTTGTTGGCGTGTTCTTCTCGCTGCTGCTCGGCGTCGTTCTCGGTGGCATATCCGGTTATTACGGCGGCCGCATCGATTTCGTCATGCAGCGTGTGATCGACTTCGTGCTGTCGCTCCCCACCATTCCCATCTGGCTGGCGCTGGCCGCCGCCCTTCCGCAGGGCTGGCCTGCCACGCTGCAATATATGATGATTACCATCATCCTGTCCCTGACCGGGTGGGCGCAGCTCGCCCGTGTCGTGCGCGGCCGGTTCCTGTCGCTCAGGACCGAAGAGTTCGTGGCCGCGGCCCGGCTGGATGGCGTGCCGGAAGGGCGCATCATCTTCCGCCATATGTTGCCGAGCTTTTCGAGCCATATTATCGCTTCGGTCACGCTTGCGGTTCCGGCGATGATCCTTGCGGAAACATCGCTGTCCTTCCTCGGTCTAGGTCTGCAGCCGCCGACGATTTCCTGGGGCGTTTTGCTTCGCGAGGCGCAGAATATCCGCTCGATTGCAACCGCACCCTGGCTGTTCCTGCCCGGTGTGGCTGTCGTTATTGCCGTCATGGCTCTCAATCTGCTCGGCGACGGCCTGCGCGACGCAGCCGACCCCTATAACAAGTGAGGCCCCGGATGAGCGACATTCTTTCCATGAAGCCAGCCAAACCGCTGCTTGAAGTCCGCAATCTGGTCACTGAATTTCCGGTCAGAAACGGCGTTTTCCGGGCCGTCAACGACCTGTCTTTCTCAATCGATCCCGGCAAGACCCTCTGCGTCGTCGGCGAAAGCGGATCCGGCAAATCCGTCACCGCCCGCTCCATCCTGCAGATCATCGACAGTCCCGGTCGCATTGCGTCCGGGTCGATCATCCTCAACCGCGCCGACGGCACCTCTCTGGATCTGGCAAAGCTCGATCCGCGCAGCCGTGCCATCCGCTCGGTGCGCGGCGCTGATATCGCGATGATCTTTCAGGAGCCGATGTCGTCGCTTTCACCCGTGCATACCGTTGGTGACCAGATCACCGAGGTCCTGCGGCTGCATCTCAAGATGAGCAAGGGTGAGGCGCGCGCCGAGGCCATCGAACTGTTGCGCCAGGTGGAAATCCCCAACCCCGAAAAGGCGCTGGATCGCTACGCCTTCCAATATTCGGGAGGCATGCGCCAGCGTGCGATGATCGCCATGGCGCTGGCCTGCAAACCGCAGCTTCTGATCGCCGACGAACCGACGACGGCGCTCGATGTGACGACACAGGCCGAAATCCTCGACCTAATATCGCGGCTGCAAAAGGCGCATGGCATGGCGGTGCTGTTCATCACCCACGATATGGGTGTGGTGGCGCAGATTGCCGACGACGTGCTGGTCATGCACCATGGGGTCGCCAAGGAATATGGAACCGTGGATGAGATATTCCACAATCCGCAGGACCCCTATACCCGCATGTTGATCGGCTCCGTGCTGAAGCTGGAGCGGAAGGCTGAAATCCGGCTTGCGCGACCTCCGCTCGATCTCAAGGCCGCGCCGGTGCTCGAAGTGAATGACCTTTCCATGCATTTCGGCGAGATGAAGGCGCTGGATGGCGTGTCGATCAAACTATTGCCGGGCGAGACGCTCGGCATCGTCGGCGAAAGCGGCTCCGGCAAGACCACCATGGGCCGCTCCATCATGCGCCTTTACGATCCGACCGGCGGCGCGATGCTCTATCGCCGGGCAGATGGCAGCGTGGTCGATCTGGCCAGGATAGAAGGCGCCGAGCTGAAAGCCGCACGGCGTGAGCTGCGCATGGTTTTCCAGGACCCGTTCGGCTCGCTCAATCCGCGCATGACCGTGGCACAGGTCATCGGCGAGCCGTTGCTGGTCAACGGCATTGCCAGGGGCAGGGAGTTGGATGAGCGTGTCTGCGCGCTGATGGAGCAGGTGGGTCTCGATCCGGCCGGACGTGAGCGTTACCCGCACGCTTTTTCCGGTGGCCAGCGCCAGCGCATCGGCATCGCCCGCGCCATAACCCTGAAGCCGCGTATCATTGTGGCGGATGAGGCGACTTCGGCGCTCGATGTTTCGGTGCGGTTCCAGGTGCTGGATCTTTTGATGCGGCTGCAGGACGAGCTGGGGCTCGCCTATATCTTCATCAGTCATGATATCGGCGTCATCCGCTATATGTGTGACCGCGTAGGTGTGATGTATCGCGGCAAGCTGGTGGAAGTGGGAGACGCCGAAAAGGTCTGCAACGCGCCGGATCATCCCTATACGCAGGCGCTTCTTTCCGCCATTCCGCGCCCGGACCCACGCGACCGGGACCGTACCCGCAGATTCCGCTACGTCGAACCATCCGAAGTCAAGAACGGGGCCGTCGCGCGATGATGCCGGGCCTCGCACGCTGCAATTCATGAGGAAGACTGAAGCATGAAAATCGATCGCATGCGGGTATTCGTCACCCGCGACAAGGACCGCCCCCGTGTCATCGTCGCTCTCGATACCGATGACGGTTTGACCGGCTGGGGTGAATGTTACAATCACGGCCCCGATCTCGCCCTGCCGCCGGTGCTGGATTACCTCTACGGATTCCTCGCCGGTCAGGATCCGACAAGGGTGGAGTATCTCTATAATCTCCTGCTCCAGCAGAACCGCTTTCCGCCTGGAGCGCTCGGTCTGTCGGCGATCTCGGCGCTCGATCATTGCCTCTGGGACCTAGCGGCCAAGGCGGCGGGCGTGCCGGTCTACAAGCTGCTGGGCGGCGAAGTGCGCGACCGTATCAAGGTCTATGCCGGTGTCTACACCGCTCCGGATGCGCCGGCGGCAAAGGAGGAATTCGACCGTCTCAACGAGGATTGGGGCTTCACGGCCTTCAAGCTCAGCCCGTGGCGCCTCGATATCCACGCCCATCGCTGGGGCGAGGTGGTGCGCAGTTCCGCCGAGTATTTCCGTTCGCTTCGCGAAACGGTGCGGCCGGACTACGACATCGCCTTTGACGCCCATGCCAAGATTTTCGAGCCAGCGGCCGCCCGCCAGCTTGGCAATGCGCTTGCCCCTTACGATCCGCTTTTCTTCGAAGAGCCTTTGCGCCCGGAAAACATCGAGATGTGGGGAGACCTGAAACAGGGGCTGAACTGCACGCTGGCAACCGGTGAAAGCCTTTATAATCGCAATGAGTTCCTGCGTCTTCTTCAGGTAAAGGGTGCGGATATCATCCAGCCCGATATCTGCGTCGTCGGCGGCATTTCGGAGATGCGCCGCATCGCCACGCTCGCGGAAGCCCACTTCGTCAGCATCGCGCCGCATAACCCGATGGGACCGCTCGCCACCGCCGTCAACGTGCATTTTTCCGCTGCCCAGCAGAATTTCCGGATTCTCGAATACCGGCTGCCGAAAGGGCAATGCTACGTCTATGGCGGCACCGATCTCGAAAAACGCGAGGACGAAACCCGCTATGTCGTCGACCCCTATCTGCCGAAGGACGGATATCTGGAGCTGAGGCCCGACCGCCCGGGCTGGGGTGTCGAGATGGATGAAAAAGCCATGCAGGAAGATGGCTATGTTCATTGGCAAAGACGGGTGCCGAAACGGCCTGACGGCTCCTATGCCTTCGCCTGAAATGGTTACGGTTGCCTGCGGGCGGCTCTATGCCCGCCTGCGCCCTGCTTGGGGTGGTAGGATGACCCATCTGTGGCACGCGGACTACGGTGATATTCTGGTGCCGACAACGGAGCAGGATTTCGAGCCGTTCAACTGGCCGAGGGCCGGCGCATACCCGCTGTTTCCCTATCACAACCGGCTCTATCGCGGGTCCTTCGTCCATACGGGTATCCGCCATGACCTGCTGCCGCATCCGGCGCTTGCGCCTGACGCCATGCATGGCCCGGCTCACCGCCGGCCGTGGGAGATTTCGGACCTGTCGTCGGATCGGGTCGCATTGGCACTGGACTACGAGGCTGACGGAGAGTGGCCGTTTTCCTTCCGCGCCGAGCAGTCTTTCCTGCTGGAAGACGACAGCATGACCGTGGAATTGTCGATAACAAATCGCGCTAATGTGCCTGCGCCGGTGTCGCTGGGCTGGCATCCCTATCTGGCGGCCGGGCTCGGTTGCGATGCGCGGACGGACGCCAAACTGCAATATCCGCTGGACGCGCAGAACGTGCCAACCGGCCAGCCGCCGGCACCTCGCCCGAAACCCGCCATTCCCGCCGCAGCGGGATACACATTGCATTTCACCGATTGGTCAAGCGCACAGGTCGACTTCGACAGGTTTTCACTACGGCTCGAAGCCGATGCGGTTTTCGGCCATCTCGCCGTACACCGCATGGAACGTTATCTCTGTCTTGAGCCCGTTTCCATGGCCGCCGGAGCGCTTGGCCTGCCTCAGGCGCAGCGGGAAGGGCAGGGTCTGATGACCGTCGGCCCCGGCGAGCGCCTGTCGGGGCGCATCAGGCTCTCCATCGATCTTCAGGAGGGGCGGGTGCGTCTATAGCGCCCAATCGCCCAGCGCCCGCCGTTCACCTTCAAAAACGCCACATGCCCATATTTTGAGCGTCAGTTATTGCCGCTTAAAAATAAGCTTGACGACGGCGAAAATTTCTCACCAAATGAACCAATGTAAGATTGGTTCGGTAAATGGTGCGACGTGACGGTGAACCCCAACGACAACTCCAACTACGCGCTTGCGAAGTTGCGGGAGTACGTTCAGACGCAGGATCTTGCGAAAGACCGTCGCCTGCCCACGGAGCGGGCCTTCGCGGAAACCTTCAATGTCGGCCGTCGTGCGGTTCGTCGCGCCCTTGAGGTTCTGGAAGCCGAAGGCCTCATATGGCGGCGGCAGGGGGCCGGAACCTTTGTGGGTGAAAAACCGGATGATTGGTCCGCCCAGGTCACGGAACTGGTCGCCGGGACGGATTTCATGGAAATCATGGAAGTGCGCCTGCGCATCGAGCCGCAGCTGGCGCAGCTCGCGGCCATGCGCGCCAAGCCGGACGAGGTGGAGCGCATGCGCGCCCTTGTCGAAAAAACCGGCCAGAGCACGGATGCCGATGCCAAGGAATTATGGGATGGCTCGCTCCATCGCCAGATTGCCCAGAGCGCTGGCAACAAGCTTTTCCTGTCCATCTTCGATGTCATCAACCGCGTACGTCAGGATGATGCCTGGCAGTCGATACGGGAGCTTGCCCGGCGCAGCGGCGCAAACGGCAGGGCGTCTTTCGAACAGCATATGGCCATTGTCGACGCCATCGCCGACCGTGATCCCGCCAGAGCCGGTGAAGCCATGCGTCAGCATCTTCTCATGCATCAGGAAAGGCTGATCCGCGCCACGTCTCTCGGCTTCCTGGAGGAAGGCGTCGGGAAGGGCAATGCGGCCGAAGCTGTTAGTTCTATGACTGAGGCCTCTTGAGGCCACGGATGAAAACTGTCGTCCCTTACGGGCGGCCAATGACAAAAAGTCAAAATAACCTGACCAGAGGAACGAACATGAAGAAAATCCAGACATTGACTGTGGCGCTGTTGGCAAGCGTATTTCTGGCCTCGCCGGCGCTATCGTCCGAATTGCGCATCGGCCTCAATGACGATGCCGATGTGCTCGACCCCGCGCAATCGCGCACCTTTGTCGGCCGCATCGTTTACACCGCCATGTGCGACAAGCTGGTTGATATCTCGCAGGACATGAAGATCGTGCCGCAGCTTGCCACCGAATGGGCCTGGTCCGAAGGCGGCAAGGTTCTGACCATGAAAATCCGCGATGGCGTCAAGTTCCACGATGGCGAAACACTTGATGCGGCGGCGGTTGTCGCCACCATCGAGCGCAACATGACGCTGCCGGAATCTCGCCGCAAGAGCGAGTTGTCGTCTGTCGAGAAAGTCGAGGCGACCGGGCCGCTGGAAGTCAAATTCACCCTGAAGACGCCCGACGTTACCCTGCTGGCACAGCTTTCCGACCGCGCCGGCATGATCGTCGCACCGAAAGCGGCGAAGGAATTGGGCGCTAATTTCGGTTCCAAGCCAGTCTGCGCCGGACCGTTCAAATTTGTCGAGCGCATCCAGCAGGATCGCATCGTACTCGAAAAATTTGCTGACTATTGGGACAAGGACAAAATCCTCGTCGACAAGGTCGTGTATCTGCCGATCCCCGATACGACCGTGAAGCTTGCGAACCTTCGTGCCGGCGATCTCGATATCGCCGAGCGCATTTCGGCTTCCGATGCGGAATCCGTCAAGAATGATCCCAAATTGAACTATGCCGATGTCATCGGACCGGGCTACATGGCCATGTATGTCAACATCAACAATGGGGCACGCGCTGACAATCCGCTCGGCAAGGACAAGCGTCTGCGTCAGGCCTTTTCCTACGCGATCGATCGCGAAGCGATCGGCCAGATTGTTTTTGAAGGCACCTCCAAGGCCGGCAATCAGGCATATCCGCCCACAAGCCCCTGGTTCAACCAGAACCTGCCGGTTCCGCCGCGTGATATCGACAAGGCCAAGCAGTTGATGAAGGAGGCGGGTTACGAGACCCTGGATGTTGAGCTTCAGCATGCCAACAACACCACGCAGACGCAGATGATGCAGGTCATCCAGTCCATGGTGGCGGAGGCCGGCTTCAACGTCACTCTGAAGGCCACGGAATTTGCCACGCTTCTTTCCGAACAGACTGCCGGCAATTATCAGCTCAGCCGCTCCGACTGGTCGGGACGTATCGATCCCGATGGCAACCTGCACCAGTTCGTCACCTGCAAGGGCGGCATTAACGATGTGAAATATTGCAATGCTGAAGTGGACAAGCTGCTGAACGAGGCCCGCGCTTCGACCGACGACGCAGTCCGCAAGGAAAAATACGACGCCGCAAGCGTCATCCTCAACGATGACATGCCGATCATCTATCTCGGCCACCAGCCTTATGCCTATGCCATCTCCAAAAAGGTCAAGGGCTGGGCGCCTTCGCCTGACGGCATGATCCGTCTTCTCGGCGTTTCCAAGGACTGATCCCTTCGCATAGGCCGCACGGCTTGCCGTGCGGCCGCCAAGACCGGACCAAAACGGGGGCAATGCCATGCCTGTTTATATCGGCAAGCGACTGCTGGTCGCGATCCCGACGCTTCTGATCATTTCCATTTTCGTTTTTTCCCTGCAGAAACTCCTGCCGGGCGATCCCATCCTGGCGATGGCTGGCGAAGAGCGCGACCCCGCCACGATTGAATTCCTGCGGGAAAAATATCGCCTCAACGACCCCGTGCCGATGCAATATCTCAACTGGCTCGGCGGCGTGGTGACGGGTGATTTCGGCATTTCGCTACGCACGAACCAGCCGGTTCTGGAACTGATTGGCCAGAAGCTGCCGGTGACCATTCAGCTGGCTGTCATGGCGATGTTCTTTGCGATGATCATCGGCATTCCCATCGGCATTCTGGCCGCCGTCAAGAAGAATACGTGGATTGACTACACGGCCAATATCGTGGCGCTTTCCGGCCTGTCCATCCCGAATTTCTGGCTCGGCATCATGCTCATTCTGCTGGTGTCGGTGAAACTCGGCTGGCTGCCGGCATCGGGTTACGAATCGATCTTCGTAGACCCTGTCCGCTCCATCGAAACCATGATCATGCCCGCCTTCGTGCTGGGCAATGCACTGGCGGCGACGCTGATGCGCCATACACGTTCGGCGATGGTGGCGGTGTTGAGCTCCGATTACATCCGCACCGCCCGCGCCAAGGGGCTTTCCCCGCGCGAAATCATCCTGTCTCACAGTTTCCGCAACGCGCTTCTGCCCGTTATCACGCTCTTGGCGCTGCTCTTCGGCGAACTGCTGGCCGGTGCGGTTCTGACGGAGCAAATTTTCACGATCCCGGGCTTTGGCAAGATGACCGTGGATGCGGTCTTCACCCGTGATTATGCCGTCGTGCAGGGCATCGTGCTTTGCACCGCCGTCGGTTTCATCCTCATGAACCTGCTGGCCGACATTGCCTATGTCCTGCTCAACCCCCGCCTCAGGGCGACAATCTAAGGCCCTGATATCATGACCGTTCTGGATCAAAACCTTTCGATACCGGCGACACGGCAGGAAAGCCGCGCCTGGAAAAAGATGAAGCGCAACAAGTCGGCGCTCGCCGGCTTGATCATCGTCGTGTTTTTCGCCGTGCTGGCGATTGCCGCGCCGATACTGCCGATTGCCGACCCCGTCGCGACCAGCTGGTCGGCCATCCGCAAGGCGCCGTCGGCGGCCCATTGGCTCGGCACGGATGATCTCGGCCGCGATATTCTCTCGCGCATGATCTATGGCGCCCGCGCTTCGCTGATGGCCGGCGTCGTCTCCGTCATGATCGCCGTGGTGATCGGCGTCCCCTTCGGATTGATCTCCGGTTATTTTGGCGGCTGGGTGGATATGGTTATCTCCCGCATTACCGAAGCGCTGCTGGCCATGCCGTTCCTGATCATGGCGATTGCGCTTGCCGCCTTCCTCGGCCCGAGCCTTACCAATGCGATGATCGCCATCGGCCTTTCCGCCATGCCGATCTTCGTGCGGCTGACGCGCGGGCAGGTGCTGGCCGTCAAGATGGAGGATTATGTCGAGGGTGCAAGGTCTATCGGCCTCAACCACATCGACATCATGACCCGCTACATCCTGCCGAATGTCTTTGCCCCGATCATCGTGCAGGCGACGCTGACGGTGGCGACCGCGATCATCGCGGAGGCGAGCCTTTCCTTCCTCGGCCTTGGCCAGCAGGCGCCCGCACCTTCCTGGGGTTCAATGCTGAACACCGCCAAGAACTTCTTGAGCCAGGCGCCATGGATGACGATGTGGCCCGGCATTGCCATCTTCCTCGTCGTCATCGGTTTCAATCTTCTGGGCGATGGCCTGCGCGATGCGCTCGATCCGCGCGAAGCATGATTTTTTACAAGGAATATCGGAATGACTGATTTCACCACACGCCCTGAAATCCTTGGCACCTTCGGCGTCGTCACCTCAACCCACTGGATCGCCTCGGCGGTTGGCATGGCAATCCTCGAGAAGGGCGGCAATGCCTTCGACGCCGCCGTCGCCACCGGCTTCGTGCTGCAGATCGTCGAGCCGCATCTGTGCGGTCCGGGCGGTGATATGCCCGCCGTGTTTTATTCGAAGCAGAAGGACAAGGTGGAGGTCATCTGCGCCCAGGGCCCGGCTCCGAGCGGTGCGACGATTGAACATTATACTTCGGAAGGTCTGAAACTCATCCCGGGCGACGGGCTGCTCGCCACCGTCATTCCCGGCGCCTTCGATGGCTGGATGCTGATGCTGCGCGACTATGGCACGATGACCGTTCGTGAGGTGCTGGAACCGGCCATCTATTATGCCGAACAAGGGCATCCGACGCTGCCGCGTGTCTCTGCCACCATCAAGGGGCTAGCCGATTTCTTCGAAAAGGAATGGCCGACTTCCTACGAAACATGGCTGCCGGGCGGGGCCGCACCGGAGCCCCACGCCAATTTTCGTAATCCTGTTCTGGCGGCGACCTATCAGCGGATCATCACTGAAGCTGAAGCGCGTTCTGGCCGCGAAAACCAGATCGAGGCGGCGCGCGATGCCTTCTACCGGGGTTTCGTTGCGGAAGCCATCGACAGTTACGTCAGCACTTCAGAGGTGATGGATGCCAGCGGCACAAGGCACAAGGGTGTGCTGACCGCGCAGGATATGGCCGGGTGGAGCGCTACCGTGGAAGCGCCGCAGACGCTCGATTATCACGACTGGACGATTGCCAAGACGCCAGCCTGGGGGCAGGGTCCGGTTCTGCTGCAATCGCTTGCGCTGCTGAAGGGCTTCGACATTGCGGCCATGGACCCGTCCGGTCCCGATTTCATCCACACCATCGTCGAAGCCATGAAGCTCGCCTTTGCTGACCGCGAAGTCTATTACGGCGATCCGGAATTCGGGCAGATTCCGACGGAATATCTCCTGTCGGAAGGCTATAATGCCGGACGTCGCGCGCTGATTGGCAGCGAGGCCTCGCTGGAGCTGCGCCCAGGCATCGTGCCGGGTTACGAAAAGCAGGTGGACGCGACAATGGCGATGCTGGCGGAAATGAGCGGCAAGGGCACCGTCTACGAGCCGACCATGTCGCATCTGACCGAAAAGCGCGGTGACACCGTGCATATCGATGTCATCGACCGCTGGGGCAACATGGTTTCCACCACGCCATCGGGCGGCTGGCTGCAGTCATCCCCCATAGTGCCCGGCCTCGGTTTCGCGCTCAATTCCCGCGCCCAGATGTTCTGGCTGAAGGAAGGCCTGCCGACCTCGCTTGCGCCGGGTAAACGCCCGCGCACCACATTGACGCCCTCGCTTGCGCTGCATCAGGGCCGGCCTTCCATGGTCTTCGGTACGCCGGGTGGCGACCAGCAGGACCAGTGGCAGCTGCCCTTCTTCCTGCGTTATGCCCACCACGGCAAGAACCTGCAGGCGTCGATCGACATGCCCTTGTTCCATACCTCGCATTTTCCGGGTTCGTTTTATCCGCGCACCAGTTCACCGGGTGAAATCATGGTGGAGGGCACAGTGGGCGAGGCAACGCTCGCCGAGCTTCGCCGTCGTGGCCACCGGGTTACCGTTGCCGATGCCTGGTCGGTGGGGCGGCTCACCGCGGCGCGCCGCGATGCGGACGGCCTGCTGCGCGCCGCCGCAACACCGCGGTTGATGCAGGCCTATGCGGTAGGACGGTGAAACCATGGAGACAAAACCAGTCCTCTCCGTCCGCAACCTCACCACCTCCTTCCTTGTCGATGGCGCATGGAAGAGTGTCGTGCGTGATGTCTCCTTTGATGTCGCGCCCGGTGAAACCGTCGCCATTGTCGGGGAATCCGGTTCCGGCAAATCCGTGACGTCGCTGTCGCTGATGCGCCTGCTTGCCCCGGCCTCCAGCCGGATAGAAGGCGAGGTGCTCCTTAACGGCCGCGATCTGCTTTCGCTTTCCGAAAAGGAAATGCGCGGTGTACGCGGCAACGATATCTCGATGATCTTTCAGGAGCCGATGACGTCGCTCAATCCGATCTTCACCATCGGCCGTCAGATTTCGGAAGTTCTCATTCGCCATAAGGGGCTTTCGAAACACGAGGCGCGGGCCGAGACGGTGCGGCTTCTGCAAAAGGTCCGAATTCCCAACGCGGCGGGCCGTTTCGACGAATATCCGCACCAGTTTTCAGGCGGCATGCGCCAGCGCGTGATGATCGCCATGGCGCTCGCCTCACGACCGAAACTGCTGATCGCCGACGAGCCGACGACGGCGCTCGACGTGACCATCCAGGGCCAGATCCTCGACCTGATAAAACTGCTGCAGGAAGAGGAGGGCATGTCGGTGCTCTTCATCACGCATGACATGGGCGTCGTGGCCGAAATCGCCGACCGGACGATCGTGATGTATCGCGGCGACGAGGTCGAGACCGGGCCGACCGAGGAGATATTCAAACGCGGCAAGCATCCCTATACACGGGCGCTGCTTTCGGCGGTGCCGAAGCTCGGCTCGATGCGTGACCGGCAATGGCCGACGCGTTTTCCCGTGCTCGACATGAAGACCGGTCTTTCGGCCGAGCCTCAGGAGGTGGCGGAGACCGTTGCGAGCGGTCAGACGCCGGTCCTGTCGGTGAAGAACCTCGTGACGCGTTTTCCCATCCGGTCCGGCCTGCTGGCGCGCCAGACGGGTGCGGTTCACGCCGTTGAAAACGTCTCCTTCGATCTCTTTCAGGGTGAAACGTTGTCGCTTGTGGGCGAATCCGGCTGCGGCAAATCCACCACCGGCCGCTCGATCATGCGGCTTGTGGAGCCGTCGTCCGGCGATGTGTCACTCGATGGTTATGATGTGATGCGTCTCGATACGGTCGGGCTCCGCAACATGCGCAAATCCGTGCAGATGATCTTTCAGGACCCGTTCTCCTCGCTCAATCCGCGCATGACGGTGGGTACGGCAATTTCCGAACCCTTCATCAAGCATAAATTGGGCACCGCGAAACAGGCGAAGGAAAAGACCGCCGATCTTCTCGAAAAGGTCGGGCTTTCAGCCGACATGGCCAATCGCTACCCCCATGAATTTTCGGGCGGCCAGCGCCAGCGCATCGCCATTGCCCGTGCGCTCGCCCTCGATCCGAAGGTTATCGTCGCCGACGAAAGTGTGTCGGCGCTCGATGTCTCGATCAAGGCGCAGGTGTGCAACCTGCTGCTCGACCTGCAACAGAGCCTCAACCTCGCCTTTCTGTTCATCTCGCATGACATGGCAGTGGTGGAGCGTGTCAGCCATCGTGTCGCGGTGATGTATTTGGGGGAGATCGTCGAGATAGGCCCGCGGGCCGCTGTTTTTGACAATCCGCAGCATCCCTACACAAAAAAGCTAATGGCGGCTGTGCCAGTGCCCGATCCGTCGAGGCGGGGGATAAGGCGTGGCATATCCAATGACGAGCTGAAGAGCCCGATACGGGCTATGGGATATGAAACACCTGCGCGAAACTACAGGACGGTATCGCCCGGCCATCTGGTGCAGGTGGCCTGAGGCGGGTGCTGCGGTATCAATGATTCGAAGAAGAAGCTTTTATGCCGGGTTCTTGAGCGGAACGCCTCGCAGGTGCTCCATCAAGTAAGCATGGGTCGCGGGATTGGCGACGATCAGCGTGCCCGTCTTTTCGTAGAATTCCGGACCGCGACCCCACCAGTCGGTCACGATTCCGCCCGCCTCCTGCACCAGCAGGATGCCGGCTGCGGTGTCGACGAAACCGGTTTCCTCATAATAACCGGTCAGCCGGCCGCAGGCCACGTAAGCGCATGAATTGGCGGCGCTACCGACCACACGGACCGCGCCGATGGGGGCGCGGATTGCGTCGAGGCGCTGATAGGCGCCGGTATAAAGCTGGAGATTGGGCGTCGGCAGGCCGGTGCCGACGCACATCAAGGCAACATCCGTGCTGGCATTGACCTGCAGGCGCTCGCCGTTGAGATAGGCGCCGTCGCCCTTGATCGTCGTAAACATTTCGTCGGAGACGGGATTGTAGACCAGTCCGCATATGGTCTCGTTGCCGCGCCTGAGCGCGATGGTGATCGTGTAATGTTGGCCGAAGAGGAAATTGGTGGTGCCGTCGATTGGATCGACCAGCCAGCGATGATCCTGATCGGCTCCTTCCACAGGCGCAAATTCCTCGCCGGTTAGTCCCCAGGGATATTGGCCGAGCAGACGCTTTCGGATCAGCGTCTCGGAATCCCTGTCGGCGTCGGAAACGAAGTCTCCCGGCCCCTTGACGCCAATCTCGATGTCGCGAAAGCGCCGGAAATGGTCGAGCGTCAGTGCGCCGGCTTCGCGGGCGGTGGCGACCATGTGCTCGAGGATGGCGCTGTAATTGACTGTCATTTTCTGAAAACCTCTGCGAGCCCTTCCGGGTCATCGGTGGTGATCTGGTCCACCTTCAGCCTCAAGAGCCGCTCGACTGCATCAGTGGATTGCGGCGTGACGCTGTTGATCGTCCAAACATCCACACGGCGGCCCGCGGCATGGATCGGGGCGATGATATCGACACCAGCATCCGCAGCTGCAAGCACGATCTCGTACGCGAGGTAGATCATGTCCGCATCGGGTGCTGTGGCAAGGGCGTCTTCGATGAAGCCCAGATAGTTTCCGCTTGCCTTCAACTCTGCAAGGGTGCCGCGATGGCAGGGGTCATAGCCAGTGCGAAGGCCGGGGGCCGAGCGAGCCAGCGCGGTAATAGCGTCGAAATCGCCGCCTGACAGGATCACCGACTTTGCGATGGGTGAAACGCTTATCCCGAAGCCGGCGACTACCTGTGGGGCAAGCGCCTGCCGGTTTTCCTTGAAATCGAGCTGTAGCAGGGCGTCGGGATGAACGGTGTCGTCCGCAAGCAGGGCGCAAAGGTCTTCGAGCAACATCACTTTCGAAGCGATTGGCTGGCCGTCATTATCGCGCAGGTGAAGCTGTCGCAGGGTTGCGGCGGATGTATCTCGTACCCGGCCGGTGCCAGTGGTTTCCCGCTCCAGCGTCCGGTCATGCAAAACGGCGCAACCGTGATCGGCATGAATGACGAGATCGACTTCGATGCTTGCACCGAGCCGCATCGCTTCGATGATGCGCTCCCCCGTAAAGACCGGATCGGAAGCACGGCGGCGGCCGCGGTGCCATTTGAGCCAGGTTTTGTGGCCGTTGCGGTCGATGACTATCGGATGGGTCATGTCAGCTCCGGTAGATCGGGCGGTTGTCGCGATAGGCCGTGATGGAACGGGGCGAAATCCGTACCCCCTGTCCCGCCCGGAACATATCCGGATGGGAGACCATGGATTTGATCCTGGTACCATCGGTCAGATCAAGGTCGACAAGGCCATGGGTGCCATAATCCGTCACCCGGTGCACACTCCCCTCCGGTGTTTCGGAGGTCGCCAGATCGATGGCTTCCGGGCGAACGGCGAGAATGGTCGGGCCATCAGAGACGGGAAGCGGAAAGGTGAAGCCAGCGCGCATGAAGTTCCCACCTGAAACCATGCCCTCAATCAGGTTCATGGTGCCGATGAAGCCGGCGACGAACGGGGTCTTCGGCTCCCGGTAGATCACATTCGGCCGGTCGATCTGTTCGGTCTTGCCATTCGCCATCACGACGATGCGGTCTGCCATGGAAAGCGCTTCATCCTGGCCGTGGGTAACAAACAGCGTGGTGATGCCGAGACGCTGCTGGATATCCCGAACCTCTTCCCGCAGCCTTTCGCGCAGATGCTGGTCGAGACTGGCGAAGGGCTCGTCGAGAAGCAGGATTTTCGGCTCCAGAACCAGCGAGCGGGCAAGCGCCACACGCTGCTGCTGGCCGCCCGAAAGCTGGCTCGTGGCTCGCTCGCCATAACCGGAGAGACCGACGAGTTCGAGCACGGCCTCCACTTTCTCCCTGATCACGGCAGCCGGCATGCGGCGCAGTTTGAGGCCGAAAGCAAGGTTTTTGAACACATTCATGTGGCTCCAGAGCGCGTGGCTCTGGAATACCATGCCGGTCGGCCGCCGCTCCGGAGGCAGGCGGGTGACGTCTTCGCCATCTATGGTGATTTGCCCGCCTGTCGGTTGCTCGAACCCGCCAACCATGCGCAGCAGCGTCGATTTTCCCGAACCGGAGGGGCCGAGAAGGCAGACGAGTTCGCCATCAGCGACATCGAGCGAGAAACTGTCGACTGCCTTGGTGCCACCGGAAAAGCTTTTCGTGACCTGGCGAATGTGGAGTACGGACATGTAGATTTCCTAACCGCCGAAACCGCGGGCAAATGCGCCGCCTCCGATGACGCGGCGGGCGAACATGAGGGCGATGAAGGATGGCACCCAGAGCAGGACGGACAGAACTGCACCATACTGGATGACCATCTGGTTGTTGATGTAGCTGATCATCAAGACCGGCATCGTGCGAATGCCGGGCGCCCCGATCAGCCATGCACCTTCGGTCTCATAAAAAGTACCAACGAAGCTCAGCATAACGGCGGCGGCAATAGTCGGTCCCGCCTGTGGCAGGGTAATTGACCAGAAGACCCTGAGCGGGCTGGCGCCGACATCCCGGGCGGCTTCTTCCATGCGCCGATCGACGGCCTGGAAGGCCGCCACGGGAATCCAGATCATGAACATCAGCGTGCCGACCAGCTGGATGAGAACGACGCCCCAGAAGGTACCGATGAGGTTGAGCTGCAGGAAAATGGCGGCAATTGCCACCAGAAGCCCGAATTTCGGAAAGGCGTGGCCGGCGAGGAAGGAGAAGAACAGGAGGTTGCGGCCGGGAAAGCTCATACGCGCGAAGGCGTATGCGGCAGGAAGGCAGATCACCGCCGAAAGCAGCGTCACAACCGTCGTCAGCCGCAGGCTCAGCATCAAAGCGTTCCACACGTCAGCGCGGCCAAGTGTCTGGCCCCAGAACCGGAAACCGAACTGTTGTGGGATGACATTGGGGAAACGCCAGACCTCGGTGAATGCCCATGTGCCCACAACAAGCAGCGGCCCGACGATGGCGATGGTGAGAAGCGTAGCAAAAAAAATGCCTGGCCAGTCCATGCGGGCTCGAGCCCGCGTCATCGTCGTCATGTCATTTCCCCTGGTTGCGCGCGACCGAACGCACATAAAACAGGCCGAAAGCAATGCAGAAACCGAAAGCGATGACGGCCTGTGTCATGGCGCCGATGGGATCCTGCACTTCGCGCAGCGTGCGCTGCATGAAAGGGCCAAGCATTTCGGGAGAGGCCGGTCCGAGAAGATATGGAAGGGTGAAGGAGGAAAAAATGCCGAGCACCGAAAAGGAAAGCGCCACGAGAATGGAATTGGTAATGCGTGGCAGGATGATGTGACAGAAAACCTGCAGCGCGTTTGCGCCGACATCCCGCGCCGCCTCTACCGACTGGTTGGCAACGCTTCCCAGCCCCGCGAGCAGGATAAGCACGGTCAGCGGAATATTGTCCCAGACAAGACCGATGACGGGTCCCCAGGGCGTGAGATAGGGCGTGCGGATTTTCGGCAGGTCGACGGCGTTGAGCAATATGTCAACCATGCCGTTCGGACCGAGAACGCGGATGAAGGCGAAGGCGAGGATGATGGAGGGCACGAACATCGGGAATATGGCCAGCGCCTGCACGTAGGCCGAGAGGCGGCCCTGCGAAAAGCGCAGGTAAAGCGCGATAGGCAGGCAGATGACCAGCAGGAGGATCGCGCAGACCATCGTCGTCCACAATGTCACGGCAAGATTGTCGAGACTGTAGCGGTCCGAGAAGAAAAAGGCGTAGCTGGAAAGGTCGAAACGCGTTTCACCATTGGCGTCGATGCGCCAGACAGTGCGGCCGATGGCGTTGATCGCTGGCCATATAACGAGCCAGATCATCAGGAATACGGGTATGGCAACGAGCAGGAGGCCGCTTGGCCTCCTGCCTGACGTATTGTCCATGAGCGTGCGAGCCGCTCCTTCTGCGACTTCGGTCACGACTTGCGGTCAACGTTGGGAGCGACGTTGCGATACCAGCCATCATTGATGGCGGTTTCCCATTTGCCGGCCGGGAAGGTTGGAATAGTCTGGGGGATGATGTCGGCGAAACGCTTGCGCAGTTCTGCCGGCACAAAGTCCCAGGAAACGCCAGGAAAGCCGCCAAGTTCGGTGAGGATTGCCCCCTGGATTTCTTCCGACAGCACGAAATTCGCGAGCTTCAGGGCGGCATCGCGATTGGCGCCGTTCGCCAGTACGACGGCACGCGAAAAATTGCCGCACAGCGCGAGATCCTGAAGCTGCACCAGACCGGTTTCCTTCGGCAGAACGCCCTGGTCGATGGCCTGAAGCACCTGGTCGGACCAGACCGGGGTCATGGTGACGACGCCCTGGGAAAGAAGCTGCAACGACTGGGTGTTGCCGGACGAGTAGGCGCCCTTGTCGTAAAGCGACGGTGCGATGTCCTTAAGCAGTTCCCATGCCTTGCCGAGCGCCTTGTCGCCTGCTTCCGGCGTGTAATTGTCGACAGTGAATGCCTTGGGGTCAAGGCCGTTCGCCTGATGGATGGCGCGACGAACGAAATTGCCGCCCGAACCGCCTTTGTCGGGGCGGTTGTAAACGAATTGACCCGGATTGGCCTTGATCCAGCTGACGAGCTGATCCCATGTCTTCGGCGCATCCGCCGGCTTCAGCTTGCTCGTGTCATAGGCGAGCAGGACCTGGCTGCCGCGATAGGGCAGGCTGTACTCGCTCTGGATAGCGAGCGGGTTGACACGCGAATAGTTGGAAAGGCCGGCCTTCGCCATGTTCACATAGATACCGGCTTCGATGGCGCCGGCAGGCAGCAGTGGATCGGCCGTTTCGAAATAATCGGCCTGCGGATCGGTACCGGTCTGCTTCGCGGCAACGGCGCGCTCGCCGATGGCGATAATGCCGGCGCCGTCGCCGGCGTCGACCAGATTGAGCTTCAGGCCAGGATTGGCGGCTTCAAAGGCGGGCTTGATCGTGTTGGACCAGAAATCGAGGATGTTTGTATCCGAACTGGTGTACCAGTCGATCGTGCCCGCAGCGGCGAAGCTCATGCGCGGTGCAAGGGCGAGACCGGCGGCGGCGCCTGCGGCGGACATCATAAAGGTGCGGCGTTTCATCTATGTCTCCGATATTGTCGGCGCGAGTGGAACTGTCGAGCGCTGCCCGAGGGGCTGGTAGGCGAAGGCCAGTCGTTGCACAGCCGTGCATTTTTGGACCAGCCGGCGGCGGTTCTAATGTCTTTCCATAACGCTTTCGTGACAGTCCGCCCGCGACGCCTCGGAGCCGCGCGCTCGTATCGCGCCTATTCGCGACGGAGCATAAAGAAAAACCCCGCCGAAGCGGGGTTTCCGTTACCAGGTCTGGCGACCATACCAGTCGTCAATGTCTTTTCGGGTGCGGTCCTTCTCGTAACCGTAGCGCTCCTGAATCTTGCCTTCCAGCTGTTCGCGCTTGCCGTTGATGACGTCAAGGTCGTCGTCGGTGAGTTTGCCCCACTGCTCCTTGACCTTGCCCTTCATCTGCTTCCAGTTGCCTTCAACACGATTCCAATCCATTGGATCCTCCCACTGTTTTTGGTCTGCACCTGTAAATGTGCGAAGGCAGATCGGGTTCCGGCAAAATGTGAACATCGCACCCGGGCTTGAAACATTGGGCGAAGATAAAGCGCGGCACAGAATTCCTTTCCGTGTGCGTTTCTACATGACGGAACAATCGCTGCCCTCGATTGTTAGCTTCACTGGAAAGCCACGGTCCTTACCGGGCTTTGCTTTCGTGTCGAGCCGCAGGGTTCAGCGTGTCATGAACAAGTTCTTCACTCGCTTTGCGAGCCGTATCGCATCTTTCTCAGGTTCGCCCAGCGCCTTTGTCGTGGCGCTCGCCACCGTCCTCATCTGGGGCATCAGCGGACCCCTGTTTGACTTTTCGGAGGTCTGGCAACTCGTCATCAACACCGGCACGACGATCGTCACCTTCCTGATGATTTTTCTCGTACAGAATTCCCAGAACAGGGATTCCGCCGCGATGGAGGCGAAACTGGACGAGTTGCTGCGGGCCGTAGAGCAGGCGCGCGCCGACTTCATCGGCATCGAGCATCTGACGGAGGACGAGATCGAGGAGATCCGGACCCGTCTCGAAAAAGAAAACGGGCGGGAAAGCAACAAGCCGCCGCCCCATCACGCCATGGATCGTCTGCTTTCCCGGCGTTAGTCACCGGCCCTGATCGATGGCCGATCATTGTTCACAACACTTTCCAAATCCTGGAAAGACCGTATGGCAGAAGGAGTTACCATGCCACTCACCGTTCTTGCTCTCAACGCGACGCTCAAACCGTCGGCCACGTCCGAACCATCCTCCACCGAGAAGCTGCTGGACCTCATATTACGGGAATTCGCCCGCCAGGATATCAAGGCCGAGACGATCAGGCTCGCCGATCACGATATCAAGCCGGGCGTCAGTTCAGACGAGGGCGACGGCGATGCCTGGCCGGCCATTCGGGAAAAAATACTGAAGGCCGATATCCTGCTCATGGGAACACCGATCTGGCTTGGCCAACCTTCGAGCGTTTGCAAGAGAGCGCTGGAGCGCATGGATGCATTCCTGGAGGAAACCGATGATGAGGGTCGGATGGTTTCTTATGGCCGGGTTGCGGCTGTCGCGGTTGTCGGAAATGAAGACGGCGCCCATCATGTCTCGGCGGAGCTCTTTCAGGCGCTGAATGACGTCGGTTTCACCATCCCTGCCAATGCGGTTGCCTATTGGGTCGGGGAAGCGATGGGGTCGACGAATTTCGTCGATCTGGAGAAGACGCCCGATGCCGTCAAAACCATGGTCAGCATGCTGGTGCGCAATACCGCGCACCTGGCGGCTCTTCTCAGGAATTCCCCGTATCCCGGCAGCGATCAGTAGTGCGGGTCTTGTTCCGGCTGGTGAACAGGCACCGCCTCGGTCGCCGCGCGGAGGCGACGGTTCAAGCGGCACCCCCCCCTCATTATTTTTTGGAACTCTCCGCCTCCCGCTTTGTTCGGAAGGCGCCTTTCCCGGGCCGGAAAGGCACCGTTTCCGACGGGAAGTATGGCTGATGGTGAAAAGGGAGGAAGACCCAAATGAAGAAGACTTTTTTCATGGCGTTGTTTGTTGGAGCCGGGGCTGTATCGGCCTTTGCCCAGCAGGCTACGACAGCCAATCCCGGTGGTGATACGCCGGCGGTTGTGACGCCGGACACGAAAAATCCGACGGCTCCGGTGGAAGGCGCCAACAGCTTCACGGAGGCGCAGGCGAAGAAGCGGATGGAGGAGTCCGGTTACACCGGGATCACAGGCCTCACCAAGAATGACAAGGGCGTGTGGATGGCATCGGGAATGAAAGACGGAAAAACCGTGGCCATAGCACTCGATTACCAGGGCAACGTTGTCGCCAGGTGAGGGCAGAACGTAAGCGCACGGATTTTTGGGAGAAACATGATGAGAACCGTAACTGCACTTTTTGATGATTATGATGATGCAAGTAACGCCGTCAGCGAACTCGAGCGCGCGGGCATCCCCTCAAGCGACATCAGCATTGTGGCCAGTAACGCCGACAGACGCCACGGCGAGGACAGCAAAGCCGCTGAAGGTGCCGGCACCGGTGCCGGCATCGGGGCCATTGTCGGCGGCGCCGGCGGCCTGCTGACGGGCCTCGGCATGATGGCTATACCCGGTGTCGGACCCGTCGTCGCCGCTGGCTGGCTGGCCGCCACCGCCGTCGGTGCGGCAGGCGGTGCTGTTGCCGGAGGAGCCACTGGCGGATTGATCGGAGCCATGACCCGCTCAGGCGTTTCGGAAGAGGACGCCAATGTCTATGCGGAGGGCGTGCGCAGAGGCGGAACTCTCGTCACTGCGCGGGTTGAAGACGATT
Organism: Agrobacterium sp. InxBP2; assembly: GCF_026191755.1. NCBI lineage: Bacteria > Pseudomonadati > Pseudomonadota > Alphaproteobacteria > Hyphomicrobiales > Rhizobiaceae > Agrobacterium > Agrobacterium sp. InxBP2. The sequence goes on from NZ_JAINDY010000023.1 coordinate 171,878, forward strand.
TTGTGCCTGAGGCGGAGGCTATCCTCCGACGCTCGAACTGGGTCGATCCCTTCGAACGGCGTTCGGCCTATGGTCAGGAGGGCTGGACGCGTTTTGACGAAACGTCGAGGCCCTACGCCGCTGAAGATGTTGAGCAGGAGCGGAACCGATATCGCCGCTCGGCGCTTTGACAGGAGCATTCCTCACCGCCCACCGGGCGTGGCGTCCTGCCACGCCCTTGCGAAAAGCTTTCAGGAGTTACCATGGCCAAAAAACCGGACACCACCGCATCGGCGGGAAAAAGCGACGTTGTTACGATCCACGACCAGAAACTTTCCCGCGGCGAGGGCGGCGAGTTGCACCAGACCGCCGAAGGCGACGCACCCGTCTTGACGACAGCGCAGGGCGGGCCAGTCGCCGACGACCAGAATACGCTTCGCGTCGGTCCTCGTGGCCCGCTTGTCATGGACGATTTCCATTTCAGGGAAAAGCTCTTTCATTTCGATCATGAGCGAATTCCAGAACGTGTCGTTCATGCCCGCGGTTATGGGGCCCATGGCTATTTCGAGACCTACGATTCCCTAGCCGCCTACACGAAAGCGGATCTCTTCCAGCGTGCGGGCGAAAAAACCCCGGCTTTCGTGCGTTTTTCGACCGTGGCCGGCAATAAGGGCTCTTTCGATCTTGCGCGCGACGTGCGCGGCTTCGCCGTCAAGCTTTATACGCAGGAAGGCAACTGGGATCTCGTCGGCAACAATATCCCGGTATTCTTCATCCAGGACGCCATCAAATTTCCCGACCTCATCCATGCCGCAAAACAGGAGCCAGACCGCGACTTTCCGCAGGCGCAAACGGCTCATGATACGTTCTGGGATTTCATCAGCCTCACGCCCGAAAGCATGAACATGGTCATGTGGATCATGTCCGACCGCACCATTCCGCGGTCGTTCCGGTTCATGGAAGGGTTCGGCGTGCACACCTTCCGTTTCATCAACGCGAAAAACCAGTCGACTTTCGTGAAGTTTCACTGGAAGCCGAAGCTGGGTCTCCAATCCGTGGCGTGGAACGAGGCGGTGAAGATCAATGGTGCCGATCCCGATTTCCACCGTCGCGATCTCTGGGCGGCCATCCAGTCCGGCAATTTTCCGGAATGGGAGTTGCAGGTCCAGCTTTTCGACCAGGATTTCGCCGACAGCTTTGATTTCGATGTCCTCGATCCCACCAAAATCATTCCCGAGGAGATATTGCCGCCGCAGCCGGTCGGCAGGCTGGTTCTCGACCGCATGCCAGACAACTTCTTTGCCGAAACCGAACAGGTGGCGTTCATGACGCAGAACGTGCCGCCGGGGATCGATTTCAGTAACGACCCGCTGCTGCAGGGAAGAAATTTCTCCTATCTCGATACACAATTGAAGCGTCTCGGCGGGCCGAACTTCACGCACCTGCCCATCAATGCGCCCAAGTGTCCCTTCGCGCATTTCCAGCAGGATGGCCACATGGCGATGCGCAATCCAACCGGGCGCGCCAATTATCAGCCAAACTCCTTTGGCGAAGGCCCGCGAGAATCGCCAGCGCGCGGCTTTACACATTTTGCAGGCGAAGAGCAGGGCGCCAAGGCGAGATTGCGGCCGGAGAGCTTCGCAGATCACTATAGTCAGGCGAGGCAATTCTATCTCAGCCAGACTCCTCCCGAACAGCGCCATATCGCCTCCGCCCTCACTTTCGAGCTGAGCAGGGTGGAGACGGTCGCCATACGTGAACGGATGGTGTCACACCTCCTCAACATCGATGAAACGCTTGCGTCGACCGTTGCCCAGAAGCTTGGTTTCCAGACGATGCCTAAACCGGCGGAGGCGGCAGTGCCGACCCGACAGGACCTGGAGCCCTCACCCGCCCTCAGCATCGTCAATCGAGGGCCGCAACGTTTCGAAGGACGAAAGCTCGGCATTCTCATTACGGATGGCGTCGACGCAAAATTGCTGCAGGGGCTGACCGAGGCTGTTACGGCCGAGAAGGCCGTCTTCGAGTTGATCGCGCCTAAAGTCGGGGGCGCCGTGGCTTCGGACGGCACTCTCATTAAAGCGCATTACATGATCGATGGCGGTCCTTCGGTTCTCTTTGATGCGGTGGCCTTGTTGACATCGGCAGAGGCCATCGACGATCTCGTCAAGGAAGCAACGGCCCGGGATTTTGTCGCGGATGCGTTCCAGCACTGCAAGTTTATCGGTTATGACCAGTCGGCCCTGCCATTGCTGGAAAAGGCCGGAATTGCCGATGCCATGGATGAAGGCGTCTTGCCTTTGCCGGAAGAAGACGGGTTGGCAGCCTTTGTTTCCGAACTCGGCAAGTTGCGCGTTTGGGCGCGCGAACCGTCGGTCAAGCTTGGGAAGGCATCAGTCCCTGTCGCTAACGGATAACGCAACCGGCGGCGTGCCCTCATCGTTCAGGGAGCGCCGCCCGCGGCCAGTGCGCCGCAGCACCGGCAGACGAAAGTGCCGCCACATTTGGCGGCACTTCTCACCCGGAGGTCTTGTCCAAAGCGAGGTCTGATTATGAAGCTTGTCCGCGACAACGGATTGACCATCGTCCTTGTCCTTGCATCACTGCTGACGATCGGCGGCATGTTCGCCACAGGCTGGGTCGTTCACAATGATGAACTCGTACAACATCATGATAAACCGCTCACGCTTTTGTCCTACGCCACGAGCGGGCATTTCCTTTCGGCGCTGTTCGAAAACTGGGAAAGCGAATTTTTGCAGATGTCGGCCTATGTGGTGTTGACGGCATTCCTGTTCCAGCGCGGGTCCGCAGAATCCAAGGATCCCGATGAGCCGACAGCGCAAGACGAGGACCCTTCACGCAAGAAAAACGACCCTGATGCACCATGGGCGGTCAGGGCCGGCGGCATCATTCGTGTCGTCTATTCCTATTCGCTCGGCGTGGCGCTGTTTGTTCTTTTTGTAGCGAGCTTCCTGCTGCATCTGAGATACAGCGCCGATGCCGCGGCAGTGGAGGCACGCCTGCATGGCGAACCGGCGACGACATTGATGGCACATCTGGGAAGCGTTGAGTTCTGGTTCGAGTCCTTCCAGAACTGGCAGTCGGAATTCCTGTCCACCGCTGTCCTGATCGTCCTGTCCATCTTCCTGCGGTTCAGGCGGTCGCCCGAATCCAAGCCTGTGGCAGCACCCCATAGCGAAACCGGCGGGTGAAAGGCAGAGGGGGTGGATCCCAAAGTCTGACCGCCCCCGTCAGCGTTTATCCTAGGGACGCCTGTTGGCGGCGTGGTCCTGTTCCTGATCGGTCTTGATGGCGGCACCGTCCTGGCCCCGCTCTTTCGAATGCTGCTTCTTGTCGCGGTTGGAAAGGATCTGGTTTTCCTCAATGCTTCCCTTGTCCAGCTCGGTCATTGCGCCGGCGCCGGTACCTTTCCCCTGCGTGGCTTTTCCGAAGTGTTTCCTGTCTGCATGTGCCATTATCGCCTCCTCTTGGCGTCGGATGGGCTGCTGCGGCAGTCGAGGCCGCCACCCGTCGCTCCCGAACTTCCCCCATGCCTTTTCGTTCCGGAACTTCTGTCGCCCTCCGTGGTTCGTGATCGCACGGGAAGGGGGCTTTGTCTTGAACGACGGCGCGGACGCACGAACAGATAACAGGAGGCGCAACGATGGCCGGTCCAAAAACGCATGAACAACAGCTCCGCATCATCGAAAAACGCGAGAACACCGCTAACGCCGATGATGATTTTAATGCCGAGGCGGAACTGAAGCGGTCGAAGGAAGAACGGGATGCCCGCCGAGGGGCGGAGAAACTTCGCGGTGGCAATGCGGAATTAACAGATAAGGATGATCGCCAGATGCTGCGCGGTGAAAATCAGGAAAGCCCGCACCACAAGCGCGGCACGGATGATTGAGGTGAAGTCCGGTCGGGCCGGATGTGGCTTGGTGGCGCCGGAAGTGCTGCGAGGCTATTTCCCATCCGGCTCTGCCATCTTGCGGTGTTGTCTGGCGAGCGTTTCCGCCGGCGTTACATTGGCCATCGCCGACATCAGCTTGTTTTTCCAGCCGGACACGACATCGCCCTCACCATTCATCATCGCCTCATAGCCGGTTTTGGCCACGAAACCGGGATCGTCCTTCTTCTGTCTGCCAACGGGGGTGTCTAGCATGTCCGCACGCTCGAAGAACTCCGTGTCCGTCGCGCCCGGCATCAGACAGGTTACCGTGACACCCGTGCCATCAAGTTCTTCGCGCAGCGCGAAGGAAAAGGAGTTGATGAACGCTTTGGTGGCATTATAGACCGCCTGAAACGTGCCCGGCATGAAACCGGCGATGGAACCCGTAAACAGGATACGTCCATTGCCACGCTGGCGCATTCGGCCTGCAAGGGCATGAACCAGCGCAATCGTGCCGCTGATATTGGTGGCGATGACCCGCTGGATGTCCTCCATTCTCTGATCGAGAAAGCCATCGCCCAGGCCCTGTCCTGCGTTGGCGAACAGAAGATCGACTGGCCGCGACGAGGCGGTGATGCGGGCGAGAAGCTCCTCCACGCCCGCCTGTGTCGAAAGATCGGCCCGCACCGCTTCCACCTGCGTGCCGGCCGCGCGCAGTCGGGTGGCCGCGGCATCGATGTCATTTTCATCGGCCACGATGATGAGATCGTAACCATCCTGCGCGGCGCACCGGGCGAGTTCATAACCGATGCCGGACGAAGCGCCGGTGACGACCGCAAGGCCCTTGGTGGATTCTTCCCTGCTCATGATCACCTCCTATGGCTTCAGGACGACTTTGATGCAGCCATCGTCGCGGTGGCTGAAGGTGTTGTAGAGATCGGGTCCTTCATCGAGGGTGGCGCGATGGGTAATGACGAAGGACGGGTCGATTTCGCCTCTTTCGATGCGGCCCATGAGGTTGGGGAGGTAGGCCTGAACGGGCGTCTGCGCCATCTTGAACGTCAGGCCGCGATTGATGGCGGAACCCATGGGAATCTTGTCAAGAAGACCGCCATAGACGCCGACCAGCGAGACCGTACCGAAATTGCGGCAGCAATAGATTGCCTGACGAAGGACATGCGGCCGGTCGGTCCCCATGAAGGTGGCGACCTTGATGCGGTCGATCCTCGAATCCCATCCTGCCGCGGGATCGGGCTCCGTTCCCACCGCATCGATACAGGCATCCGCGCCGCGACCATGGGTCAGTTCCATGATGCGGTCGTAAATGTCCTCGTCGAGGTAATTGAGCGTCATCGCGCCGGCTTTCGCCGCGAGATCGAGCCTCTCCTGCACGGCGTCGATGGCGATGACCCGTTCAGCACCGAGGAGAAAGGCGGAACGGATCGCCATCTGACCCACCGGACCGCAGCCCCAGATGGCAATCGTATCGCCCGGCTGGATGTTGCAGAAGTCCGCGGCCATATAGCCGGTCGGAAAGATGTCGGACAGGAAGAGGACCTGCTCGTCGGTCAGACCGTCCGGAACCTTTATCGGCCCGACATCGGCGTAAGGCACCCGCATATATTCCGCCTGGCCGCCGCTGAAGCCACCGAGAAGATGGGTGTAACCGAACAGGCCGGCAGGCGAATTGCCCCACATCTTCCGCACCTTGTGCGGATCCGGATTGCTGCGTTCGCAGCCGGAATAATAGCCACGCTTGCAGAAGAAGCACTCGCCGCAGGCGATGGTGAAGGGGACGACCACGCGGTCTCCGACCTTGAGCGCGGTATTGTCCTTACCGACGTCAACCACCTCGCCCATGGTTTCGTGGCCCATGATGTCGCCGCTGTGCATGTCCGGCATGATGCCATTATAGAGGTGGAGGTCTGAGCCGCAGATCGCGCAGGCCGTGACCTTGATGATCGCATCGCGCCCATGCTCGATTTTCGGATCGGGAACGCTTTCGCAGCGAATGTCGTGTTTGCCGTGCCAGGTCAGTGCCTTCATGTCGCTCACCTTCATTGTCTGCTGGGTTGTCAGAAGCCGCCCTTTGTCGAGCGGGTGCCTAACCGGGTGTCCGCGCGAAAGTTCCCCGCGGCACCGGGACCTTCTCGCTCCCGGCGACAAGGCAGGGCGGAATTTTTTTTAGAGAACGGAAACCCGCCGCGCTTTCAGAGGTTCGGTTACTCAGCAATTCGGGAGTTCATCGATCATGACATCACGACGCAAGGCAGCTCCCGATATCGGGTTTAAGCCCGGTCCGGCCGGCGGCTGGGGATCGGCCAAGTCGGTGGGAGAGGTGCTGTTAAGGGAACATGTTCCCCTGTCCGGTCCGACATTGCTGAAACACCAGAACAAGCCGCAGGGATACATGTGCGTCAGCTGCGCCTGGGCGAAACCGGCCAAGACCCATCCCTTGGAATTTTGCGAAAATGGCGCGAAAGCCACCGCGTGGGAAATAACGAACCGACGCGCCGACAGTGCGTTTTTCGCCAGACACACCCTTGCCGAACTGGAGGGCTGGCGCGACTACGATCTGGAAGAGCAGGGCAGGCTGACCCAGCCGATGCGTTGGGACGCGGCCACGGATAGATATCTGCCGGTCAGCTGGCAGGCCGCATTCGAGGAGATCGGCCGGGAGCTGCGCGCTATCGCGCCGCAGCAGGCGGAGTTTTACACCTCAGGCCGCGCCTCGCTGGAAGCATCTTACATGTACCAGCTCTTTGCCCGCATCTATGGCAGTAACAATCTTCCGGACTCGTCCAACATGTGCCATGAAAGCTCGTCCGTCGGCCTGCCCGAAAGCATCGGCGCTTCCGTGGGAACGGCGATCCTTTCGGATTTCCAGAATTGCGACTGCATTTTCTATATGGCGCAGAATGTCGGAACATCCTCGCCGCGACTGCTGCACGATCTGCAGGATGCGGTCGACCGCGGCGTGAAGATACTGACATTCAACATGCTGCGGGAGCCGGGGCTGGAGCGCTTCGTCAACCCGCAGTCGCCCGGCCAGATGCTGGCGACCCCCGCGACGCCGATCTCGACGAAGTATTACCAGGTGAAGAATGGCGGCGATATCGCTGCCCTGTTTGGCATCTGCAAGGCGCTTATCGAGGCGGACGACGTGCTGCATGCGAGTGGCGCAAGCAAGGTTTCCGGCTCGGATGGGCAGCCGCGCGATCCGGCCAATGCGGCGGCGGTGGCATTTGCCGCCGCCATTGCCGCGGCTGACAAGAAGCATGTGCTCGATCATGATTTTCTTGCCGAGCACACGGCGGGTTTTGACGATTTCGCCGCTGCAGCCCGCCGCCATGAATGGGAGGAGCTGGAGCGCGTTTCAGGCCTGACCCGCGAGGAGATGATGGAAGCCGCCGCCATATATGCGGATTCCGACGCGGTGATGATGGTCTATGGCATGGGCCTCACCCAGCATGTGATGGGCGTGGAGAACGTTCACATGGTTGCCAACCTCGCGCTGCTGCGCGGCAATATCGGGAAGCCGGGTGCAAATATCTGTGCCGTCAGGGGCCATTCGAATGTGCAGGGCCAGCGTACAGTCGGCATTACGGAAAAACCCGGCCTCGTGCCGCTGGACAAGCTCGCCGACCTATACCAGTTCCAGCCGCCCGCGTGGGAAGGCCACTCGACGGTTGACAGCTGCAAATCCATTCTCGCCGGGGAAACAAAGGCTTTCATCAGCCTCGGCGGCAATTTTTTGCGGGCAGCGCCGGAAACCGAGGCGATGGAAGCCGCGTGGCGCAAGCTGCGGCTGACGGTCCAGATCGCAACGAAACTCAATCGCAGCCACGTCATTCACGGCGAGATCGCCTTTCTGCTTCCCTGTCTCGGACGCATCGAAATCGATGAACAGGCGACAGGCCCCCAGGCCGTCTCCATGGAAAGTTCCGTTGCGCATTTCCATGGTTCGCGTGGCAGGGCAAAGCCGGCCAGCCGGGAGTTGCTCTCGGAACCGGCGATCATTGCCGGCATGGCCGTGGCGACGTTGACGCGCGGCAACGTACCTTGGCAGCAATGGGTTCACGATTATTCGCGCATTCGCGACGCCATAGAGCAAACCTATCCGGAAACCTTCAAGAACTTCAACGAACGGCTTTTCAAACCCGGGGGCATCCCGCGCCCATTGCCCGCAAGGGAACGAAAATGGGTAACCTCAAGCGGCAAGGCGAATTTCCTGACGCCCGACCGCCTTTTCCCCGAATTTCCGCCAGAGGCGTCGGGTCCGGACGTCCTGCACCTGTCAACGTTGCGATCCAACGACCAGTTCAATACGACCGTCTACGGCTATAGCGACCGTTTTCGCGGCGTGGAAGGAACGCGGCAGGTTCTGTTCATGAATGTCGATGACATCGCCCTGCTTGGGTTTGCCGACGGTGATATCGTCGATATCGTTACGGCAATCGAGCCGCAGACGCCAAGGGCCGTCCGCGGGTTCAGGATCGTTGCCTATGCTATTCCCCATGGCTGTTGTGCTGGCTATTTTCCGGAAACCAACCCGTTGTTTCCGCTGAGCCATCATAGTCCGAAAGCAAAGACGCCATCATACAAGCTGCTGCCCGTCCGATTGACGCCGTCAACCACGGTTCCTTCCAACTGAGGATACTCGAGGTGCGGGATGCGGAGGACGGAAAAGGCCAATCGTTCAGCGACACTTCTATGGTCCGCTCTTTGCGGTTCTTTGATCGGGGCAGCGGCGATCATGGGTTACTGGCGTGAACCGCGAACATTCCGCAGCGACCCTCCCGTAACGGCAGCGCTTGAGCGATTGCGCTTCATGCCCGTTCCCGTGGCCGGCGCGCCGCCGGAAGTTTATTTTGCTCTCGGCAGGCCGTTCGAAAACGGTGCTTATGATCTTTCCCAGGGAAAACGCCTCTATTCATGGTTCGGATGCCCGGCTTGCCACGGTGAAGGCGAAGGCGGCAAAGGTCCATCGTTTCTCGACGGTCAATGGATTTATGGACCATCCATGGTCTCTGTCGCGGCGTCGATCAGGGATGGCCGGCCGCACGGCATGCCGCCTTTCCGCGCCAGAATGACGACTGAAGAGATCTGGCAGCTTGCAGGATATGTGAGAACCATCGGGGCCTATTCGCCATCGGTGGCGGCCCCGGCCCGTAATGACGACCGTCAGACCCGTCCGGCTGAGAACCGGGCGCCTGCTGCCATCCTCTTCAACGAAGGGTCGGCGTGGAAAAGACCGGAGGAGCCGGTGCCTTGAAGATCGTCGCCGCTCTCCTTGCTGTCCTTACCCTGCTTTCGGGGTGCGGCGACGTTCAGTCGGTGCTGAACGCTGCAGGGCCGTCAGCGTCGATGTTGAAGAATCTGATCCTCTTCATCGTGGTGGTGAGCCTCGTCGTGTGGCTGGCAGTGATCGCGATCCTGATCCTGTCTCTCGTCAGAAGCCGGCGGGTGGCGCAGGACGAGACGGCAAGTGGCAAGCGATTGCAGCTTTTCGTCACGGGCGCGGTGATGATGACGGTTTTCATTGTCGCCGGCCTGACGCTTACGAGCTTTCTTGCAACGCGGGCCATCAGCTTCACCGGCGAGGCAGACTTGACGATACGTGTTCGCGCCCAGCAATGGTGGTGGCAGTTCATATACGAAGATGCGACACCGGATGGCGGTTTTCAGACCGCCAACGAAATGCACATCCCGGTCGGGCGGAATGTCCGGGTCTTGCTCGAAAGCCCGGATGTAATTCATTCCTTCTGGGTGCCCAGCCTTGCCGGCAAGATGGACCTCGTTCCGGGACGGGAGAATACGCTTGGGTTTCGCGCTGACAGGCCGGGTGTTTACCGGGGCCAATGCGCGGAGTTCTGCGGCCTTCAGCACAGCCACATGGCTTTCATGGTCATGGCCGATGACGAGGCGACCTATCGCCGGTGGGCCAATAAGCAGAAGGCGGAGGCCGCCATGCCGCAAGACGCAGATGCTCTGGCCGGGAAGGCCGTGTTCCTGCGCAAGCAATGCGCCGCCTGCCACACCGTCAGGGGAACGCCGGCCGCCGGCACCACGGGGCCTGATCTTACCCATGTCGGCAGCCGCCGGACGATCGGCGCAGGCCTGCTGGAGACCACACGCGGCTCGCTTGCCGCATGGATCGCCGATCCACAGACGTTGAAACCGGGCAACAACATGCCGCTGGTGCCGCTCTCCGGGGAAGAGTTGCGGCAGGTTTCCGCCTATATGGAGGGGCTCGACTGATGGCGGGAAAACAGGCCTCCATCCTCATGGATACCGATCTGCCGGTTCCCGGCATGGAGAGCGCGCTCGAAAAAACATGGGGGTCGAGCCGCGGTTTCTGGGGCGCGATTGGTACTGTCGACCACAAGGTGGTAGCCCGGCGATATATCGTCACGGCCTTCGTGTTCCTGATACTCGGCGGCCTGCTTGCTCTCGTCATGCGCCTGCAGCTGGCAACGCCCGAAGCGCGTTTTATCGACCCGGACCGGTACAATCAGATATTCACCATGCATGGCGCGAACATGATGTTCCTCTTCGCCGTGCCGGTCATGGAGGCGATGGCGGTTTATTTCGTGCCATTGATGGTCGGGACGCGCAACATCGCCTTTCCCCGGCTGAACGCCTATTCCTACTGGGTATTCCTTGTGGGCGGGCTGCTTCTCTGGGTCTCGTTCGTGCTGGACAGCGCGCCTGATGTCGGCTGGTTCGCCTATGTGCCGCTCGCGGGTCCGGAATATGGCGCGGGCAAACGCGCCGACATATGGGCTCAGATGATAACCTTTACGGAGCTTTCCGCGCTCTCCATTGCGGTGGAAATCGTGGTGACGGTCTTCAAGCAGCGCGCCCCCGGCATGTCGCTCGACCGGATTCCGCTTCTCGTCTGGGCAATGGTGGTCATGGCCTTTCTCGTCATCATCGCCATGCCCGCGATCATGTTCGCCAGTTCCACGATGATCATGGATCGTCTCGTCGGCACCCATTTCTACAATCCGGCCGAAGGAGGGGACGTGCTCCTGTGGCAGCATGTCTTCTGGTTTTTCGGACATCCGGAGGTCTACATCATCTTCCTGCCGGCTGTGGGCATGGTCTCCACCATCCTGCCCGCCTTTGTCGGCCGGCCGATATTCGGTTACATGCCCATGGTCATGGCGCTTGTCGCAACCGGTGTCCTGTCTTTCGGTCTCTGGGTGCATCACATGTTTGTGGCTGGCCTGCCGAAACTCGGAGAAAGTTTCTTCACTGCCTCCAGCATGGCGATTTCCGTGCCGGCCGGCGTGCAGATATTCTGCTGGCTGGCAACATTGTGGGCCGGGCGGCCGATTTTCAAGACCCCGCTTCTTTTCATCATCGGCTTCATCGTCACCTTTGTCATCGGCGGTCTGACGGGCGTCATGGTGGCGTCCGTGCCCTTCGACACACAGGTTCACGACACCTATTTCGTGGTCGCGCATTTTCACTACGTCCTGATCGGGGGCGCCGTTTTTCCCCTGATCGGAGCCGTCTATTACTGGTTTCCAAAAATGACAGGGCGGATGATGAGCGAAACGCTCGGCCGCATCAGCTTCTGGCTGATCTTCGTCGGCTTCCACCTGACGTTTTTTCCAATGCATATTCTCGGTCTGCAGGGAATGCCGCGACGCATCTATACCTACCAGCTGGAGATGCCATGGGCGGGCCTCAACCTCTTCGTGAGCCTCAGCGCCGTCGTGCTCGCGACAGGTTTTCTCGTCTTTTTCATCGATATCGTCCGAAGCTTTGCCAAAGGCCGTCCCGCCGGGGACAATCCCTGGGGCGCCGCCACGCTGGAATGGGCAACCGCCTCTCCGCCGCCGCCCTTCAATTTCCGCTCCATACCCGTGGTGGGAAGCCGCGATCCACTGTGGGAGAACACCGGAGAACTGCCTGTTGTCGCGGGGATGCGGGTGGATCGCCGTGAAATTCTGGTCACCAGCGTCGTCGAGGCGCTGCCCGAAGCCCGCGAAGCGTCCCCGACGGACTCCGTGTGGCCGTTCTGGGCGGCCATCGCAACGTCCATCATGCTCATCTGGTCCATGTTCTCCCCTTGGGCAGTCGTCTGGGGATCGATCCCGATTGCTGTAGCGCTGATCGGCTGGTTCTGGCCGAAAGGAATGGTGGAGGAGGAAGCATGAAGGAACGTGTCGCGCTCGATGTCTCCAAGCTGCCGATGTCCGGCAACGGCACCGCCAGCCCCACATGGTGGGGAACCTGCGCCTTCATGCTGATCGAAGGAACGGGCTTCGCGCTGGCGGTCGCCGTTTATTTCTACCTGATGAGCCTGGCGCCACGATGGCCGATCGACGCCCCGCCGCCGGATCTTTCAGCCGGCACGGTGCTGACAGCGCTGCTTGTCGTCAGCGTCGTTCCGAATGTCCTCGTCAGTCGCTGGGCCAGGCAGAGGCGGCTTGTTCACGTCCGTTTCGGTTTAGTCGTCATGTCCGCAATCGGGTTTGTCCTGCTGGCGGTGCGCGCCTTTGAGTTCCCAGCCCTCCAGGTGAAGTGGGATGACAATGCCTATGGATCGATCGTGTGGACGATCCTCGGACTGCACACGACCCATATTCTGACCGACCTCATCGATACCATCGTCCTGACCTGCCTGATGTTTACCCGGAATGGCGACAGCGCCCGCCGTTACGGCGATGTGGAGGACAACGCGCTCTACTGGAATTTCGTCGTCGTGACCTGGCTTCCGCTTTACGCCTGCCTTTACTGGATACCACGGCTATGACCCTGAAAACCCTCGATATTGCCGGACTGTTCGGCGCTCCCCTGATCTGGGCGTTCAACACGCAGCTCGGCCAGATCTTGCCGGCGGTCGATTGCGGCAGCCGGACGGGCTTTACAGCTATCGCTGCCTTCCTCTCTGCCGGGATAGCGGTTACCTGCGGCGTTCTTTCGGAAAGGGGCCGGAGTTCCACGGCATCGCGGATGGCGATGTTCCTGATGTCGTTGGGCGTCCTCGTCGCGCTGGTTTTTTCCTTCGCACTCCTTCTTCAGGGGGCAGCGACATTGCTGCTGAACCCATGCGCGCGCTGACACTGATCTTTCTGTTGCTGGTCAGCGCCGAGCCGCTCTCGGCCCATGAGGGGGAGGCGCATCCGACGGCGATGATATGGACTTTCGATGGCTGGATCATCGGACCGCTGCTTGTCGCAGCCGGCCTTTTCAGTACCGGTTTTTTTCGGCTGCGGAGACGGTCGGGCACCAGCCGGTGGATGGCGAGGTCCGCCTTCGCCTTTTCCGGCGGCTGGCTTGTTCTGGTTGCTGCACTTGTCTCTCCGATCCATTCCATGGGCGAGCACCTGTTTACGTTCCACATGATAGAGCACGAGATGGTAATGGCGGTTGCCGCGCCGCTGATCGTTCTGGCGCGCCCCGTCGGTATCCTTCTCTGGAGTATGCCGCGCATGGTTCGTCGTCGTATGGCTGCGGTGATGACCGACAGGCGCGTGCGGGCCAGCTGGAATGTTCTTTCCGGCGGGGCTGTGGCAACATCTCTGCACGGGCTTGCCATCTGGGGCTGGCATGCGCCTGCGCTGTTCGATGCGACGGTGAGCGACGTGCCACTGCACCGGATACAGCATCTCTTTTTCTTTCTGACCGCGATCTTGTTCTGGTGGGCAGTTTTCTGGCGCGCGGACCGGGGGCTTGCGGCCTGGCACCTGTTTGTCACGATGATGCATACCAGCATTCTCGGCGCCCTGATCGCGCTGGCGCCACAGGTGATTTACGTGGCCCAGACCCGAGACGCGCCGGCATGGGGCCTGACGCCCTTCGAGGACCAGCAGCTTGCCGGTCTCCTGATGTGGGTGCCCAGCGGTGTCATCTATGCCGGGGCGGCACTCGCGATGCTGGCGATGTGGATTTCCCGGTCGGGCAGGGAGGACCGATATGGCGCGTCCCTTCTCTAGAACCGGGCTTATACTCGTTGCGGTGCTTTCGGCGGCGCTTGCCACGGGCATTGCGGTCGCAATCGTCAAGAACGTGTCAAAGCGCGGCGCCGTTGCCACGGCAATGACTGGCGGTGATGCGCGCCTGGCGCCCGGGATTTTCCGGCGCTACGGATGCACGGGCTGCCACGCGATCCCCGGCGTTGCCGGTGCGGACGGGAAGGTGGGGGGCGAACTACGTTCACTTCGCCAGCGGGTCTATATCGGTGACGGCCTCAACAACACACCGGACAACCTCATTCGCTGGATCGTCTCGCCGACGCGTTTGTCGCGGCAGAGCGCCATGCCCGAAACCGGTATCACCGAGGCCGAAGCGCGCCATGTCGCGGCCTATCTTTATGCTCACTGACGGGTCACGGATGCGGGGTTTGCCTTGCCGGCAGGGCCTTGATGTAGCGGGCAATCGCGTCGCGATCTTCCTGTGGCAACTGCAAAAGATTGGCGACCACGTCCACCATTGCGGACCCGACATGTCCGTCCTGTGGCGTCTGGCCTGTTGCGAGCATGGTAGAGATGTCGGTCTGCGTCCACCTGCTGAGACGTGCCGGCGTGATGTTTGGCACAAAGCCCGTGCCTTCCGCGTCGGGACCACCAGCGAAACGGGTTTCCGGGCGGATGGCGGCGAAGATATTACGGCTGGAATGGCATTCGGCACAGTGGGCAAGCGTCTCCGTCAGATAGGAGCCGCGATCAAGAACGGGATCGCCGGTGATCGCCTGCGGCTTGCCGACCTCGTCAAAGAACAAAAGCTTCCAGACGCCAACGGCACGGCGCAACCTGAAGGGTGGCCACAGATCATGCGGCGGCGCTTTGCCGGAAACAGGCGGCAGGGTCCGCAGATAGGCGTAGAGGTTTTTTATGTCCTCGATCTTCATTCCCGTATAGCTCGTATAGGGAAAGGCCGGATAATAATGGCGGCCGTCAGGCGATATGCCGGCGACGAGCGCATTTGCGAAATCTTCAACGGTCCAGGAGCCGATTCCGTCGGCAATGTCGGGGGAGATATTCGGCGGACGGAAAACGCCGAAGGAGGAGGAAAGCGCCAATCCGCCTCCGAGCACGAGCGAGTCCGGCTGTCCCGGCGTGGCATGGCAGGACCCGCAGCTTGCAGCCAGAAATACCAGTCTTCCCAGCTGCGGATCGCCCGGCGATGATCCAATGTCGTTCGGTCCGAAGACCGGCTTCGGCGTGGTCAAAAGCCAGCCCCCCAGGCAGGCCATCGCTGCGAGACACCATATCAACAGCCGGCCTGCCTGAACCGACAGATGAAAACCGGGAGTCTCGCGAACCATCATCGGAAAGGTCCATCGTCAGAGCATACTTTTATGATTGCGCCGGGTTCCGGCCGCACGGCTGATCCGCCGCTATCGAACTTCGCATGCCGTTTGTGGTTCCCGCGCGATCATATCGCCAGTCATGGCCGCCGTTCGGGAACAACCGGACCCGACCGTGGTTAGGCCGGCACGTTCAATCCCAATGGAGGTCGGCACGTGGACCCGGAAACTGATCACGAGACCTGCAACAGCCTGAACATAGAGGCCGCAACCCCCAAGGTGGTCAAAATCACCATCGACGGTCGGACGCTCCTCGAAGGCGTGCTGAACACCGGAAGTGTTCTGAGCGTGCAGACGAAAGAGGGCGCCGAGCCGCAATCCATCGAACTGGTTGTCGAGGATCTGGCTCGCTAGCCGCTTCGCGAACACTCGGCGCGGCAAGGGCGCCGCGTCTCTAGCCGCGAAAGTCGCCCTCGTTGCTTTCCCGCTCGTCGTAATTGATGTCCCAGTCTTTTTCCGGCTTTTTTGTACCTGGTGGCAGCTTGTTGGCGGTTGCGTCGTCCGAGCCGGTAATGACCCTCGGCTTCGCGCTCGCAACGCCGTTATTGGTCGAGGTCTTTTTGCCGGGAGCAAACTGGGGCGCGCTGTCCTTGTGAATCTGCTCGAGCTTGTCTTTCTTCGTCATGGCATCCTCCTGTCTGTCCCTAACCTTTTTACGCCAATGCTGTTCCCTCGAACCATCAGTACGGAACCGCTTTTTGCTCACGGGGTTAGGAGGAGAGAGCGGACCGCAGGGTCTGCGCTGCTGGATGTTTTAAAAAAAGGGGCTTCCGCGATGACCCGATCACAGGACGATGTCAGGCCCGAACCCGGCACCGATGACGCACGCTCGACTGAAAGCGATGAAAGCCGCAAAGACCGTGAAAAGGCGACAGAAAACGCCGAACGCGAAAGGCGCTCCCGGTATGGACGCGACGAAGACAAGGAGAACAACGATGACGGAATCGGCAACAACCACCGATCATGACACGATACGGAAATGGGCGGAGCTGCGCGATGGCCACCCTGCCAAAGTGGACGTCTCGGGCGACGGAGGGATCCTCAGGATCGATTTCGGTGAGCCGGAGGATGCACTGAAGGCCATATCATGGGACGAGTTTTTTGAAATCTTCGAGGACAGGAAGCTGGCATTCCTTTATCAGGACAGAACGTCGGGCGGCGAGAGCCGCTTCAACAAGTTCATTTCACGCTGAGGGAGAGGCGAGTGAGCGACGAAACGGTATCGAGCATCCCGAACCGGGCACAGCAGCAAAAGGCATATCGGTTCTGGGCCCCGGTTTATGACCGTGTGTACGGCTTCTTTCTCAAGCGGGCGCAGATGGAGTTGGCCAGATGTGTGGGTGGTGCCGGTCGCGACATTCTCGAAATCGGCGTCGGCACGGGGCTGGTCCTTCCGCTTTATCCTCCGGCCAGCAACGTGACCGGGATCGACATTTCAGCGGACATGCTCGGGAAGGCCAAAACAAAGGTGGCAGGCGGTTCACTGCCGCATGTGAAGGCACTGCATGTGATGGATGCCTGCGAAACCACGTTTCCGGATGCGTCCTTCGACGTGATTTCGCTGCCCTTCGTCATCACGCTCATTCCCGATACCGGCCGGCTACTTTCCGAATGCGCCCGAGTGCTGAAGCCGCGTGGCGAGATCGTCATCGTCAGCAAGATCACCGACAGCAGCGGCGCAGTTCGCCGCATAGAACAGATGGTCTCGCCGGTGGCCCATAACATCGGGCTCAGTTCGGCGTTTCGTCTGGACGGGATTGAGGACTGGTTGCGCCGCAACCCGTCTTTCCATCTGGCGGAAAACAGGACGATTCCCCCAACCGGGTATTTTCGTCTGCTGCGTCTTTCCCGCTCGTCGCCGGAGACGTCTGAGAAGACCGCGTCCCTTTCGGGTCACTAGGACCTCTGGCACCGGCGAAAAAATACGCATTGTACGTTGGCGTACGGCAACCAAGCGGTAGATGGGCCATTTCCCTTCTATGTGAAAGGAAGGACCATGGCCAAACACGCTATAAATGAAGAGTCCGGCCCCGCACTAAGCGAAGCGCAACTTGAGACCTTGCGTATCGGAATTGCCGATCTCGCGCCAGCGCTGACGGCGTTTGCGCGTCGTTTCGTCAGAAATGACGAGGATGTCAACGATCTCGTTCAGGAAACCATCATGCGGGGGCTTCGTTCCCTGCACCGCTTCACCCCCGGAACAGCCCTGAAATCGTGGCTGTTCACCATTTTGCGGAACACCTTCTGTACCCGATACAAGGTTGCAAGGCGCGAATGCGTCGGGCTGCCGGCGGGAATAGAGCAAACGATGTCGGTCCCCGCCAGTCAGGAATGGCGGATGGAGCACGATGAAGTCATGCGCGCGATCCGCGATCTAGATGCGGATCAAAAGAAGGCGCTGCTGCTCGTTGCCGGAGGAACGAGCTACGCCGATGCAGCCTCCATCTGCGGCTGCAGGGTGGGCACCATCAAGAGCCGCGTCAACCGCGCCCGCGAATCCCTGCGGCGCAATCTCGCCTGACATCAGCGGGCTACCGCGAACAGCACACTGTAGCTGCAGGATTTCCCCGTTCGCCCGTCGATGTCGCCACGCCGGTGGAAGATTTCCCCTTCCACCGGGGGCAGATCCGCCGGAGCATCGGATAAATTGGCCCTGAGCTGCAACCGGCCGGCCGCAAACGCCCAGTCTATGGCAAGCGTTCGCGCAGGCGAACCGAGTGCCGTCCCGCCTCCGAATTCCGAAGCGAGCAGGGGCCAGACATACTGCCGGCGCTTTGCAAGCAATCCCGCAAGGATCTCGCTTGCCCGTCTCCCATCTTCCTCATCGGCCTGACGCCAGTTCAAGGTAGAAAGGAGCCGCGTGCGCACATCATTGGGGTCCTGGACAAGATCGCGCGCGTTTTCGGGAAGAGCTCCCTGAAACATTTCAGCCTGCCGCAACCGCCCTTTTATCGCGGCTTCCCGATCGTGTTGCGGGTGGTCGGAAAAGAAGTAGAAGGGCTGCGTCGATGCGTGGTCGTCGCCCATGAACATCAGCGGCGTTTGGGGGGAGAGCAGGAGAATGCACTCTAGTATATCGAAAAGAGCTGGTTCGAGCAGGGCACGCAGTCTTTCGCCGCAAAGCCGGTTTCCGGCCTGATCGTGATTGTGAAGGAAATTCACGAAGGTTTGCGGGGATAGATGGTCGCTGCGTTCGCCGCTCGCCGCAAAGTCCCGGGAAGGGCGCGGATCGCCCTGATAAACGAAGCCGGTCGCAAGCGACCGACGAAGCAGGCTCTCCGGGTTCGAAACGAAATCCTGATAAAGACCGCCATCTTCGTCGGTCGTCATGACGTGAACGACGTGATGAAAGTCGTCGTTCCACTGGGCGTCTACCAGCGGTGGGGCATCTTCTTCGGGCGTCATCGGCTTTGCCGTGTTTCTTGCATCCTCTATGACAAGATACACATGCCTGCCCGTCACCTTGTGCCTGATCGTCTGGGCAAGCTCTGTCAGGAAATCCACCTCGCCGCCGCCGCCGGCCAGATGGTCGGCGGCATCGATCCGCAACCCGTCAAAACGGTAGGTCTGAAGCCAGTAAAGAGCGTTTTGCAGGAAATATGATCGCACATCCACGCTGTCGAAATCGGGAGCAGGGCCCCAGGGCGTTTCGTTTTTCTGAAAAAAGTCGGGCGCATAAGTTTGAAGGAAGTTCCCCTCCGGCCCGAAATGATTGTAAACCACATCCAGCAAAACCATCATCCCCAGGCCATGGGCCGCGTCTATAAAGGCTTTGAGGTCGTCCGGCGATCCATAATCCCGCTGCGGCGCAAATTGCAGAACGCCGTCGTAGCCCCAGCCGCGATCTCCCTGAAAACTCGCGAGCGGCATCACCTCAATGACGGTGATGCCGAGTTCAGCCAGTCGTTCCAGCTTCTTTTCGGCTGCCCGGAAAGTCCCTTCTTCCGTGAATGTGCCGATGTGAATCTCGTAGATCACAGCCTCGTGCCACGGCCTGCCGGTCCAGTTCTCATGCCGCCACGCAAAGTCGTGATCGATGATGGTTGACGGGCCGTCCAGGCCGCCTTCCTGCCAATGTGAGGCCGGATCGGGGATTTCACGCCCGTCCGGCAGAACAAAGTGATAGGTGGCGCCGCCACTCACATCCGCTGCAACGGCTTCGTACCAGCCGTTCCCCTCAGACCGCATTTCGTATTCCGCGCCGTTTATAACGAGCCTCGGCGCATCAGAACCGGGCGCCCAGATGCGAAAGCGCGCATCTCCTGCAGCATCGAATTGCACGCCCCATTTGCGGTATTTCATTGCGTTGAACATTCACGGAACCTCCAGTCAGCCTCGTTTGGTCCTAACCGGATCGCCGTCGGTCGGTTCCTGCCTCCGCACCGGGAATATGCTGATGAAAGGAACAAACGGGTTTGGCCGTCGTTCGCCGTTGAACAGCCAAAACGACGGCTCGGCGGGCATCAGCTTGCCGCCCGATCGCTGACCTGAAGACAGAAAGAGACGGTGACATGACACAGGAAACCGACCTTGCCGACTTTCTCCGCGTGGCAACGGACGACGAATTATTCCACAAGATGCGCGAACTCGAAGCAAAGAGCGAGAAGGAGGGGCTTGAGGAAGTGGAAGCACTGGTGGATTTGACAGCCACGGAGATCGAAAACCGGTTTCCTGGCCAGTCGCTCGCTCCCTATGTCCGCTGGAAACAGGACCGGCTCCTCTGATGCGCGGTAAAGTCGGCGTTTGCCTTATTGTCTGGCCTGCCGCCGCTCGATACGCATTCTCGCAAATGCGTCCGGCAATATGTCGGGAAACGAAAGCGACTCCTGCGGCTCTTTGCTGACGAGCCCTTCAAAAAGCGCCAGATATTGCGCCGCACTCTTTTCCCAGGAAAAGTTGGCACGCATGGCCTGGGCTTGGAGGCGCTTGAAGAGTTCCCTGTTGTTGAACGCAGCGATGGCGCGCTCCAGCGCCGCCCGCAGGTCGTCGATATTTGCCGGTTCGAACTGAAAGCCGGTAGCAACCCCCGCATCTATGGCGGCGTCGTTGGCGTCGATGATCGTCTCGGCCAAACCTCCGGTGCGGCTGACGATGGGTAAGGCGCCATATCGCAATGCGTAAAGCTGGGTCAGGCCGCATGGTTCGAAGCGCGAAGGCTGGATGATGAAATCCGACCCCGCATGGATCATGTGGGCCAGACGTTCGTCATACCCGATATGGGCACAGACCATTTCCGGATATCTTTTCGACAGGTCACGCAGGCCATCTTCCAGTTGCCCGTCTCCTTCTCCGTGAACGATCAGTCTGCCTTTCCGCGCGATGATGAGGGGAACAACATCTAGCAAAAGATCAACGCCCTTTTGCCAGGTGAGACGGCTCACCACACCAAATACCGGACCCTGTGTGTGGGCAAGGCCCAGAGCCTGAAGCAGCGCATATTTGTTCAGGCTCCGCCTTGCCACGGTCGCCGACATGAAATTCGCGAGAATGAAGGGATCGGTCGCGGGATTCCAGACATTCTGATCGACGCCGTTGACGATGCCGCGCACACTTTCGCTTCGCGTGCCGAACACGCCATGCATGCCCATGCCGGCTTCCGGTGTCAGGATTTCGCGCGCATAGGTTGGACTGACCGTGGTAACGGCCGATGCTGTCGTCAGGCCGCCCTTCAGAAAAGAGATGTCGCCGTAATATTCGAGGCATTCCACCGTGCAGAGCTCGTCCGGAAGCCCCAGAACCCTTGCGCGCGAAAAAGGATATTGACCCTGAAATGAGAGGTTGTGAATGGTCAGGACGGTCGGCACCTCGCCCGGCGCCGCGTCGGCGAGATAGACACAGGTCAAGGCGGCGTGCCAGTCGTGAACGTGGACGATATCCGGCCTCCAACCGGGCATTGATCCAAGGGCAATGTCCGCCGCGGTCTTGGACAGGACGGCGAACCGGAGGTCGTTGTCCGGAAACGGATGGTCCTTTTCGCCGTAAGGATGCCCATCCCGGTCAAAGAGATGGGGCGCATCGAGCAGCAGCAAATTCTTCTGGTCGGCAACGAGCGAATATACCTTAACGTCCTGTCCCAGCACGCTCCCGGAAAAGCAGGGCTGATGCCCGCGGATGAGGGGACGCAGTTTGCGATAGAGCGGCAGCAGCGTGCGCACCTCCGCACCGAGTTTGGTAAGCGCGTCCGGCAATGCTCCCGTCGTATCGGCCAGCCCGCCGGTTTTGATGAAAGGGAACATCTCGGCCGTGACGGCAAGAATGTGCATGAATGCCTCCGCATTTCGTCGATCTGTCATCGTGAGGAGACGCGGGGCTTCTAGTGTTTGCAAAGCCTCTCGCCGCTTTAGTGGTGTGCCGCATCACGGGGGGCAGGCGGCGGCGCTCAGAAGGACGGCCGATCCGCAATTCTGCCTTGGCGCCGAGGAACGCTATCGATCCTGCTGATGTCCCTGATGGGTGGTGTTGATTTTTATGTTGGCCTGTCGTCCCGTGCGGGTGGAGGCGTTCTTCTCCTTCGCAGAAGAGGCTTCCTCCGCATTGAGGCGCTCATTGTCGCCCGGGCCCTTGTCCGTTTGGTTGTCTTTCGGAATGGGGAGCGTTTTTCTGGTCATTTTGAACCTCGTTCGCATCTGGTGCTGATCGTTTCGATCGAACGACTCGAACCCTGCTTCCGAGCGATTGTTCCCGTCCGTTTCGTCGCGGTCGCTAATTTTCCGCGCGGCGTCTTCGGGGTTAATCGCTGCGCAGGAATTCCTCTTTGGCCTGAAGCCAGTCCTGCGTGCTGACGAGGGTCAATTGTGCCGCGAAACGGCCCCTCAATACCGTCAGCGAGGCATCATGCGTTGCATCGCGTGCGCTGCAGACGGCGTCCTCAAGAAGGAAGATGCGATACCCCAGATCCACCGCCCCTAGCACGGTTGCGAGTACGCAGACATCCGTTTCCCCACCGGATATGACAAGCGTGCCGACCCCTTGGCCTACGAGTTTTCGGTGCAGGCGACCATCCGTCCAGGGGGAATAGGTGGTTTTCAGGAATTCTTCCGCAGGTGGAACGTAGCCCGCGAACTCGCGGACGATATCGGTCATTTCGGGGCGAAGGTACTCGCCGGTCATCATCCACCATTTCTCATAATAACGCCCCCACCGCCCCGAGGCGGCGTCGGCATCCGGCGGTGGGATGAAGCGGGTGAAAATGGTCGTGTGCGGCGAGTTCTCAACCACCCGCCCGACATTGTCGATGATGCGCGGCATCCAGTCCACGTGCCATGGCGTCTCTTCCGCAAACATGCGCTGCATGTCGATGCAAAGATGACACCACCGAGGAAAGAGGCCCTCTTCAGAATTCATGGGAATGTCCGAATGATTTGTGGGTCAGCTACGGTCAGCTAACAATCCGGTCCGCCGAAAGTTCCGCCCCGCACGGCCGCCTTAGCCCGGCCGCATCGACGACCCAAGGGCCTACGCCCGGCGTTGGCCGGTGCGCCTCATTCTGAAATAAAGCGCCGACATTTCATGGAGCTTGCCGGGATCGACAATGCCGCGATTATACATTTTGAGGACGTAACGGGCGAGGTCCTCCAAGCAAAGGCTGGGATCGTGCTCTCCGGCCAGGACGCTGTCATAAGCCGACTTGACCGTATTGATATCGTCATTCAGGAAGATACCCGAACTCTGATAGGCGCGATAGGCGGACAATTTCACCTCCTTGGCGGCTGCGTTTGCGAGGCCGAAAAAGGGATCACGTGTCTATCTTATACGGAAAAGAGTGGAGGTAAATGGTCGTGACCGTACCGAAGGCGCCGATCTGCCTATAATGCGAGATTATGTCTTCCGGCCACTTCGGGTATCTGCGCATGAAAGCGCGCGAATACCCGCGCACTTTCCTCCTCTGCCAGCCCGTAATATTCCTGCGCATACGTTTCCAGCGCTTGCCGGTCCCTTATGGTGATTTTCGCTCTCTCGGCGCGGATCAGGCGTTCGCTTTCGAGGACGTGCAGGGCGTCCGTCACGCTCGGGCGCCTCACCGCCAGCATCATCGACAGGAAATCGTGGGTCAACTGTAGCTGGTCGCCACGCACGCGGTCGTGACACATCAGGAGCCAACGCGCCAGGCGCTGGCTGACCGTGCCGGTGGCGTTGGCGGCGGCCGTGCATTCCACCTGCGTCCTCGCGACGTGCGAGGCGCAGATCACGATGTCCGAGAATATTTGATGTTTCGCCATCAGGCTGCGGAAAACCTCCATGTCCATAGCCACCGCCTTGCCCGGCGCCTGAACGACGATCTCGGTTAAGTTCTCCTCCGCGCCGGCGAGTGCACCGGTGGGTATGAAACCTTCATGTCCGACGATGCCGCTCTCGGTTTTCCGTCCTGATCTCGAAACTACCACGATGGATGCTATGCCCGAGGCGAGAAAAAGCACGCGATCGATGCGCTGACCGGCTGAGAAAAGTTTGTCGCCAAGCGAAAGTGTCAACGATGTCGACGCCTTCAGCACCTCGCTCCGGATTTCCGCATCAAGAAGGGAAAGGAGGAAACCCGTTTCTTCTCGCCCGTTGCTCCGCTCCAGCATAACACTTTGCCTCGCTAGTGTCTTATGCCCCCTCCCTGCGCCATCAAGGCGGAGACAATGTTGTCTATGTCCTCTGAACGTGCGGAGAGCACAAAAGGTCCCGGTTCGCTCTCGAAGACCGGTCGGGGCACGAAAAACAGGTAGGGAACGGCCTTCTCTTCAAGCTGATCGGTCACACGAAGCATGATCTCCGCCTCGTAGCGGACATCGATGATAGCGGCGGAAAACAGCAGCGTATCGTCATTTTCCATAACGTCGGCCGGGTAGGGACCTATCAGACCGACCTGCGCTCGGGACCAGGCTTTTGCTATTTCCGGTGTGACTGTGTCGGCCGCGCCGATGACCATTATAGGGAGACGCTTGATAGTCTGCATGCCTTGCTCCTCGCACGCCACCGGCAATGCGTATCTCTATTCAATACTATAATGTCTAACTAACCGTAGTCGGTTCATTCGATTTCATCAAATATATGCGAGACGGCACTACTGTGTAGTTCTGAACATGCACCGACGATGAACGCGGCACGTCCGGATGCGCTTTTTTCAGGTCTTTTCAGCCAGAGCGGAACAATTGTGGGCACGCGGGGTTCGGGGCGTCGTTCACTCAAGGAGACGTAAATGGCTAGTCAAAAAACGCTCGACGATCTGTTTCTGGATGGCCTGAAGGACATCTATTATGCGGAAAAACAGATACTCAAGGCCTTGCCGAAAATGGCGCGCGCCGCGCAGCTCGAAGAGGCGAAACAGGGTTTCCTGCAGCACCGGGATGAGACGCAAGGCCAGATCGAGCGTCTGGAGCGCGTGTTCGAAATCATCGGCAAGAATGCGCGCGGCAAGACGTGCGAGGCCATTCAGGGCATTATTGCGGAAGCCGAGGAAATCATCGAATCCTTCAAGGATTCGCCGGCGCTCGATGCGGGCCTGATTGCCTCCGCGCAGGCCGTCGAACATTACGAGATTGCCCGTTATGGCACTCTGGTGGCGTGGGCGGGTCAGCTGGGCATCGATGAAGCCGTTCCGCTGCTTCAGGCAAACCTCGACGAAGAAGGCGCAACCGACAAAAAGCTGACGAAACTCGCCGCGACGGTTGCCAACCCGAAAAGCCAGAAAGCGGCCTGACGGCAATAGCGCTGGGTCCGTCTTCCGTATTGTAGGATGCGGAAGTCGACCCGTAAGTGACGGCGCGGGCTATTTCCGCGTCCGAACCCTGCATGGTCCACGACCGCGTGGCAAATGCCACGGCGATGGAGAAAAAGATGACGACAATTCCGCTGCTCGGCGCATATCCGCTTGAAATTTTTCTGGGCGGCCGCTGCTTCAATGTTTCTGGCGTGGATGAGGCGGTTCGTTTGCTGGAGGAGGAATGGCCTGAAAAGGCAGGCGTCCATTACGCTCGGGCTTTGAGGAGTTGCCGCCTGGCCATGTTGAGAAACGGCTCTTCGGCGGTTGCGAGAGAGCATTTGATTGCAGCATGCCTGGAGGCCGGTATTCCGCTTGGCCCATCGTCAGGTATCGAAAATACTCAGCTGCCGCTCTTTCCGGGGGCGAAAGCTGGCGGCAAAGGGAGTTTGGCGGCCGCGCCCCGACGCTAAGACCCGGAACAGAAAGCACGAGGACAAGATGGCCGAGCCACGCGACCGCATAAAACCGGAAGAGGACCTCAATCGCCCTGTCAGTGAGGAGTTCGATTCCAAATATTCTCCCGTCGGCGTCGATGACGGTGCCTTTCGCGGACGGAAGCGAACATGGAAGAGGATGATGATCTATGCTTTGGTTATCTTCGCACTGGCTATCGTGATTGCATTATGTTTCCTTGTCGGTACGCATCCTGGCCGCGTATCCTGACAAGTATCCCGCGAGGAGTGGCAGATGAGCGAACGGACAGACGAAAAATCGATCTATTGGACGATTGTCGGCGCAGACACCAATACCAATGAGGGGCTGGCGCGATTGCTTGGCGTCATCCTGGTCTTCATCCTTATCGGCGGCTTCCTCGTCTGGCTGCTGGCCGGCTGAACCGGCGCCTGGCGGATAGATGGAGCGATGCCGTCCGGCATCTTTTCCGGACGGCATCCATACCGTATCCCTCAAAATTTTCCAGTGACCAGGTCCCGGCCTTCAATCGAGACCGGCGTGTTTATTTCCCCGCGCCTGCGTTTCAAGGTAATGTCCACCTGGTAAGGCGCGGCGACTGTCAGCCGGAACGCTTCACCGTTTCGGCGCGATACCGCCCGGTCGGTCGCCATGACGTCCGTCGTCGAGTGACGCAGTGGCATGGCTTCGTCCACAAGGATGAAGTCCATGTGCCGCGTCTTCGCCGATGTTACCGCGAGATAACGGCTTGGATAAACAGCCTCCATGACATTGCCGACCAGAACGGCCCAGCCATTTTCATGTGCCATGATCTCACATTCGATCTTCTTCTTCATTGCCATCAATCCTCCCTTTCGGCAGTGCCTAACCACGCTTGAAGAAGCTTGTTCCCGCGGCTGGAAATGATTGCTGCCAGCAGACCGCTTATTCTGCCGCCGCCAGAAATTTCCTTATCTTGCGCAGATCGGCGACGAAGGCCTGCCGTTGTAGTCGCGCCTCGTCGCGGTCGCGAAGGCGCAGCAGGTAGGAAGGGTGAATGGTCACGAGAAGGCGTGTTCCGCCAGGGGTGGTGGAGAAATGCCCCCGCTCCGTGGTCACTCCGCTGGTACGGCCGGTGAGCGAATAAAAAGCCGTCGCGCCCATGGCGACGATCAGCTCTGGTTTGAGTAACCGCAGTTCCGCTCCCAGCCACCAGGCGCAGCGCTGCACTTCCCCGCTGTTGGGGCGCGCATGGAGCCGCCGTTTGCCTCTTTGTTCAAACTTGAAATGCTTGACGGCATTGGTGACATAACATTGCGAGCGATCGACGTCTGCTTCCTGCAGGCATGCGTCGAGCAGCCGGCCCGCGGGGCCGACAAATGGATGGCCCTTCAGGTCTTCGTCATTGCCGGGCTGTTCGCCGACAAGCACGACACTCGCATCGTTTCTGCCCTCGCCAAAAACCAGCTGGGTCGCATTCCTGTAAAGATCGCAACGTTCGCAGCCTTCGGCCTGCCTGTGCAATGCAGCGAGTGAAGGCGCTTCGGCATGATCGGGCTGAAAGGCCGGTGGGGGGCGGTTCTTGCGGGCTGCGGTCGGCACGGGTCTATTCTCCCGGCGGCGGCTCTGCCGCATAGTGGCGTGCCCCGCGCCGGCATAGATAAACCTCCCGTTCCGGATGTCGCTCTATGATGAAGCCGGCGCTGCGAAGCATTGCCTCCACCGCGGCCCTGTTGGGTATGAACCAGTTCGTCGGATCAGCCGCATACCGTTCCTCCACGAAAAACAGTTTGGGATAAGCGGGGTCCTCGAACATGGCCCATTCGGAAAACGGGTAATCTTCTTCGAGGTCGGGTATTCTCCCGTCACCCCGCTGAAGCGACTGGAAGAGCATCATATCGGCTGCGACATGTTCGTGGATGAGATCGAGCGCCAGAAGCGGATGCCGCAGATGGTAAAATACGCCCATGAAGATCACGAGGTCAAAACGCTCTTCAAGCCTGGCCACGTCATAAACCGACAATTGCCGGAACTCTATGTCGAGTCCGGATTGCTCGGCGACAAAGCGGGCCTGGGCGAGATAGTGCGGGTCGGCATCGATGCCGACGACCCGCCCGGCATTGCGACGTTTCATTTCCACGCTGTAAAACCCGGCATTACATCCGATATCGAGAACGCTGCGACCGCCGAGATCTTCTGGAATGATGTGGCGAAACCCCTCCCACTTAAATGCCGGGTAGTTGCCGAGAAAGTGGTCTGGCGCTGTTTCCACGCCTGCGATCGCCATGTTCTGGAACCAGGGCCCGAGATCCTCGATCTGCTTTTCCAGTTTCCGGCGCATGGTCATGGTCCCAGCACCGCGCCGGCGGCGATTGCTCCGCTGCCTGCCGGGGGCGCTCCTGCCTTGGAGTTTCCGCCAGCCAGGGCGAAGGCGAACCAGTCCGCTGTGTGGCGAAGGCCCTCGGTGAGCGGCACTTGCGGCGCCCAGCGAAGCAGTTCCCGGGCGCGGGAAATATCCGGCCGCCGCCGTCGCGGGTCGTCAGTCGGGAGGGGACGGTGTACCAGTACCGACCGCGTGGGAACTGTCAGAAGAACGAGGTCGGCCAGCTGTCTGATCGTGAATTCGCCGGGATTGCCAAGATTGACGGGAACGCCCGGATTGGGGTCGACATCCATGAGTGCGATCAAACCCGTGACGAGATCGCTCACATAACAGAAAGAACGTGTCTGCTCGCCCGTCCCGTAGATTGTCAGCGGCTCGCCCGCAATCGCCTGCACGAGCAGATTGGACACGATACGCCCGTCATCCGGTCGCATGCGCGGCCCATAGGTGTTGAATATCCGGGCGATGCGTGCGTCGACCTTGCCCGCACGCAAAAGATCGAAGCACAGCGCTTCCGCCGCGCGTTTTCCTTCGTCGTAACAGGCACGGGGGCCCGTGCAGCTCACATTGCCGCGGTAGTCTTCGCGCTGCGGATGTTCGTCCGGGTCGCCATAGACTTCGCTCGTGGAAGCCTGGAGGAAGGAGGCGCCATGGTGTTGCGCGAGAGCAAGAAGATTGCCGGTGCCTGAAACGCAGGTCATCATCGTATGAACGGGATCGGCCTGATATTGCGGCGGGGACGCCGCACAGGCGAGATTATAGATCTGCTGAACCGGTTCATCGATGTCCCGCAATTCGCATATGTCGGATTCGATAAGCCGGAAACGTGGATGATTGACAAGCGGGCGGACATTCGACCTCGAACCGGTCAGGAAGCTGTCGACGCAGATGACCCTGTCGCCGCGTGCAAGCAGCGCGTCACAGAGATGCGAACCCACAAAGCCGCCGCCACCTGCGACAACAACCGTTCTAGTACCTTGATTTCGCTGCGGCATACTCGCTCTCCCTGTTCTGGAGCCTGAAGGGGTGTTTCGCCGTTTCCGGAACCCTCGCCGGTATTCCGGTGAGATATGATGTCAGTTCGGCGGCCCTTGTTTCGCCGGTGTGGTGCTCGAGAATCCGTCGCTGGGCGTGAGCCGCCATGGCTTGTCTGCGTTCTGCCCCTACGGAAGTTAGTGCATGCACCACCTGTTCCGTGTTGCGGGCAATGAGAACGGCTTCATTTTCGGGCAGAAGGTCTGCGAGGCCCGGCCAGAAGTCGCTAATGATCGGCGTGCCGCATGCAGCGGCCTCGAAAAGACGGACGCTCGGCGACCAGCCGGCCGCAACCATATCGGCGCGCGTGATGTTCAGCGTGAAACGCTGGCAGCTATAAAATGCCGAATGTTTTTCAGGCGGCAGATGTTCGATGCGCTCGACATTTTCCGGCCAGTCGATGTTGCCGGGATATTGCGGGCCGGCGACAACGAACCGCATGTGGGGCAACCGGCGTGCCGGTTCGATCAGCAGCGCTTCAAGTTTCGGCTGGCGATCCCGGCTATAGGTGCCGAGGTAACCGAGATCCCACCGGGTTTCGTCGCCAGACTTCCGGTAACGGGCCGCATCGACAGAGCAGTAGAGCGCTTCCGCGCGCTGCGCGCCATAGTGCCGTTCAAGGCGATGTAATGTGTCGCCGCCGGTGAAGGAAAAATAGATGTCGAACAGGGGGATCTGCCTTCGGGCGAGATATTCTTCGTCGTTCCTGTTGAGTTTCTCAAGAGTTACCGGCGTATCGATGTCATAGAAGCAGAGCCGTTTCGGTCCGAGCGCCTTGACGGCGTCGATGACGCCGACCCCATCCGGCACATAGGATCCGACGATGACAGCATCCGCCCGCCGCAGCCGCTGCGCATACTCCTGCGTCACGGCGATAGGATCCTCGTAATAGACGAGCTCGCAGAAATCAGGAGCGGGCAGATCGCGTTTTGTCGCATACCACGGCGTGTCGCGCTCCAGAAAGAGCACCCGGTGGCCAGCCGCGGCGAGACCGTGAATGAGCGAGCGAAAGGTTGTGGCATGGCCGTTACCCCATGATGACGAAAGGCTGAGGCCCAGGAAGACGATGTCGAGCGGCTTTGTCATTCCGCCGCCTCCACGCTCATGGCGCTGCGGGCGCGAAACAATCGGTCCACGTCCTCGGCGCGATGTTCATAGGTATGTTCGTGCCGCACTCTTGCCGAGGCGCGCTCGCCGATGTCGGCCGCCCTTGCCGGGGTGAGCGCCAATACGATATCGACGACATCCTTGCCGTCGCGTGCGATCAGGATTTCCTCCTCGGGTTTCAGAAAAAGGTCGATACCGTCCCAATGGTCGGTGATGATGCAGGCAGCAGCCCCCGCGGCCTCGAAAACACGGGTGGCGGGCGAGAACCCGTTCTGAGCCATCGAAGCGCGCGAGACGTTCAGGACCGCTTTCGGCGTCGCGTTGAAGGCATTGTGGTCGCGGGTGGAAACATGTCCGACATAGCGGATGTTCGGGGACATCGCCTTCCCGTGCCAGCCCGATCCGCCGAGCAGGAAGGTTTCTTTGTCGAGACGTGCGGCCGGCTCGAGGAAGAATGTCTCGACCCTTTCCTCACGATCCGGAAGGCGGTTTCCGAGAAATCCCAGAGAGGCGGCGAAGCGCGGGTCGGGTGGAACGGGGTGATGGGTTTCGGGATCGAGTGCATTATAGACGGGGATACAGTCTCTGGCGCCGAGCGACCGATAGGCGTCGATCACCGGCTCGCCGCCGCCATAAGTCAGCACAAAATCCGTCTGCGCCAGCGCATGGCGCAACGGGTGGTCCGGGGAGGTCCGCAGTTCGGCAAGCGTGGCCGGGGCGTCGACATCCCAGAAAATCGTCAGCGCATCCTCGCGGGCGTGATCCAGCAACTCGGCCATCAACAGATCATCCTCAAACCCGACGCCGCTTGCCTTAACGACGATATCGGCCTCCGCCGCGCGGCTTGCAGCCTGCCGCAGCGCGCTGACGGTTCCTTCATAAACAACGACCCTGCACCAGTCCGGCGGATCGATATCGCGGTTCTTCTGCCGGTCGAATATGTCGGGCTCATAGAAGGTGATATCGTAACCTCTGGTCGCCAGGGCCTTGAGCAATCCGCGATAGTAGGTGGCGGCGCCGTTCCAGTAGGCGGAGAGGAGGCTCGATCCGTAAAAGGCGATCTTCATTGTGCTGCCTCCCGTGCGGACAATGCGTCATCGACGCGTGCAGTACCGCAGGCCCCGAGGATTTCGAAAAGCTCCTCAACGCGGTGGCGGCATGTATGCCGGGTGCGTATGGTTTCCAGACCGGAGCTGACGAGATGTCCGGCCAGCTCACGATCTGCAAGGACGTTGCGAAGCTGTCGCGCCATCGCCTCCCCGGAACTGACGGATAGATAATCCTCGCCCGCACGGAAAAGCCCTTCGCAATCATCCCAGGGGGCCGAAATCAGAGGAATGCCGCAGGCGAGGGCTTCAAACATGCGAATGGTCGGAATGCCGGGCAGATGCTCGACGTAGGGCCGGCGTGGAATGTGAACGGTCACCCTGTTCTGCGCGAAGGCGCCGGGCACGGAAGTGTTGGCGATCCATCCTCCATAGGCGATCCCCGCCCGTTTCAGAGCATCCAGCGCGTCTTGCGGGTAACGAACCCCGCGCACCGTCGTTTTGAGGCCGAGTTCCGCCGCCGGACGGACGAGATATTCACCGATTTCGGCCGTCCGCTCGTCATCGCCCCAGTTCCCGATCCAGATAAGATCGCCGGTTTTCTCTGTCGATGGCTGCGGCCTGAAGATAGTGTCGTCAGCGGCCTCATGCCATGTAAAGACGTTGCGTCCCCAGCCGGCGCCCAGATAGCGCTGGCGTAATGTCTCACCGAAAACGAGAACACCGTCAAAGGCAGAGAGATCAAGGCCGGCAATGTCGCCGTCGGTTGAGACTGCACGGTGATGCGTGTCGTGAAACAGGAGCGTGAAGGTCGCGCCCGACTGCCGCAGGCGGCCGAGGTGCGCAATCGTTGCCGGTTCAGTCCATTCATGGACGATGACGACATCGGCATCATCAACCGCCGCCTCGTGGTCGAAATCCTCGTCATAGATGACGGACCGCAGATCGGGAAATGTATCGTGAAAGGCGGCGATAGCGGCACTGCCCTGATCGGCCTCCAGATTTTTACGGCTCCACGATCCAGCGGGTTCGAGCGCGATGGCGACATGTCCGCGCCGCAGGAGATCGCGCATGATCCCCCGCAGGAAATGGGCATTGCCGTGGTTCCAGTCCGAGATCAGAGAGTGCGTATAAAAGACGAACTTCATGGTCTACTCCGCAGCTGTGAGGAGGCGGGGCGAACGTGCCGCCGCGCGGTAGTGATCGAGCATGGCGTCACACTGCGCCTTGCGGGTGAAGGTCCCGGAGCGCAGCAACGCCTGCGTCGCCAGCCTCTCCCTTAGAGATTCATCGCCCGCAAGACGGTTCAGGGCGGCGGCGAACGCGGATGGATCGCGTGGCGAAGCAAAGAGTGCGGCGCCACCCCATAATTCGCGGTATGTCGGGATGTCCGCCAGAACCAGCGCGCAGCCGCTTTTTGCGGCTTCGAGCGCGGCAAGGCCGAAGGGTTCATAAATGGAGGGTGAGACGAATATCGCGGCGTTGCGCATCAGCTTCATGATCTCGGAATGTGCACATTCCCCGGCCGGGCGGGCATTGGCGATATCCAGATGCTGGCCGTTCGGACCGCTCGTCGAACCGGCCATAAGAATGGGCCAGACTGTATCCCTCGCTGCCTGGTCGAGAACCGCACCGTTCTTTCCCTCGTCCCACCAGCGTCCCGCCGCCACGACGACATCGCCTTTGTCCCCGGCCTGCGATACGCTGTCGCTCGCATTGTAAACGACCTGCAGCGAGGGTAACGGCCCATAGACCGCCCTCACGTTTTCTGCATGGCTCCGGCTCGGAACCAGAACGAGATCAGCCTGGTTGAAGCCTCGGCGGCCCAGATCCTCATGCCACGCCCAGTCGCGCGGCGGCTTTGTTCCACGCACGGCGGAAAACCACGTCGGTATGCAGGAATGCGACACCACCACCACCGGCTTTGCGACAGCAAGCCCGGCGGCCTGCGACGGCAGGTTGAGGTGCAGCAGATCGACGTCGTGCAGTCGGACGACCTCTTCGATCATTGCCGGTATGGCGGAGAGTCGTGCCGGGTCGTCCGCCATCCAGTCGAGCGGCGCATCCAGCCAGACGAGCCGGCAATTCCGGGGTATCTCGAGGATCTGTTCGGCCGTTGGAGGTGGACCAAAACCGGTCAGGATAATTTTTATATCCTCGTCCTCAAGCCCGGCCGCGAGATCGAGCGCGTAACGCCAGACGCCTCCGACCGCGTCGACGGTAACGAGAATGGTCCGGATATGCCCGTTAATCGCCGGCGGTGTCATGCGCGCCTCCTGTCGGTATCGACTGGCGAGGCCATGTCACGAAACCGGCTTTCGATCAGCCATGCCGCGAGATCGCGAAGTCCGGAACGCCAGGGTGTGCTGGCCTGCCATCCCAGCATCCGTTGCAGTTTTCGGGTGTCTGCGACGAAAAACAGCTGATCGCCGGCGCGCCAGTCGCCGAAATGAATGTCGGCCTCGCGTCCGATCACAGCCTCGATTTCCCGGATCACTTCCAAGACGCTGACGGCGTTGAGCGGACCACCTCCAAGATTGAAGGCTTCACCTGTCACGGTCGCGATGTTCAGAAGCGCCGCACGATAGGCCGCGACCGCGTCCTTGACATGAAGGACATCGCGGACCTGCCTGCCGTCGCCATAGATTGATACCGGTTCGTTCGCCAGCAGCCGAAGCAGAAAATGCGCAACCCAGCCCTGATCCTCGGTACCGAACTGGCGCGGGCCATAAATGCAGCTCATGCGAAGCACGCTGGTGGGAATGCCGAAGGAGTGGGCGTAATCCAGCACATACTGATCCGCCACGCCCTTCGAGCAGCCATAAGGCGTGCAGAAGGCCAGCGGACGGTCCTCGTCTATTCCAACGGCGCGTATATCCTCATCAGCTGGAAGATAGCGGTCGCCGGCCTCGATCATGTCAAGATCGTCGAGAGCGCCATAGACCTTGTTGGTGCTGGCGAAGATGACGCCAGCCCTGCGACCTGCCCTGCGCACCGCCTCCAGCACATTGAGCGTGCCGCGCCCGTTCGTTTCGAAATCGTCCGGCGGATGGGCGAGGCTGGTCGTTACCGCCGTCTGGGCGGCCAGATGAAAGACCGCTTTTGCATCGGTAAACACCGCGTCGATACCATTGAAATCGCGGACATCGGCAAGAACCGGATGAACCCTGTCGCGATGCCGCTCCATCAGCCATGCGAGGTTCTGATCGACGCCCGGGCGTTGAAGATTGTCGAGAATGACGACATCCTCGCCATCCCTGAGGAAACTGTCCGCCAGGTTGGACCCGATGAAACCGCTGCCGCCGGTAATGACGATGGGTGCCGCATGGGTGGCAAGACGCGGCGTCGCGAGCCGCGTTACGTCCGCC
Source organism: Agrobacterium sp. InxBP2 (assembly GCF_026191755.1). Lineage (NCBI taxonomy): Bacteria > Pseudomonadati > Pseudomonadota > Alphaproteobacteria > Hyphomicrobiales > Rhizobiaceae > Agrobacterium > Agrobacterium sp. InxBP2. The sequence goes on from NZ_JAINDY010000023.1 coordinate 206,152, forward strand.
AGCCGGTCGATGCCACCTTCGGTCAGCAGGCGCGCCAGGAGTTTGGGCTGATTGTCATGAGTGACGGCGCCGAGATGGTAGTGTCTGGGGTCAAACCAGAGGCCCTCCTGTACAGCGACGTCGGGCGGCACATCCTGCCAAGCATACCAGTACATCCGGTCGGCGTCGACGTTGAGCGCCACCATGAAGCGCCTTGCCTGCTCGATTTCGTCTTTGCGCCAGGTCGAATAACCGGTTTCCGTGATCCAGATTTCCGCACCGGGATTGTAGCGGTCGAGAACCTTGCGCATTTCGCCGAGATGCATGTCCCAACCGCCCCACGCACCCTGTTCGCTGTCCCATGTCCCTGGAAAACCGTGAAAACCCACGGCGTCCACGACGCCAAGAACGCCGCGTTCCCCCATGAGGTTCAGCCAGAACGGATCGAACGGGCAGGGGCCGCCAAGGACGGGCTTGAAGCCCCGCTGTCTCGCCCAATAAGCCGCACCGCCCACCATTTCGCAAAACAGCATGAAGTCGCTGTCTTCCCGCCAGTCCCAGTCGAGCAGGTTGTTCGGTTCGTTCCACAATTCGATATGGGTGAAATGCCGCCCGTAACGGGTAAGGATGTGGTCGACAAAATCGGCATAGGATTTCAGTTCCACGGGCGCGCCGGACGAGCGCCCGGTGCGCGACATCGAGGGCGGGGTGTAGTGGATGCAGGGCAGAATTTCTATCTGGCCGGCGAGATGGGGGATGAGCCAGTCGAACCATTCCTCGCCACCGGGAGCCAGATACTCCGCCCAGGAGAGATGGGTGCGTAGATAGCTGGCGCCGCTGGCGCAGATATCCGGCAGGGCGGTTTTCGCCCTCTCATATTCGCCAGGGCGAAACCATTCCACGAAACCGAATTTCCGCGGCGGAACCGGCAGGCTGCTGACGCGCTCCGTCATGACACCAGCCCTCTTGCAAGCAGTTCCTGCTGCATCTGGGCGCCGCGGTCCTGTCCACCTGTGCTGCGCACCCAGGCGGCGAATGGGCCAAGGGAGGTTTCCAGACGATGGCGGGGCGTGAAGCCCAGAAGCTCCTGCGCTTTGGAAATGTCCGCGAAGCAGTTGCGGATATCCCCGGCCCGGGCCTGGAGCGTAATTTCCGGCGTGAGGTCGGGGCAATCCATCGCCTGCGCCAGAAGGGCGGCCACCTCGGCGATCGTGTAGGCTTGACCGCTGCCGACGTTGAAGACGTGGCCGGGTGCTGCGGGTTTCTCCAGCGCGAGACGGAAGGCGCGGGCAACATCCTGCACGTGAACGAAATCGCGGCGCTGCTCGCCGTCCTCGAAGATGATCGGGCGCTGGCCGTTGGAAAGGCGTGCTGCAAAATTCGCCAGTACACCGGTATAGGGGTTGGAAAGCGCCTGGCCCGCTCCGAAAACGTTGAAAAGACGCAAGGCCACCCCTTCAACCCCGTAGGCACGACCGAATATCAGCACCTGCTGCTCCTGCGAATATTTGGTCAGGGCATAGATCGAGGCCAGATCGACGGGCTTTTCCTCGTCCGTGGCGACTGGCGTCAGGCTGGCGCCATGGGCATCGGCGGGATCCCATATATGGCGCTTGACCAGATCGGCGCGCCGGCGCACGTGGCCCAGGATCGCGCCTTGGCGGTCGCGGTACAGCCCTTCGCCGTAAACGCTCATCGAGGAGGCCACAACGATCCTGCGGACGGGACGTTCGATCATGGCTTCAAGAAGAATGGCCGTGCCGAGATCATTGCTGCCGACATAACGGGCGATCTCGTACATGGACTGGCCGACACCCACTTCGGCCGCAAGATGCACCACGGCATCCACGCCATCCAGCGCGGCAATGACGGCGTTCTTGTCACGTATGTCGGCCTTGACGATGTCGGTGATATTTCCCGGCGCTGGGCCTCCGCTGCCGTGGACCTGGTCGATGAACGCGTCGAGAATGCGAACGCTGTGACCGTGATCGGCCAGTTCCGCCGCTACATGCCGGCCGATGAAACCGCCGCCGCCTGTTACGAGAATTGTCGCCATCTGGAATATCCTTTGCCCGGTCGTCGGGGAGCGAATTGGGGGGCCCAACCGCAGACCGTTGCAAAAGTTCCTTCTTGAATGACTTCAATGTTGTCTTCTACTTCATCAATGACTTCTTCCGGAACCAAAGCCGTGCACTGTTGTTCGGCACCTCCGAGCCCGTTGTTTTGCTTCCGACGGGCATGCCTGCCGTAATCAGGACAAGGAGCGTTGTGATGAATCTCGTCGATAACCGTAGCAGCACCATGCAGGCTGCCGTCGTCACTGGCCCTGGAACGCTGCACGTCGAAGCCCATCCCCTTGCCGCGCCGGGACCGCATCAGGTTCGGATAAGGCTGGAAGGATGCGGCGTCTGCGCTTCCAATCTGACACCCTGGTCCGGTCCCGAATGGATGCAGTTTCCGACGGAGCCAGGCGGTCTCGGCCATGAGGGCTGGGGGGTGATTGACCGGGTGGGTACGGGTGTCGACGATCTCAAGGTCGGCGACAGGGTCGCGGCGTTGAGTTACCACGCCTATGCCAGCCATGATATTGCCGATGCCGGCCTCGTGGTGCGCCTGCCGTCCCAGCTGGATCGTCATCCATTTCCGGGCGAGCCCCTCGGCTGCGCCATGAACATTTTCGAACGCAGCGGGATTGAGGCAGGGCAGACGGTCGCCATCATCGGTATCGGCTTCATCGGCGCGTTGTTGACGCAGCTTGCCGCCCGCCGCGGGGCACGGGTCATTGCCATATCGCGGCGGCCTTTTTCGCTTGAAGTAGCGCACCGGATGGGCGCGACTGAGCTTGTCGAGATGGATGATCACTGGCGCATCATTGAATGTGTCAGGCAGTTGACTGACGGGCGCTTCTGCGATCGTGTCATCGAAGCGGTGGGCAAACAGTGGCCGCTTGATCTCGCAGGCGAACTGACGGCCGAACGCGGCCGGCTGATCATCGCCGGCTATCACCAGGACGGGCCGCGCCAGATCAATATGCAATTGTGGAACTGGCGCGGGCTTGATGTCATCAATGCGCATGAACGAGATCCGGCCATCTATATCAGCGGAATGAGGAAGGCCGTGGCAGCGGTTGCCGCGGGCGAGCTCGATCCGTCGACATTATATACTCACCGGTATACTCTGAATGATCTGGACCGGGCGCTGAACGATACCAGGGATCGACCCGAGGGTTTTCTCAAAGCGCTGATAACCTACCCATAAGCGAACCGTAAGGTCGCCGGCATTGATGGGATTTCTGGTTCTGCCCGGTTCGATCGCAAGGCAGCAAAGGTGCAAGGGTACGGAAACGTACATGGTATTTCCTTGCAATTTCAAGCTGCTAAGTTGCCGCCCGTTTGGTGTCGTCGAGCGAGGGGGAAGCGGGTAACGGTTATGCCTGGATCGAGTATTTTTGCGCGCAACCGATTGCTGAGGGCGTTGGGTGAAGTGGGCTTTTCGCGGCTGGTCGCCCGGATGGAGATGATCAATCTGCCCGTGGGCTATCAACTGGTCGGCGCCAACACGCCCATCTCGCGCGTCTGTTTCATTGAGAGCGGTATTGCTTCGTCCGTGGCCCGGACGGAAGGCGGCAAAAGCATGGAGAACATGCTTGTCGGCCGCGAGGGCATGACCGGATGGCCTGTTCTGCTCGGCGCGCGGACAACGCCCGACGAGACGACGATGGGCGTCGCGGGCGAGGGATTCGTCATCGCTGCAGCCGATCTCAGGCACGAGATGGAACGGGACGCACGCCTTCGCGACCTGTTGCTGGGATATATCAATATCTGTCTGCTTCAGGTGGGTCAGCTTGTCCTCGCAAACGGACAATATGCCCTGCGTGAAAGGCTGTCCCGCTGGCTGCTGATGTGCCACGACCGGCTCGACACCGATGATCTGCCCATTACGCATGAGTTCATGTCGAGTGTATTGGGGGTGCGACGGCCGGGAATCACCAATGAGCTGCATATCCTCGAGGGCATGCGGGCCATCAGGGCAACACGCGGCAATGTGCGAATCATCGATCGCAAGGTGCTCGAGGAGATAGCAGGGGTCACCTATGGTGTCCCCGAAAGGGAATATGAAAGCCTGATGGCGCAATGGCGGGCAGAGATTCCCATGCCCTCAGGGCTTCCTGTCGAGGGCGTCGGCGAAGGGAACCACTTTTAAGAGCTCGCGGGCCGAATTGCGGATCACGACGCATCCTTCCGAGATGTCGCGTCCCTGAAGGATCGCCTCGCTCATCAGTTCGCGGGCGTCCTTGTGGGCTTCCTCTATGGCCTGATCGAGCGAGGCGAGATCACTTCCCTCGTCATCATCGAGCATATGCTGGCCACTGACGATGCTGAAGAAAAACCTTGGCATTGAAGTGTCCCCAGAACCTGACGGCTTCCGGCGGGTTTCCGCCCGCCGCTAACCGAATTCCCGCAAAATTTGCGCCTGCTTTTCCAGCCGCCCGGCAAGCTCGGAGATGCTCATGTTCGTCGCACAGAGATGGATTGCGCATTCGAGGAACTGCAGCGACGACCGCCTCAGAAAGTCCTGCTGTTGCTCATACGCGATCCGGGAGATGCGATCGGGCTCATGGGGTTTGTCCGTCATCATCGTGCTCCACCAGTTTGTGTCAAAACCGCCTAACTTCGACCCGGCGGAATGGTTTCGAAAAATTCGCCCCGGTCGCCGGGCCGGGAACATTGCCCGGGCTGAGTGGTTCGGGATCAGCGAAACGACTCAGGAGGCAAAAATGGGTAATAACTCGCCAAGCGACGGTGCGCCGGGCACCACCGACCAATCACCGCGCTGGGAGGGGCCGGAAGAAAACAGGCCGCGCGGCTACCTGAAGCCCAAGGACGATCCAGAACGTGACAGGGACGCCGTGGGCGAAAATCTGCGCGATCCAAGGAAAAAACGCGTCTCCGACGCGATGAAGACCAAGGACGACCAATAGGACAGGAGGAAACGATGTCGACCTCGACAAAGACACCGGCAAGCATCCGCCAGGGCGGCCCCGGCGCGTCCCATGAAAACGCCAAGGCGCCGCTGGACATCAAGAAGCCGCCCGCAGACAGCGACAGGCGCTCCCAAAGCAAGGTCTCGGGTGGTGGCGGCGAGCGCGACAGCCACCACACGCATGATCCGGAGCGAAAATGACGCCGGTTCGGGAGAAGAACCGATGAAAAAGGGCAAGAAGAAAAAGAAGTGGTCGCAGAAGGTAACCAGCGAAAGCGATGCGCTTGATCTCGAGAAGGATGTTTTCACGAAAAAGGATCCCACCGGCATAGCCCGGTCGCTGAAAGCCTCGGCGGAACACTCGACACGGCGCAAGGCCAACCCGTTCCGCTCTGCAATGTCGATGCTGGTTTTCTATATCAATCGGGCAGGTGGCAAACTTCCGAAGGAGCGTAAGGAGGTTCTGGAGGAGGCAAAGGACAAGCTGAGAAAGGAATTCGGCAAGTCGGGATAGGGCGGTTTTTCCGGGAATTCATCAGTCGGTGCTGCCGCCGAATTGCCACGAAAACACCCAGATTCATTCAGCCACAGTTCACCCGGCGAGGCGCTAAATCGCTTTATCCCATAAGGAGGGAGATGCGATGCGTAAGATGATTTTAACCGCTGGAGTAATTCTCGGCGCCCTGTTGGGCACTGGCGCGAACGCCATGCCCGTCGGTCAACCATCCGCACCTTCGGCATCCCACATTCAGAATGTGGACTATGCCTGCGGCCGCGGCTTTCATCTGACACCCCGCGGCTATTGCCGCCCGAACGGACCGCGCTACGAGCGTGGCTGGGACCGGCGCGATCGCTGGGAGGGTCGCCGCGAATGGCGCGAACGTCAGGCACGGCGCGAATGGCGCGAGTGGCGTGACCGGCGGGAGTATCGTGACTGGCGAGACCGTCGCGATTATTACCGCTACTGAGCAGACGAGGCCCTCCATCCGGAGGGCCTTTTTGCTTTTCCTTGTTTGCGAAATGGCCCTGGGGTTTCTGACCGGGGATATCCGCCCGGACAATTCGGGGAAATCCAGGCAACCTCCGGCGTCCTTCAGGGTTTGCCTTAATCGTCACTGACAAGGAGGACCATCATGGAGATTACCAGACGCACGATTCTCGCCGCCGGCGCGGCAACCGCTGCCGCAGCCATCTTTCCCCGGCCGCACGTGGCGCGGGCGGCGCTTCCCCTCAGCCAGCCGGCACTTCCGTTCGCCGAGGCGGATCTGGCGCCGGTGATTTCGGCAAAGACGGTGGGGCTGCATTATGGCAAGCATCACAAGGCCTATTACGACAAGCTCAATACGCTGGCCGCCGGCACCCGTTATGCCGATATGGAGCTCGATCGCATCGTCGTCGAATCCGCCCGGTCGAAGGAGGCTGCGGACGTCAAGATCTTCAACAATGCGGCCCAGGCCTGGAACCACGTTGCCTATTGGGATCAGTTCGTTCCGGGCGGCCCCAACCGGCCGCAGGGCGATCTCGCCGCCTCAATCGACAAGGCCTTTGGTGGTTACGACGGCTTCGTCAAACGCGCCGTCGATGTCTCGGACACCGTGTTCGGCACCGGCTGGGTGTGGCTGACGCGTGACGACAGCGGGCTTGCGCTGATCGGCTATGAGGATGGCAACAACCCTGTCGCCGTCGGCCGGCCGGCTTATCTCGGCATCGATATCTGGGAACATGCCTATTACGTCGATTATGAAAACCGCAAGGCCGAACACATCCGCGCCGTGCTCGACAAGCTGGTCAACTGGCGGGTCGTGGAGGAGCGCATGAAAGCCTAGCCGCGTTTCGCCGCCGGGCAATGTTTCCCGGCGGCTTGCCCTCAGGTGCATTTGAGCTACTATGCCGCCATGGCGGGGAGGCCATGTTACAGGAGGGTTCATGAATTACCGGTTTTCGAAACGGCGCATGGTGTTGAAACTTGCCGCGGCGGCAGTTTCTTTCGGCATGTTGGGAATGACGGCGAGCGCGCAGGGCTTTCCGGATCGAACGATAACGCTGGTGGTTCCCTTTGCGGCCGGAGGCTCCACCGATGTGGTCGCCCGCGTCATCGCTCAGAAGATGGGCGACGAACTCGGCCAGCAGATCGTTGTTGAAAATGTCGCCGGCGCAGGCGGCAATCTCGGCGCCGACCGCGTTGCCCGCGCGGAACCGGACGGCTATACGATCCTGATGGGCACGGTGGCGACCCACGCTCTTAACCCGCTCATCCTCAAGACCAAGCCCTATGATCCCGAAAAGGACTTTGCTCCGGTTTCATTGCTGGTGGTGGTGCCGAACGTGCTGGTCGTTAACCCGAAGCTCAACGTTAACAGCGTCGAGGAACTGATCGCTCTGCTGAAAGCCGAGCCGGACAAACACGCCTATGCGTCATCCGGTAACGGAACACCGCTTCATCTTTCCGGCGAGCTGTTCAAGAGCATGGCTGGCGTCAGCATGCAGCACGTGCCCTACAAGGGTTCCGGCCCGGCGCTCAACGATCTTCTCGGCAACCAGATTTCCATCATGTTCGACAATCTGCCATCTTCGTCGGGCCACATGAAATCCGGCACCTTGCGCGCACTTGGCGTGACCACCAGCGAGCGCGCTTCATCCTTCCCGGATTTGCCGACGATCGCCGAAACCGTACCGGGTTATGAGACCTATACCTGGAACGCGCTTTTCGCACCGGCCGGAACGCCGGCCGAGGTGGTCGACAAGCTGAATGCCGCCGCCAAGAAAGCGCTTGCCGATCCGGCCGTCGCCGCCCGCATGGCGGATTTCAGCGCCAAAATCGTCGCCTCCACGCCAGAGGAGCTGAAAACCCACGTCGCGGCTGAAATTGCCAAGTGGGAACCCGTCGTCAAGGCGGCAAATGTCCAGATGGATTGATCGGGCTCGATAGACCGATCTTCCGATCTCCGCTGCGTCCCCAGAGGGGCGCGGCGGGGCTTCTGGCATCATAAGGCCGTGGCCGGGCCGCATCGGCCACGGATATAGTCGCCAAGCGCCAATGTGGCGTTTTCGCATCACTTGCCACAAGGTTGCAAAAACCGGCTTGGCAAGTCTGCCAGGTTCAGCTAGAAATTTCTTTACCGCGTCAGATCGAACCAAGGGAGGCGTTGCATGACACCAGCATTCATCGAAACCCTCCCGCAGGGAATGACCAGACACTAGGTCATATCCATTCGCGGCCCGCCTTTTGCGCGCCCGACATGCGGTTTTGTTTTCCTTCACAGTCCGATTGATCTGACGGGATCATTTTGTCTCCCGCCCGGGCTGTGCCTTCCAACTTCCATTTCAAGGACCGGTCGCCGAGCAGAATGGCGCCGTGCTGGTAAAAATGTCTCGCAAGAAGCTCGATTTCCGCGCCGATGCCTATCGCCATGTGCTCGGCTTTGTCTTTCACCACTGGAGCCACCGGCCGGCGCTGGTGGGTTTCATCATCGTTCTGGTCATCGCCAGCACATTGGCCGAAGTCATGGTGCCGGTCTTTTCCGGGCGGATCGTCGATGCCATCGCCGGCGGCGATGCGGCGGATCAGGCGCTGCGCGCCTTCATCATCGTGGTCGCGCTGGGGCTGACCAGCGTCGCGCTGCGCTGGTTCATCTTCAACGGCATCATCCGGCTGACGTTGAAAACCATGGCGGATGTTACCAATAACGGTTTCCACAGGGTGCAGCGTTTCTCCACGGACTGGCACGCGAACAGCTTTGCCGGCTCCACGGTGCGCAAGATCACGCGCGGCATGTGGGCGCTCGATTCGCTCAATGACCTCCTGCTCATCGCGCTTCTGCCATCGCTCGTCATGCTCGTGGGCGCCACCATCGTGCTCGGCAGTTACTGGCCCGTCATGGGACTCATCGTCGGTCTCGGCTCGCTGATTTATGTCGGTGTGACGGTGGGGCTTTCCATGGGATATGTTTCTCCGGCCGCACGGCTTGCCAATGCCTGGGATACGAGGCTTGGCGGCGCGCTGGCGGATGCCATCAGCTGCAATTCGGTCGTGAAGGCCTTTGGCGCGGAAACGCGTGAAGAAACGCGGCTCGGCCAGGTGCTGGTGAAGTGGGATAACCGCACGCGCAGGACATGGAAACGCGGCACGATAAATGGCACGATCCAGAGCTTCATGATGGTTTCCATGCAGGCCGGCATTCTCGGCACCGGCCTCATCATGTGGCGACAGGGATTGGCGACGCCGGGCGACATAACCTTCGTGCTGGCCATGTTCTTCGTGCTGCAGGGATATCTGCGGGACGTGGGGCAGGATATCCGCAACCTGCAGCGCGCCGTCAACGATATGGAAGAGCTGGTGCTGCTTTCCAAGATGCCGCTTGGCGTCGAGGACCGGCCGGATGCGAAACCGATTCATATTGGAAAAGGCGAGATCGTTTTCGATCACGTCACCTTCCAGTATGGCGCGCACGCCACGCCGCTTTATGATGACTTCTCAGTCACCATAAAACCCGGTGAGCGTGTGGGACTGGTCGGCCACTCCGGCTCTGGCAAGACGACCTTCGTCAAGCTCATCCAGCGCCTCTACGATATCAGGTCCGGTGCAATCCGCATCGATGGGCAGAACATTGCTGATGTCACCCAGGCGAGCCTGCGAGGGCAGATTGCCATCGTGCAGCAGGAGCCGATCCTGTTTCACCGCACACTGGCGGAAAACATCGCCTATGGCCGGCCGGACGCGTCGCGGCGCGAAATCGAGCAGGCGGCGAAACAGGCCAGCGCCCATGACTTCATCATGTCCCTGCCCAAGGGCTATGAGACCATGGTGGGCGAACGTGGCGTCAAGCTGTCGGGCGGGGAGCGCCAGCGGGTCGCGATCGCCCGCGCCTTCCTGGCGGATGCGCCGGTGCTGATCCTTGATGAGGCAACCTCAAGCCTCGACAGCGAAAGCGAGGTGCAGATCCAGCGGGCTATGGAACGCCTGATGGAAGGGCGCACCACGCTGGTCATCGCCCACCGGCTTTCGACCGTCAGGGCGCTGGACCGTCTGCTCGTATTCGACAAGGGCAGGATCGTTGAAGAGGGCGACCATCAGGCGCTGATCCGGCTCAATGACGGCATTTATCGCCGGTTGTTCGAGCGGCAGGCCCTGGAACTTACCAAGGGCTTGGTCGCATGACAAAAGCAACGCCGGAGCAAGTGATGCTCCGGCGTTGCCGTGCCGCATCGTCGATCCGTGCACGACTTTTCCGCTGCGGACGCGTATCTCCGAGCAAAAACTGACGGAGCCTGGAAACCACCAGCCTCTCCGGGCGTTTGGGTGTTTGAGTTAAGCCTGAAGGGAGAACAGCCATGGCCGACGACGCCACCGTTACCATTCGCGCCATTTTCGAAACACGCGAGGCAGCCGATATCGCCGTCGAGCATCTGGTCCAGCAGCACGGGATCTCCCGTCCGGATATCTTCATCCAGTCCACATCAGAGCAGAATACGACCGGCACCCAATCTTCACGTGGTGACCTGCCTCGCAGCGATGCGCCGCATGAGGGCGAGATCGAGGTGTCCGCCGATATTGCATCCAGCCGGATTGCAGCTGTACAGCGCAGCTTCGGTGACGCCGGTGCGATCCGCGTTTCACACCGGTGATGTCAAAACCGGGAGGCCAATTCCGTACCTGCCGCCCGCGCCGCTCACCGCAACGAGGAGCCCGCAATGAGCAACTTCGAACTCTATTACTGGCCGGTCCCGTTCCGAGGCCAGTTCATTCGCGGACTTTTAGCGCATGGCGGGTGTACCTGGGACGAGCACGATGCCGGTGCAATCGAGGAGATCATGGGCCGTGATGCCGGCAAGCAGCCCATAGCGTTCATGGGACCGCCGGTGCTGATCGATCGAGAGCGCAATTTCGCTCTCTCGCAGATGCCCGCAATCGCCCTCTATCTCGGCGAGCGGTTGCAGCTTCTGCCGCCGGGCGCCGAGGGACGCGCGCTCACTGCCAAGATCGTAAACGACGCCAACGATGTGATCGATGAACTGACGCTCGACGGTGGGCGCGAGATGTGGACCCCTGAAAAATGGGAGGCGTTCGTTCCCCGGTTGCAGGAGTGGATCCGCATTTTCGAGGATACGGGAGCGAGACACGGTCTTACCGGCGATTCGGGGTTCATGCTGGGAACGGAGACACCCGGCGTCGCAGATGTCGTCACGGCCATTCTCTGGACGACAGTTGCAGACCGCTTTCCAGTCATCAGGCGCATAATCGAGGATACTTCACCCGTCATCTGGGCCTATTCCAGCCGAATGAAAGAGACGGCCCCGCTGGCCCCCCTGAGCCGCCGCGCCTTTGACGACTATGGCGACGCTTATTGCGGTGGGCAGATTGAAAAATCGCTACGGAAAGTAGCTGGCTGAGGACCGGGGCATCATCGTCCCCCGGTCAGAAGGCGACCCGGCCGCAGCTAGGGTTGCTCCAGCCTTTTTAGCGATTCCTGCGCAGTCGCGTGTCCCTGATCGGCGGCCTTGCGGAACCATGTGATGGCCTCGGCCCGATCCTGCGCAACGCCATGTCCCATTGCATACATGTTCCCTAGATTGCCCTGGGCGACGGCAAGCCCCTGATCGGCGGCTTTTTTATACCAGCTGACTGCTTCACCATAGTCGCGGGTAACGCCGAGACCCTGATCGTAGAGCAGGCCGACAGCGTACTGAGCGGTTGCGAAACCCTGATCGGCGGCACGGCGATACCAGATCAACGCCTCTGCATAATCCTGAGCGACACCCTGGCCGCTTTCGTAGCTGTACCCCAGATTGTACTGGGCGACAGCCAGCCCTTGTTCTGCTGCGTTGCGGCCCCAGGACACGGCGAGTTCCAGGTCCTGCGGAACATCCTGGCCGACCGCATAGAGATCGCTAAGGCTGCTTTGCGCTTCCGCCCAGCCCTGATCCGCCGCTTTGCGGATGTATGCGGCGGCGAGTGCCGTATCACGGTCGACGCCCAGACCCGCCTGGTAAAGAACGGCAACCTTATATTGCGCGGCCGCGCTTCCCCCATCGGCGAGCGGTTTCCACGAGCGCAGGGCGGCGCCATAATTGCCGCTGTCATAGGCCGCCTGGCCTTCTTCAAGTGCCGTTGGCGCGGTAAGGCCTGACGTGAGGGCCGCAGCATTGGCGCCACGTTCCGGCAACGGATCAATGGAGGCTGCAGATACGGTGTGACTGTTCCAGTCGGGCAGGTCTGGCAGATTTCGTGGCAGGTCCTCACGCCATACATGGGTTTGGGTCATGATTTTAATGCCGCCGCTTTCCGCCAAAACGGTTTCCGTCGCTTCGAGGGTCGATCCATCGCGCAGTGACATGACGACAGTCATCTGCACGTTTTTGCTTGCGTTTCTGGCGGCCGCCAGTTGCTCGTCGCCAAGTTGTTTGGCCTTTTCACCGAAGCTTGAGATCACTCCTTCCACCGCAGAAGCCTGTGATTGCTGGAGCGCAACGCGATCGTAGGTTTTTTGGAGGCTGAAGGTGGCGGTTTGTCCGGAGATATCTGCGGTCTCGAGCGTCCATTCGATGGCGACGGGAATGGGCGTTCCCCGTGCATATTCCACCACCGACGCCGTACCTGACTGGCCGATCTCGTATGTGGAACTATCCTGCTCCTGTACTATGGAAAGAAGCTCTGCCTCCGGTGCGAGATTATGAATAACCAGGATTGGATTGCTTTTGATGCCCTCGACAATATCGCGCAAACCCGCTGGCTGGTTCGCAACGCTGCCATCCGGTCCGACAACCGAGGTGCTGTGCAGGTTGCCGAGGATCGCATCCAATCCGACGAGTTTGCCAGGAAAGCCGTTAAGTCCCGCTTCATATTCCACCTGCCGGACGCCATAGGCCGACAGAGTGTTCCGATAGAGAGCGTTCATTGCGTAAGTGTCTGCAGCGCCTTCGGCGTCCTGAGGCAAATCTGCGCTGAGGGACCAGCGCACGCGCATACCCTCCGCATCCCGCGACAGGACCGTCATGCGCTGCCGAAAATCTCCGCGCATGATCGCTGCCGGCCTGTCGAACCACAACGACATGTCGGTGGAGGTGGTTCTATGGGAACGGTAGAGATATTCCACCCCCGTTTCCGGGGCGTAGGCGGGAACGACCACGCTGTCGGCGGCAAGAGCTTGAACCCCGCTCAACAGGCATGGCGAAAGGAGCAAAACGAGGGTCTTCCGAAGGCCTTTCATTTTAGAATCCCTTTTGTACCTGCGATGGCAAGCGGATGGTATCCGTCTCGGATTTCGGGTTTGCGGCAAACTCTACCGGCGTCAGACCAGAGCCAAAATACGGGCTGGTCCGCCTGTTCCGCCTCGGTGGGCAGGCGCGCCGACGATGATGGTCGCCCCCTTGGCCGGCAGTGCTTCCAGATTGTTCAGTCCCTCGATCCCGTAGCGCCCAGCAGGTAGCCAGGAATTATGGACAGCGAAGTCTGCAGAATTGCCCGGATCCAGCGAGAGTGTGTCGACGCCGATGGCGACTGTATCCAGCGTGAGCAGGAGGTCGGTGGCCGACTTGCCGAAGCCGGGGAAGGCAAATTTTCCGGCATCGTCATTACGGAAGGCCGGGCTTTTCACTTTCGTTGCCCAGCCGGAGCGCAAAGCCACGATTGCGCCTGCCGGAATGTCGCCATTTTCCGATATCCAGCGTTCGATGTCGCCTGCCTCGACCGTGGAATTGGCGTCCTCCCTCGCGCGATCCGTAATGTCGATGATGACCAGAGGGGCGACGAGCTTTTGCGGCTCGAGTTGATCGACGCTGGCGCCGTCTGCGCTAAAGTGGAAAGGCGCATCGATATGCGTTCCGGTGTGTTCGAAGATGGTCAGCTTATGGAGTTGATAGCCGCTTTTGGCGATATCTGCTGCCCACTCCATCTCAATGCCGGGTTTTCCATCGAACGTCGGAAACGTGGAATCGTAGGTATGGGTGAGATCGACGACCTGTCTGGGCGATTGCGCCAGAACCGGGGCCGCGAGGCTTCCCGCCGCCATCGCCGTTACACCCGCCACTGCACCCTTGAACAGCAGACGCCGTGACAGCATGTTCTGTTTGACGTTCTCGATCACGCAGCTATTGCACATGCCTTATTCCCTCCAATGAGAAATTCCCCGGTTGCAAGCGTAACGCAAACACGCAGGGGCGCAAGGCGGGAGCGTGGCCGATTTTTCACCCGTATTCACATCGCGGTTTCGCCAAGTCGGCGTCCATAGGCGGCGATTGCCTTGCCCACTGGCAGGCGGGTGTTCTGATACCGCGCAAGGGCGGCAGGAAGGTCGTCCGTTTGCCGCAGGGCGTCGCGTAGCGCCATTGCATCGCCTGCCGCCTTTGAGACACCCATTGCCGTGTGAGGACGAACGACAAAGGCGGCATCTCCGACCAGGGCGATACGCTGGGAGACCATGTGTTCCGCCTCGTAATCAAAAATCCCCTGGATCGATGGCGTCTCCTCTACGTCCACGGCAAGCGCCATTTGCGGCGGCAGAAGGGAAAAAGCCTCTTCGCGCAGTTGCGTCCTCCGGCTGCCGGAGAGCTCGCCGCGGGGGAGGGAATGCTCAAAATGCCTGCCGTCCCGGCCCGTGAAGGTTCGGGCGAGATCTTCGGCAGGCGTTGGACGATACCAGACCCAGTTATAGCGACGCTGTCCCTGCCGGGTCTCGCCGCGCGATCCCGGCACGAGATAACCAAGAACATGAATTCCGGACGTGATGTAGAAGGCGAAACGGTCCAGCAGCAGGGCGGCGTCGGCAGGCAGTCTTGTTTCGGGGATCAGCCCGCGCCAGGCGACGTAGCCCGCATAGGCGTTTTCCGAATGCTGGTTGACGGCGCTGCGGATGGCCGAACCCACACCATCCGCGCCGATAACGAGGTCAGCACGTTCCTCCATGCCATCGGCAAAGGAGAGCGTCACTCCCTGCGGGTCTTCGCGAACAGCGTTGACGTGATGGCCGAGACGATAGGTATCGGAGAGGAGGCGTGAGGACACTCTCTCAAAGAGGTAGTCCCATGAGACCTGCATCTGCGGCGTTTGCTGGCGCTGGGCAATGTGCCCGCCGGCATCGAGGTAGATGCGCTCCTTCGCAACCACACCGATCTGGGCAACGTCTTCGCAGCCGATTTCCCTCAGAACGTCGAACAGGTCCTGTTGAGGCACCAGTCCCGCACCGCGCCCGGCAAGCCCGGATGACGAGCGTTCGTAGACCTTTACATCGTGTCCGTCCTGCTGAAGCAGTATCGCGGTGAAAAGACCGGCAAGCGAACCGCCAGCGATGCGGATTTTCAGTGGTTTCATGGCCGTACCTGCCTTTCGATATCGACCTGGCAATTGTTCGTTCTGTCTCGACGGGAGAAGGCCGGCGGATCGGATACGCCGGCCCTACTGAAGGAGAGGATGTTCAGCCTGGCATGATTGCCGGCTGGTTTGCGGGAAACCTGGCGACATCCTCGATGCTGACATTCAGGTGCTGGGCAACGAGCGCCGGCGGGGTATGCGTGAGCCAGGAAGAGAGGCTGACTTCCTGATACTCTGCCGTCTTGAAGACCGCGACGAACTGCAGGTCGGTCTTGCCGGTATTCTCGATGATGTGGCCTTGGCTCCGTTTCACGTAGCCAATGTCGCCGGCGCGGAAATCGGCGGTCTGGCTGCGCGGACCGGCGTCGAACACGGTCATCCGGCCTTCACCCTTGATCCAGTATTGCCATTCGTCCGCGTTGGGGTGCCAGTGCATTTCGCGCACCCCGCCGGGCTTGATCGTTTCGATGGCGGCGGCGATGGTTTTGGACACGGTAAAGGCGCTGCTGTCGGCAAGGCGAATGACGCCAGCAGCGTTTTCCTTCAGCGGTTTGGAGGCCGTGAGCTTGTAAGTAAAGGGGTGAGGGGGAAGTCCTGCACCGGCAACGGCTTCCTGATCCCTGGAGAGAGGTCCAGGCTCCTTGCCCTGAAAAATCCAGAGGTTCTGCAGTGGAATATTGCGGAACACATCCTGCTCGACGCCGAAATTCTTCGCCAGCAGTTCAGGTGAGGTATGTGCCAGCCAGTCCGTCAGTAGCAGGGTGCCGTATTCGGACTGGTCGCCTTCGTCGAACACAATGACGAATTCGCACCCGTCGGGACCAAGTCCCTGCAGCGAATGGGGATAACCGGCCGGAAAATACCAGAGATCGCCGGCCTCGACGTCCTGGACATAAGCACGGCCTTCGGTATCGAGCACGGTGATACGGCAGCGTCCATTGGTCATGATCGCCCATTCTGCGGCGCGGTGCCAGTGCATCTCGCGAATGCCGCCCGGTCCCAGTCGCATGTTGACCCCGGACACGGCATCCGAAATCGCGAAATCGGATTTGGTCACCTGACGTGCCCAGCCTCCGTTCTGGATACGCTTGGCGGCATTGTTGAACGAACCCCAGAAGAGCTGCATGTCGCCGACATCCGTCGCGGGCGGGCTCTGGAAGGAGGGGAACTGGTCGTTGATAACAGGGTTCTTCGGGCCGGGATCGCTGAGCCCCGCGGCATCGGCGTTGATTGCTCCCTCCGCAGGCTGATCGGGATTGCCGAAAGATGCAGCACCGGCGGTGCTGGCGGCAAGCGCGGTGCCGCCGACGGCGCCGATTGCGAGGACTGCGCGTCTGGTCAAAGCTTCCATTTCAGAACTCCTTGTTCATGGCGAGTTGCGACGAGGTACCGGTATCGTCGGGTTGTGATGCGAGCTGGAGCGCGGCAATGCGATCAATCAGCTCGGCATTGAAGAGACGGTGCTGCAGTTGACAGAAGGCTTTTGGCTCGAGCGCCTCGTACCGGTCCGTTTTTCGGGCGGCGCGGATGGCGATGCAGGACGTTTCGTCATCTGCCGGAGCTGACACGCCTGTTGCCGCATCCTCCCCTGGAGCAACAGGACCCGAAAGTCCGGCCAGCCTGTCGATCGCCTGCGGCGTGAGGATGCGGAAGGCGCTGGCCGATGCAACGTTTTCAGAGGCGGCAAGCGCCGGCTCGGTATTCCTGATCAGGAGAGCGTTGCCGGCGAGCACTGCGGTCGCGCCCAATGCCAGCACCGTTGCGAGCTTGAGATGTCGAGGTTTGCGCTCGTCTGTCTTCTGACTGATGGAGGTCATGCCCTGCTCCTCAAAATGGATGATCGTGTCGTCAGGACCGTCCGGGAGGGAGGCGTTTGACTGGGACAAGGCTACGGCGGGTCAGCGCTGCGGGCACCTATACAGAGGTCTAGTTGGTATGGCGGAAGGTCGTGGCGGTATGGCAAATGCCGGGAGGAATTCCGTCAACGGCAATGCGTGCCCTGGCGGCACGGGGCCGGGGCATAAAAAACAGGGTTCGAAGGAAGAGGCCTCGCGTGATGAAAGGCTGTCTTCGCCAGGCGTCAACCGAAGGTCAGGGCTGCGGTCCGAGAACCGATTCCAGGCATCCCATCAGTTTGCCGATATTGACCGGCTTGCGCAGAAAGGCGAGGGCGCCGCCGCTCAGGGCGGCGTTGCGGGTGCGGTCATCCTCGTAGGAGGTCACGAAAATCATCGGCGCATGCTCGCCGCGCCGGTTCAATTCACTCTGCAATTCGATGCCTGAGAGGCCGGGCATCTTCACATCCACAACGATGCAGTCAATGTCCGCCTGCTGCTGCGCGTTCAGAAACTGTTCGGCAGAAGCAAACAGGCGGCATTGGTAACCGAAGGACATGATGAGATCGTCCATGGCTTCACGGATGGCAGGGTCGTCGTCAACGACGGCAATGACGGGAACGGGGGGCAATGAAAGCGACCTTTTCTGTTTTTCTTTCTTCCTCTATGCGCCCATGCCGCCCTCAAAGATACCATACTAAGATACAGGTGGGCGCATCTTCTCGCCGATCAGTTCCGCCTTGCGAACGAGATCGGCGACCGATCTCGCTTCCATCTTGCGCATCACATTGCCGCGGTGCAGTTTTACCGTGACTTCGCTGATGCCTAGCTCATAGGCGATCTGCTTGTTCATCAGACCGCGAACGACGGCGTTCATGACCTCGCGTTCCCTCGGCGTCAGTTGTTCGGCAAGGGAGGCGACGGCCTCGTTCTGGGCGCTTTCGCGGCGTCGTGATGCATCCCGTTCCATCGCGGCCGCGACGGCGTCCAGGATGTCCTGTTCCTTGAAGGGCTTTGTCAGGAAATCCACGGCGCCGGCTTTCATCGCCCGCACGCTCATCGGGATATCGCCGAAGCCGGTCATGAAAATGATCGGCATCCTGTTGCCGACGCGTTCCAGCTGCATCTGGAAGTCGAGGCCGCTGATGCCCGGAAGCCGCACATCGAGCAGCAGGCAACCCGGCCGGTTCAGATTGGCTTTTTCGAGGAAGGCGGTGGCGCTGTCGAAAGCTTCGGCATCAAACTTCATGGAGCGAAACAGATCGGTCAGCGCCTCACGCATCGACACGTCGTCGTCGACGATGAAAACGACGGGTTGGGGTGGCTCCTTCGCCTGCTTGCGTGGGTCAGGCATGGTCCATCTCCTGGCTGATCGGCATGGAAATGGTGAAGACCGCCCCGCCGAGGGGGTGATTATCACCGGTCAGCCTGCCGCCGCGCGCTTCCAGAGTGGTGCGGCAGATCGATAGCCCCATGCCCATCCCTGTCTCCTTTGTCGTGTAGAATGGTGAAAACAGCTTTTCCTTCATCTGCGCGGGGAAACCCGGTCCATTGTCGTGAACGGCAATATGGATATTGTGACCGTCTTCACGTTCTTTCCGCACCGTGATGGTGCGATTGGTGCTGCCTGCCTCTTCCATCGCCTGAATGGCATTTGTCAGAAGGTTGATGAGGACCTGCTGCAATTCGATCCTGACGGCCGTTATTGGCGGAGTGGCCTGTTTATCCACGTGGACGGCGGTGCCGCTGCGCTCGAGCTCGTGTTCGAGAAGGCTGAGCGTTTCGTCAATGAACTCATCAAGATCGAAGGTTTCCGTCTTGCCGCTGGTATGGGCGAGCTGACTGCGTGTGTTCTGGATGATGTCGCTGGCGCGCTGGCCGTCACGGATCATGCGTTCGGCCGAACGGCGGGCCGCGGCGAGATCCGGCGGATCGCGATCGAGCCACCGCAGCAATGTCTGTGCGTTGACGATGATGGCCCCAAGCGGCTGGTTCAATTCGTGGGAGAGTGATGCCGACATGGCGCCCACCGCCGCGGCCTTTGAAGCCTTCGTCAGCTCCGCCTGTGCTTCGGCCAGCGCCTTCAGCGCCATTTCGCGCTGAGTGATATCCACCATGCTCACCACCACGCGATTGAAGGCGGCGGCCTCGGCCGGAAAGCTGATGGAAAGAAGCACCAGCTTGTCTTCACCGCTTTCCGTGCGCACCACCACCTTGTCTTCAAAAACACGCCGGTTGTCGATGATCGCCTGCAGGACATCGACGAATTTTCCGGAAGACGAAACGATCGACCGCTGAAGGGTTCCGCGCAGAGAGGAGTCGTAACCGAGCATTTCCTTTCCGGCCTCATTCGACGCAACGACCGTGATGAGGTCGATGCATTGCTGCGTAAAACCCGGATTGGCGCGTGCGTGGGCGCGCATATCGGTGACGCCCTGTTGCTTGAGGCCCATCAACAGGGCGTGAAGCTTCGAATAGTCCCGCTCCCAGAGCGCTACGCGCGTGCGGTCGAAAATGGAGCGATAGCGCTCCTCGCTTTCTTTGAGCGCCGCGTTGACGGACAGCATCGCCAGCCGCGCGGTTTCGGTTTTCAGCAGCAGCATGGTGGTAACGGCCAGCGCTGCAAGGGCGACCACCAATCGAAGGGCAGACTGGAAGTCGGCGTCCTGCGCATGGGTCGCCGCATAGGACAGCAGCGATAGAATGGCGCAGGTGCAGGAGGTCGCGATGAGTCCTGACCAGCTCACGGCCTGCGCGGCCAGAAGAACCGTGATCACATAAAGAACGGCGATCGCGCCTTCTATGTCGGTATAGGTGTCGACGTAAAATACACCTGCTGCCAGCACCAGCGCGCCAACTCCAAAAAACAGATGGTGGGCTCCATCCTCCGGCTCTCTCGCGCGAAACATCATTGACGCAATCGACATTGTTCCCCCGATGCGATTTTTGCCGACAATACGGTTTTTTCAGCACAACCTGACCTATACATAGGTCTTGGTTGCCACCGCCCTCTTAACATCAGGATAGCGGGAAATGGGTGCGGGGCCATATGCAAAAATATGCATCCAGGACCTGTCGTCCACAGGCACCCATGGCCTCTGCAATGCGCACCGGCCCTTGGCTCGTCAGACAGCTGCTGCACTCACCGTAATCGGTACGCCTTTATAGGAGGGCGTTCCCGAAAGGCGATCATAACGGTCTAGCGCCACCACCGCATTCATCTCGGGATAATAACCCGCTGCCGAGCCTTTCGGGATATCGTACTCAACAGCCGTGAAACCCTGAACGAGGTGGCGCCCCTCACTGTCTTTGGCGATACCGTGAATATCGATGCGGTCGCCATCCTTCAGGCCCCGTTCGGCGAGGTCCTGCCGATTCATGAAGATGACGTCCCTGCGACCGAAGACGCCGCGATAACGGTCATCCATGCCGTAGATCGTTGTATTGTACTGGTCGTGGCTGCGGATGGTCGTCAGCACGAGGGCGTCCGGATTGGAGATCAGCGGATCTTCCTCGATCCCGGTGGCGACAAGGAAATTGGCCTTGCCGCTCTCCGTGTTCCAGCGGCGGAAGGAGGCTGCGACATCAAGGCGGAAGCCGCCCTTCACGCGGACCCGGCTATTGAAATCCCTGAAGTCAGGGAAGACCTCTTCGATCTTGTCGCGGATGCGATCGTAATCGGCAATCAGCCAGTCCCAGTCAATGCCGTGACGGTTTCCGATGGTTGCCTTGGCGA
Source organism: Agrobacterium sp. InxBP2 (assembly GCF_026191755.1). Lineage (NCBI taxonomy): Bacteria > Pseudomonadati > Pseudomonadota > Alphaproteobacteria > Hyphomicrobiales > Rhizobiaceae > Agrobacterium > Agrobacterium sp. InxBP2. Next base: position 226,991 of record NZ_JAINDY010000023.1, read on the forward strand.
TGCCGGCGATGATTGCGGGCTCCGACCGCACAAGTTCGCCTGGCGGTTTGAGGAAACCGCGTGAGGCATGCACCATCGACATGGAATCCTCGACGGTCACCGCCTGCGGGCCGGAGGCTTGTGTATCCAGATCGGTTCGCCCGAAACAGGGCAAAATCAGCGATGTCCGTGCCGTCAGAAGATGCGAGCGATTGAGCTTCGTTGCAATGTGGACAGCGAGATCGAGTTTGCGCATACCTTCGAAGGTCGCGGCGGTATCCGACATAGCGACGGCGAGGTTTCCGCCAAGGCAGATGAGCGCCCGGGATTTTCCGGCGATGATTGCCTCGACGGCTTCTATGGCATTGTGGCCTTTTTCGGCGGAGGGGCGAAAACCGAAGGCGCGTTCCATGCCATCCAGCAGCGCCTTGTTCGGGATTTCGGTGATGCCGACAGTGCGATCGCCCTGAACATTGGAATGACCGCGAATGGGCGCTATCCCCGCACCCTGGCGGCCCATATTGCCGCGCAGAAGCAATAGATTGGCAATCTGCTGGACATTGCTCGTACCCTTGGCGTGCTGTGTTATACCCATGCCGTAACAGATAATGACATTGGAGGCGTTCACGTAAACCCGGGCAGCGCTCTCTAGCGCCTCCCTCGTCAGCCCGCTGACCGAGCAGATCGTATCCCATGAGGTGGCGTCGATATCGCTGCGCAGCACGTCGAGGCCTGAGGTATGTTGCTCGATGAAGGCCCGGTCCAGTGCGCCGGCTCCGCCTGCATCGAGGCTTTCCGCATCCATTTGAAACACTGCCTTCATGATGCCCTTCAGGGCGGCGAGATCGCCGCCGGTGCGCAGCTGATAATAGGCGGAGGCGATCGGAGTGGAAGAGAGCGTCGCCATTTCGATCGGGTCCTGCGGCGCGGCGAAACGCTCCAGAGCCCGTTCCTTCAACGGATTAAAAACGACGATCGGCACACCGCGTTTTGCGGCATTGTGCAGCGTCGTCATCATGCGGGGATGATTGGTGCCCGGATTATGGCCGAAGCTGAAGATCGCATCCGCATGATCGAAGTCCTCCAGCGTCACTGTGCCTTTGCCGACGCCGATGGATTTCGGAAGGCCGACGCTGGTTGCCTCATGGCACATGTTGGAACAATCGGGAAAATTATTCGTCCCGAAGGCGCGCACGAAAAGCTGATAGAGAAAAGCAGCCTCGTTGGACGCCCGGCCTGACGTGTAAAACTCCGCCATGTCTGGGTCACCAAGCTTGTTGAGCTCCTGCGCGATCAGGCGGAATGCATCGTCCCAGGCGATCGGCTCATAGCGATCACTGTCGGCTTTGTAATGCAGCGGAAGGGTCAGCCTTCCGGCATCCTCGAGCTTGTGGTCGGTCCACTGCCACAATTCGGAGACCGTGTGCTGTGCGAAAAATTCAGGTCCGGATCGTTTGGCGGTCGATTCCCATGTGATCGCCTTGGCGCCGTTTTCGCAAAATTCGAACGATGAGGTGTGTTTGGGATCGGGCCAGGCGCAGCCGGGACAGTCGAAGCCTTCGGGTTGATTTGCCTTGAGCAGCGTCATGGTGCCCTGGGCGACGATCTGCTGGTGGGCGAGGGTTTTCGCGACGGCTTTCAACGCATCCCAGCCGCCGGCGGGATGATCATATTTTTCGATACCTTCCGGGCGTTGTTCTGTCATGTAGGAAGTCCTTCGATTTTGCAGCCTGGCGATTGTCGTGGGCAACGACGGTAGCCCACGTACGCAAGCTTAAACATCATACTCATGCATAGGTTGCCTGCTCACCAGAGGGCGAAACGAAAAGGCCGCCTCCTGCGGCGGGGGCGGCCTTTTGCGGATCGGGAGGGAGATCCGCGGCTCCGGGGAGGGGACGCCGGAGCTTCTGGCTTCTGTGAGCCAATCGCCGAGGGGCGGGGCGACGGGCAAACGTTATCCCGGGCCGGCGCTAGCCGAAACTACACTTAGGTATCGGGTAGACTGTACCAGCAGCCGATTTCTCCTCACCCGTTCTTCTCCCTATTCTCGAGGCCGATCAGACAGCCGCAACAGGGACGCTCAACAACGGGCGGTCAAGTGCCAAAGGAGAACGATCATGGACACGACAACAGCTTCCAGAAACCGCAAGCTTCCACTTGCAACCCCGACCGATCTCGGAGCGGAGGCAAGCCGCGACATTGCCGCGGCGTTGACCGCCCTGCTGGCGGATGTCTTTACGCTCTACGTCAAGACCAAGAACTTCCACTGGCATGTTTCCGGTCCGCATTTCCGCGACTATCACACGCTGCTTGACGAACAGGGCGCCCAGATCTTTGCCATGACCGACGACATCGCCGAAAGGGCGCGCAAGATCGGCGGTACCACCATCCGCTCCATCGGACATATCGCTCGCCTCCAGCGCCTCCTCGATAATGACGCCGACTTCGTCACGCCTGAGGATATGCTTGCCGAACTGCGCGAGGATAACAAACAGCTGACCGCCATCCTTCGGCAAACGCACAGCCTTACCTCCGACCTCAACGACCACGCGACCACCAGTCTGATCGAGAACTGGATCGACGAGACCGAGCGGCGCACATGGTTTCTGTTTGAAACCACGCGCCATGCGCGCTGAACGCAGGACAAGGAAATGGCCGGCAATCTCATCGAGCTCGCGCTTTCCAGACGGCACCTGCTGCTGGCGGGCGCGGCACTTTCCACGGCGATGGCCATACCATCGACAGCTTTTTCAAACTCCACCCCATCTCCCACCGAAGGAGCATTTCCAATGACTGAATCATTCGTAAAGACCAAGGACGGCGTCAATATCTATTTCAAGGACTGGGGCCCGAAGGATGCCCAACCGATCGTCTTCCATCATGGCTGGCCATTGTCATCCGACGACTGGGACGCGCAGATGCTGTTCTTTGTAGAGAACGGTTATCGCGTCGTGGCGCATGACCGCCGCGGCCACGGCCGGTCGGAGCAGGTGAGCGATGGGCACGACATGGATCATTACGCCGCCGATGCCTTTGCCGTCGTCGAACATCTCGATCTCAGAAATGCGGTTCATATCGGGCACTCAACAGGCGGTGGCGAAGTCGCCCGCTATGTCGCAAAATTCGGCGAGCCGCACGGCCGTGTCGCCAAGGCCGTGCTCGTCTCCGCTGTTCCGCCGCTGATGCTGAAGACGCATTCCAATCCCGGCGGCCTGCCGATCGAAGTCTTCGACAGTTTCCGCAAGGGCGTCGCCGATAATCGCGCCCAATTCTTCCTAGATGTCCCGACCGGCCCCTTCTACGGTTTCAATCGTCCGGACGCGAAGGTCTATCCCGGTGTTATCCAGAACTGGTGGCGTCAGGGCATGATGGGTAGCGCCAAGGCCCATTACGATGGCGTGAAGGCTTTCTCGGAAACCGATCAGACGGAAGACCTGAAGGCAATCTCGGTGCCCACGCTTGTCCTTCACGGCGATGACGATCAGGTCGTGCCGATTGCGGCCTCCGCCGAATTGTCGGTCAAGCTTCTGAAGAACGGGACGCTGAAGGTGTATAAAGGTTACCCGCATGGTATGCTCACCACCCATGCAGACGTTATCAATCCCGATCTGCTGGCTTTTGTGAAAGGCTGATCGCGTAAGGCGCCGCTGCCAGCGAAAGCGGGCGGCGGCCGGTTCCCGCGGAGAAGGAGATTTCGATGCCGTTCAGACCAGCTGATGAAACTCCTCTCCTTCGTGACGGGATCGCGAGCCTGCCGGAGATGGAGGATATCCAGCTTGAGCTTCCGCTCTCGTGCAGAACAGGGCGGGATATTGAGGGCGACGCCGGGCTGAAGCAGTCTCGGTCAAGTCCCAGCACCAAAGTGCCAGCCGTGTGCGTCGATCGCCACCGTTGACAGTCGTTTATTGTATCGCAAACCGGTGAAACTACATCTGGGTAACATTCCCGGCTTTTGACGAAAAACTCCAGACACAAGACTTGCCCATCGATTGGCACAACGTCGCTATCAAGTATGGAGAACCGTGATGTCCAACGAAGTCGTATCGCTCCTGGAGATCCGCAAGGTTTTAAATGAGTTTTGCGAAGATAATCGTCTTCCGATCGGCTGCGCCATGACCGTCGATGCCGCAAGATACCTGATTGGAATTGCCTCAACCGATGAGGTCGAACGTTTAACCCTGCGACTGTCGCTGGATCAGTGGATGAAGGAACGGATTGCTGCTGCCGCCTGAAATGGCTCGGCTTGGTATAAAGCCGCCCCAAATCGGGGGCGGCTTCTTTGCGTTATAGAAAGACCAGACGCAATAGGTGGTGAAGCGCGGGCTGATCCCGCGCTTGTCTGACGGGATTCAGCGCAGTTTTCGGAAAGCTTCCCGCAGCTCACGGGAGAAAATATCGGGCTGCTCCCAGGCTGCAAAATGCCCGCCGTGATCCACCTGATGATAATAGGCGAGTGACGGATAGGCCTGCCTGCTCCAGCTCTCGGGCGCCTGGTAGATCTCCTTGGGAAACACCGTGATACCGACGGGGATCTTAATGTCGCGGGTCTTCTGGGCGTCCGCGCTGAAGTTGTTGTTGTTGTTTTCCCAATAGAAGCGTGCGCCAGAGGCGCCGCTGTTGGTCAACCAGTATAAGGTGATATCGTTGAGCATCTCGTCCCTTGAAAGAACACTTTCGGGTTCACCATTGCTGTCGCTCCACTGCGCGAACTTCTCATAGATGAACGATGCGAGACCAATGGGAGAGTCCGAGAGAGAATATCCGATCGTCTGCGGTCGCGTGACCATCATCGCGCCGTAAGCAGCGTTTCTGCCGAAAAACGTCTGCAGAGCGTTGTAGGCATCTCGTTCGGGAGGCGAGAGATCTGCCGGCGCAGCGTCACCGCTGCTGATACCCCTCATCAGCGTTCCGGGAACTGTGGCCGGCATATTGAGGTGGATGCCAAGCAGACCCTTCGGAGCTTGGCGTGCGAGAGCATCGGAAATGACCGAGCCATGGTCGCCACCTTGGGAGACATAACGTGTGTAGCCCAAACGCTTCACTAGAACGTCCCAAGCGCGTGCAACACGATCCGGTCCCCAGCCGAGATCTGTTGGATGACCTGAAAAACCATAACCGGGTATCGACGGAATGATCACATCGAATGCGTCTTCGGCTTTGCCCCCATAAGCGGTCGGATCCGTCAGCGGGCCGATAACCTTCGTGAACTCGAAGATTGAACCCGGCCAGCCATGGGTAAGGATGACAGGCAGGGCATTGGGGTGGCGTGAGCGCACATGAATAAAGTGGATGTCTACACCGTCGATACTGGTGATAAACTGAGGCAATGCGTTGAGCTCGTTCTCGGCGTTTCGCCAGTCATAGGCGCTGCCCCAGTATCGAACGAGGTCCTGAACCCGCGAGAGCTGGATGCCCTGGGAGATATCCCCCACGGTCTCCCTGTCCGGCCAGCGTGCATTTTTGATTCTCGCCTTGAGGTCGTCAATCTGTGATTGGTCAATATGCACTTGGAACGGGTGAATGCTATCGTCTTCCCGGGCTGTCTGTGATTGGGATGGTTTGGCAGTTTCCGCTGCCAGGGCCGGGAAAAAGGCCATCAGTACGGCTATGGCAGACCCAAGCACCATCGCTGTGCCGCGCCCGGTTTCCGCCGGATGAAGTATGTAGGTCATATTTCTCTCCATATGATGAGTTTTTGCAATTATTCGCACCCGAGACTGGTAGATGTTGCTCGTGTCCCGGCTGCTAGGTTCGACCTGGTGTTGCGTCACCGAACGTCGGCTTTCAGACGGCTGACGCTGCGGCGTGCAGCAGACCGGAGCGCGCCGGTATCGGCTTGGAAAAAATTGGTGTCACGGAGTGAGAATGGCGCGCGGTTCGAGCATACCATCGAGGCCGAAGGCACCGATTTCCCTGCCAATGCCAGACTGTTTGAAACCGCCAAAGGGCGCGCGGGGATCATGAGGAGCGCCGTTGATGACGACACGGCCTGCCACCAACCTTTCGGCAATTTTTTCGGCGCGCCTGAGGTCGGATCCGAGCACATATGCCTGAAGTCCATAATCGCTGTCATTAGCGATCTCGATGGCCTCGTCTTCGTTGTCATAGGCAATAAGGCAGAGGACCGGGCCGAAGATCTCCTCGCGGGCGATGCGCATGTCGTTCCTGACCCCGGCAAAGATTGTTGGACGGGCGAACCAGCCCTTTTCCATTCCAGCCGGCCGCCCGGTGCCGCCCGTCAGCAGGGTCGCCCCTTCGTCGATGCCGAGTCGGATATAGGCCTGAATCCTCTCCCACTGCGCAGCGTTCGCGAGAGGTCCTATCCGAACCTCCGGATCGCGGGGGTTGCCGACCTTGAATTTCCCAGTCTCCATCCGGAGCTTCTCCGAAATCTCTGTAAGGCGGGACCGAGGGGCGATGATGCGGGTGCCCGCGACGCAGGCCTGACCGCTGTTTGCAAAACCTGACATCAGGGCAACAGGGATCGCCGTTTCGAGGTTGGCGTCCGGAAGGATGATTGTGGGCGCCTTTCCTCCGAGCTCAAGAACCAATCTTTTCATGCCGTCGATCGCGGAGCGCTGAATTATTTTTGCGGCCTGAGTGGAGCCGGTGAAACTGACGGTCGCAACGTCGGGATTCTGCGTCAGCGCCGCACCGACCACGGGCCCCGTGCCGTTAATGACATTGAAGACCCCCGCCGGAAGGCCGGCCCGGTGCAGCCTCCTCAGGAATAAATCCGTCTGAAATGCGCTCTGTTCTGCCGGTTTGATGACGAGGGACGAACCGGAGCCGATCGCGTGGGCAACCTTGGTGGCGATAAATCCGAAATTGCTATTCCAAGGTGTGATAGCGGCAAGAACGCCGCGGGGCAGCATCCTGACCGTGCTTTTGCCCACAACACGGTCAAAGTCGTAGTTCCTAACGGTCTCGGCCATCACATCAAAAACTGAAGCGGCGTTCTGAACAGAGAACGCCGTAAAATAAGCGGGTGCGCCGTATTCTTCGGTCATGGCTTGCGCAAGCTCATCCGGCCTCTCGGCGACCACATCGCGCAAGCTGCGCAGCATATCGATACGCTGCATCTTGGTCGAGGCCGCCATGGCCGGAAAAGCGCGTTTTGCAGCTGCCACCGCCGCCCTTGCATCATGGGTGTTGCCGAGACGGACCTCGCCGATCTTTTCTTCGGTTGCCGGATTGAAAAGGTCCAGCCGCTCATCGCCGACCGGGATGACAAATTCACCGTCGACGTAGATCTGTTCTATTGTTCGCATTGATCTGGCCTCATTGAAGGTCGGAAGTTCGGTTCGATGGTCGCAGCGTAACGCGGCGAACTGCCCCCAAAGGAACTTCCGTAAGTGGATTGGAGGGGCACGCGGAGGTGAAAGTGTGAAGCGGCTGCGACATGCGCCGAGCCGCTCCCAGGGTCACATCGCTGAAAGCGCGCCCAGAAGTCCCGCAAGCGGCGAAGGCTCGTCTGAACTTGCGTCATAGACACAGGACACCGCGAATATTGCCGAGAGCACGAGGGCGATGACGAGCCAACGCGGGCGGAAAAGCGGTTTATGCGAGTTTGAGTGTGACATCGATGTTTCCCCTCGTTGCCTTGGAGTACGGGCAGATCTGGTGCGCATCCTCGACGATCGCCTGCGCCGTGGCACGATCGATGCCCGGCATGCTGACGGACAGTCGGGCCTGCAGGAAGAACTCGCCACCCGTCGTGCCGAGGTCAACCTCAGCATCGACGGCGGTGTCAGCCGGAAGGCGAAGCTGGCGCCTGGCCGCTGCCTTTGTCATTGCGCCGATGAAACATGCCGACCAGCCTGCCGCAAAAAGCTGTTCGGGATTGGTTCCCGGCTTGCCGCTGCCCGGAGGCGAGAGTTTGATGGAAAGCGCGCCGTCGTCGCTTTGCGCCGATCCGTCACGGCCGCCGGTCGTGCGGGTCTTGCCCGTATAAAGAACAATCTCGATTCTGGTCATGGGAGGCTCCTTTGATTGCCGCTGCCGCGGCGTTTTGCGATAGGAGCTTTGTGAGGGATCAGCGTATCGGCCATGTTTCCGGAAAACGCGAAACTGTATCGAAACGTATCGGCGCGTTACGAGGTGCTCGGCCTGCCTTCGTGTGAGGGAAAAGAAACCTCGGCCGCCAGCCCGCCACCCTGCCTGTTATAGAGGCGTACCGCGCCGCCGATCGTTCCGGCAAGCTGCTGCGCAATCGCAAGCCCGAGGCCCGTTCCGCCCGTGTCGCGATTTCTCGATGTTTCAATCCGGAAGAATGGCTGCATGGCGTTGTGCAGCATCTCGTCGGGAATGCCCGGTCCTTTGTCGAGCACCGTGATGACAACGGCGCCTTCAGCATGCCGATCCACTTTTATTTCGGCACTGCCAGCAAATTTGAGGGCGTTATCTATGAAATTCGTGAGTATCCGTCGCAATGCGTGCGGTTTTGTAGACGCCGTGCCGCGCACAATGCCTGAAACCGTGACCGCCTTTCCGGTATCCTGATAGTCGTAGGCGATGCTGTCGATGAAGGATGCCAGATCGATGCGAGAGGACTTCTCGCCGTTGCCGTGGGCGCTGCGCGCATAAGCGATCCCGTCCTGCACCAGACGTTCGATTTCACGCAGGTCACTGACCAGCTTTTCCTTTTCCGGCGTATCATCAGCCATATCGGCCCGCAGCCGCATTCGAGTGATGGGCGTCTGCAGGTCGTGTGAAATCGCCGCGAGGATTTGCACGCGTTCTTCAAGATATTGTGCGACGCGATCGCGCATGGCGTTGAATGCACGAGCCGCGTGGGCAACTTCGCTCGGGCCGCTCTCACTCATCGGCAACCCCTTCTCCCCCGGATCGAGCGCTTCCGCCGCGGCTGCCAGCGCGCTGAGGGGTCTGGTCGTCTGCCGCACGGCAAACCAGGTGCAGAGGAGGAGAAGCGCCATTTGTGCGGCGAAGACGTAGGGCAGCCATTCGGCGATGGGCATGACACCCCGTGGTGTTACGTCAATTGTCAGGGGCGAGCCGTCCGACAGCGTCAGATGAGCCTGAAGCCTCTTGCCGTCGCCGGGAATGGATTCCACCCTGACCGGAAACCGGTGCCCGGCGGCCTCTTCGATCCTCTGCGCGATTTCTGCCCCGCGCCCGGACATGTCGGCGACGCCGGGAAGGCCCGGACCGAGTATGAGCTGGTAGTTGCTGCGGCCGAGGCGGTTCACCCATCCCGCCCGCTCTTCCGCAGGCAGGCGGTCTATGATGGCGATGGATACCGCAAGGTCCTGCTCCAGTGTCCCGAGCATGACTGCTTTGGCAGACATATACCGTTCGGCGAAGAGGATGCTGAACGACAACCCGTAGGCAATGGCAAGCCCGGCAAGCAGGATGAGAAAGAGTCTGGACCGCAACGAGCGTGGCCACCAGCCGGCAATCAGATGCCGGCCTTTCATGCCCTTGGCTCCGAAATCTCCACCGGAACGGAAAAGACATAACCTTCCGCACGCACCGTCTTGATGTAGGTGGGTTCCCGCGCATCATCTCCCAGCCGCTGACGCACGCGGCTTACAAGAAGATCGATCGATCTGTCGAAGATTTCGGCATCGCGCCCCTGTGTGAGGTTCAGCAACTGGTCGCGGTTGAGGACGCGCTGGGGATGATCGATGAACACCCTGAGAAGCCGGTATTCAGCGCCGCTCAGTGCCACGGTCGTACCGTCCCTGTCCAGCAGATGGCGGCCCACCGTGTCAAGACGCCAGTCGCCAAAGGTCAGGAGCTGCCCCGCTTCGCTGATTTGCAGATTGGGCGGCAACATCCGGGTGCGGCGCAGGATTGCCTTGATCCGTGCGAGAAGCTCCCGGGCGGCGAAGGGCTTCGACAGATAATCGTCGGCGCCCATTTCGAGCCCGATGATCCGGTCCATCTCGTCATCGCGGGCAGTCAGCATTAGAACCGGCGTGGCCTTGTGCTTTCCGGCCCGCAACTCACGGCAGAGAACCAGACCGTCATCGCCCGGCATCATCACGTCGAGCACGATCAGATCGACGGTATTGCCGTCAAGAAAACTTCTCATCTGCCGTCCGTCGGCAGCCACCGTTGTTCGCAAGCCGTTCTTCTTCAGGTAGCTGGAAACCAGCTCCCGGATTTCCCTGTCGTCGTCCACGACGAGAATGTGATCGATATGTTCCATTGGATGCCTTCATCGTGCGGACGTTTCAGTGGCCCGCTACTGCATTGCCCGCTGCCAACAGCAGTAAGACAACGGTTCGCGGGCTTCGGCAAGCCTAAAGCTTTGCGACGTCGAGAACGGCCTTGGCGAATGCCTCGGGCGCTTCCTGCGGCAGGTTGTGCCCTATGCCGCCGCTGATATTGCGATGCTGGTACTTGCCCGAAAACCTTGATGCGTAAGTGGAGGGGTCCGGATGCGGTGCGCCATTGGCGTCACCTTCCAGCGTGATCGTCGGGATCGTGATGAGGGGAAGTTTCGCAAGCCGGCGCTCGTAGTCGTCATATTTGGCTTCGCCTTCGGCAAGTGCCAGCCGCCAGCGGTAATTATGGATGGTGATCGCCACGTGGTCGGGATTGTCAAACGCGGAAGCGGAACGATTGAAGGTTTCGTCGGTGAATTTCCAGGTCGGGGAGGCCGTTTGCCAGATCAGGCGAACGAAGTCGCGGGTATTCGCGGCGTAACCCGCACGGCCGCGTTCCGTCGCGAAGTAGAACTGATACCACCAGGAAAGTTCCGCCCTGGGCGGAAGTGGCTTTTTGTTGATTTCCTGACTGCCGATCAGATAGCCGCTGACCGACACGAGGCCGGTGCAGCGCTCGGGCCAGAGTGCCGCCATGATATCGGCCGTGCGAGCGCCCCAGTCATAGCCCGCCACGACGGCCTGTCTCACGCCAAGGGCATCGAGAAAGGCGATCATGTCAACCGCGAGTGCTGCCTGCTGCCCGTTGCGTGCCGTTTCATCAGAAAGAAAACGTGTGGTGCCGTATCCGCGCAGATAGGGAATAAGCACGCGATATCCTGCCGAAGCGAGGATGGGCGCAACGTCAACATAGCTGTAGATGTCATAAGGCCATCCGTGCAGCAGCAGAGCGACCGGGCCCTCCTCGGGCCCGGCTTCGGCGTAACCGACATCGAGTACACCCGCTTTGACCTGCTTCAGGGGCCCAAAGGACGTTTTTTCGCCTGTTGGTGCTGACGGGGTAGCTGAAGGCGCCTCGCCTTTGGCCTGGGCCAGGCCCGCCGCGCCGAACTCTACGGCGGCAACAGTCATTGCGGCAATGCCGAAGAACCGGCGGCGCTGGAAATTGATCTCGGAATTCATTCTCGTCTCTCCTGTCCTTTTTGGATGACAGGCAGTTAACGCTGTACGTGTATCCCCGATGTGTCCCGGGCGAACCTGATGTGAATGGTTTTGTAGCAGCGAGCCTTCTATATACAGACTGATACATTCAGCTTGCCCTCTGAATGCAGATCAGCCGCTCCCGATGTCAGGAGCGGCTGTGGTGGCGTTCCACCAGATCCGTGTTTATTTCGCGGACCGCCGGGCAGCCTCTGTGATGACGTCTGCGACCTCTTCGGGCTTGGATGCGAAGACTGCGTGGCTCCCGGCGATCTCGGTCACCGCGCTGCCGGCGCGCTTTGCCATGTCACGCTCGAGATCGGGGTTGATCGACCTGTCCTGCGTCGCGATGATCGACCAGCTTTTCTTTGTTTTCCAGGCTGGTTCGCCCGACTTGGCTGCGAAGGCTGCCTTGGCGGCGAAGACCTGGCTTTTGGCCATGAAGGCAGCCTCGTCGCGGGGCAGGTCGGCGGCGAAATCCTGCGCAAAGACCGCCGGATCCAGATAGAGGAAGGCGCCATCCTTCGTCTGCTTTATGCCGCTTCCGGCGGGTGGTTTTGCTGTGGCGAGGTCAAGAAGGCTCTCTCCCTTTTCCGGCTGGAAGGCGGCGACATACACCAGCCCCGCCACATCGGGCCGATTGCCAGCTTCCGAAATCACCATGCCGCTGTAGCTGTGTCCGACCAGCAGGCTGGGGCCCTGCTGGAGATCGAGCACGCGGTTTGTTGCTGCCACATCATCGGCAAGCGAGGTGATGGGTTCCTGGACGATGGTGACGTTGAAACCACGGCTTTCGAGGATGTCCGTTGCCTTGCGCCAGGCAGAACCATCTGCAAGCGCCCCGTGGACGATGACGATATTCTTTACCTCCGCTGCCTGTGCGGCAAACGCAATCAGCGCGGTTGCAAAGGCGAGCGCGAATCTTGGCATGAGACGATGATGCATCGTGTTATTCCTTTCATGTGGCCGGATAAAAACGGGTCAACCGAAGGTGAAGGCGTAGGCCTGCACACCGGGGTCGAGGAAGCGGATGGTGAAGGTTTTTGCTGTCACGGTGCCGGACTGGCGAACGAGCTGGTAAAGGCGGGTTGATGTGACGACGCCATTGCCATTGGCATCCGTATCGGCGCCATGATCAGGACCCGGCGGATGGCCATCCACGGTCACCTGGAAACGGACCGGCTTTCCGGAATCAATCGGACCCAGCACCAGATGCAGGTCACGGGCGCTGAAGCGGTAGGTGATACCGCCTTTGGCCGCATCAAGGGTGGCCGCTTCCGCGCCAACCGTCCATTCGCCGGAGAGCCCCCATTCATTGAGGGCAGGCGCCGTGACCGAATAGTCTTGGGGCGCGTCTGCACGTATTGTCTCGTTCGATGCAAAGCTTCGCGCCTGACGGTAGCCTACATAGGTTTCGCCGGAGAGCATGTGGCTCATGTCCGCGCCGGCTTCAGCCCCCTTTGTCTCAGGCGTCACAGTGTCGGTGGCGGATGCGCCGGTGCTGCCCGCCTCGCGCAGCAGATCCTGAATCGCCTCTTCGGTCTCCCTGTAGTCTCCCTCTCCGAAATGGTGGTAACGGATCTGGCCTTTGGCATCGATCAGGTAATGCGCTGGCCAGTAGCTGTTATCGAAGGCGCGCCAGATCCTGTAATCATTGTCGATTGCTACCGGATACTCGATCTTGAAGCCGGCGACGGCCTGTCTGACATTGTCGATCTTCTTTTCGAAGGCAAATTCGGGCGCGTGCACGCCAATGACGACGAGACCCTGATCCCTGTACTTCTCCGCCCAGGCACGCACATAAGGAAGGGTGCGGATGCAGTTGATGCAGGAATAGGTCCAGAAGTCGATGAGCACGACCTTGCCGCGCAAGTCTTCACGGGCGAGCGGCGGGGAGTTCAGCCATTCGACAGCACCATCGAGGGACGGCGCGGGGCCTTCAACCGGCAGTGCCGGGCGCATGGTGGCAGCGTCACCGTCCGGCGCTGTGGCTGCGGATTTCTTCGCTACTTCGACCTTCTGTTCGGGCCCTCTGGCGGCGTCGAGACGATCAAGAACGTGCTGTTCGAACGATGTCGTGCTGGCATAGGAAATCTGCGATAGAAAACCGGTGTCCAGTCCAAGGGCGATGGCGGCAACGCCTGCCAGCACCGCTGCCCCGGTTGCCCGGCGAACACGCTCGCTGAAACCGAGGGAACGCTTCATCGCCGCAAACACCCTGCCTCCGATGAGGACGGCCACGGCAAGCGATGTCGCAGCACCGGCGGCATAGGCGGAAAGCAGCAGGCTGGTTTCCAGATTGGCGCCCTTCAGGGCCGCACCGGTCAGCACGATCCCGAGGATTGGGCCGGCGCAGGGCGCCCACAGGAGCCCGGTGGCGATGCCGAGCAGCAGGGAGCCAGTGACCGTCGGGGCGGCATCGGGCTTGCCGGCGGCATTGGCAAGTCGGTTGCCGAATTCAACGACCGGATGGGACAGGACAGAGGCGAACTTCGGTGACATCAGCCCAATTCCGAAAAGGGAGAGCATTGAAAGGGCGGCGAGCCGGCCATATTCGTTGGCGTTGATCGCCCAGCTGCCGCCGATGGCAGCGAGCGTCGCAACGGCGGCAAAGGTGATCGACATTCCGGCGAGCAGCGGCAGCGTGCTGCGCAGGAACGGTTGGCCGGCCCGCGCGAAGACGAAGGGAAGAATAGGCAGGATGCAGGGGCTGAGAATTGTCAGCACGCCCCCGAGATAGGCAACGACCAGAAGCGTCATTATCTTTTCCTTTCAGCTGGGATTAGGGGCACCGGGCGGCGAAGGTGAGCCGGTAATGGCGCCACCTTCCCGGCGTCGCGTATCTCTGATGTGTCGGTGTGTGGGTGATTTTGTATGGGAGTGTAGGCGAGCGGACGGACCGTCGACCATGAAGGGTAACGGCGGCGTGGCCCTTTGCTCGTCAGGGCGCGTATCGTGTGAAAACGAAATCGTGGTCCTTGACGTTGCCGACATGACACGAAAGGCAAGTCTCGTGCTGTGCGGTATCGACCGGTTTGCCGTTGACGAAGCGCCCGAAGCCCCAGCCATGGCTGTCAGGATATTTCCTGGAGTCCTTGACCATCACCTGCACGGTGGTTGCCGCGCCCGGCACCGTGGCTGGTGGAAATTCCGCGGATTGCTGCCGCTTGTAGGCAAGCTTCACCAGTATCGAGCCATCAGGGAAGGGCAGGGTTCCGCTCTTGTAAGCGTTCACGGCGATGTCGTTTGCCAGAACGGCACGAAGCTCATCGAGCGGCGGCGCTTCCTGTGCGGGAGCGATGAAGCGCCAGTCTCGATATCCCTCGGGAAGCGTAACGCCATAGAGGGGTGAGGCGTTTTCCGGCGGGCTGTCCGCAAGGCTTGAATAAGCGGCTCCGAAACCTGCTGCCGCAACTGCAAGAGTGACGGCAAAGAAAATCTGGTTCTTCATGACAAATCCTGCCTGATCCGAAAACGATCAGACGATGATCTGCGCGGCAGGTATCCGGCATGTTTCCTGAAACCGGGATTTATGTATCAGATCGTAGCAGCGATTGTGCCGGCGAGGGAAGCGCCGGCACACACATATCAATCGGCGCGCTGTAGCAGCGCGAGCGCGACGGTGGATGTCGCGAGGATCGCGGTCAGAGCCAGCGGCGCGGTGGCGCCGTAGGAATCGACGATATAGCCGCCGAACACTGCACCGATGCTGATGGCCACCTGGAAAGAAACGACCATCAGGCTGCCTGCCGCCTCCAGCGCATCCGGCGCGCCCCGGGAAAGGTTGGTCGGCAGCACGACAGGCGCCATGCCGAAGGCAAGGCCCCAAAGGGCGACGAGAGCAAATGCGGCACCGGTATGGACGCCCCAAAGAACCAGGGAAATCGTTGCAAATGCCATCAGCGCGGCGGTGACGATGAGTGCGAGACGGATACTGGCATCAGCCATCCGGCCACCCGCGACGTTGCCAATCACCGAGGCGACGCCAAATCCAAGCAGTGCGAGAGCAATGGGCGTTGTACCGAGGAGCGTCACCTGCTCGAGGAAGGGACGGACATAGACCGATCCGGCGAAATGTCCCGTCATGAGCAGGAGGATCGCGAGCATGGCCAGCTGAACGCTACGCCGCCGCGTCAGCCGGAAAACATCGGAAAGGCTGTTACTGGTGCTTGCAGGCAGCGACGGCAGGCTGAGGATTTGCAGCAGCATGGCAATGACGGCAAGCCCTGCCGTCATCGACATTGCCGTGCGCCATCCCAGCCAGTCGCTGATAAGGGCTCCCATCGAAGGCGCGGCGATTGTGGCGAGCGAAACGCCGAGGGTAACGATAGCCATGCCGCGCCCGGTCGCATTTGCGCCGACAAGCCTTGCCACGACGGCAACCGAAAGCGCCCAGAACCCGCTGAGAGCAATCCCGAGCCCGGCCCGGCCCAGCAACAGAAGCCAGAAATCGGTTGCAAAGGAAGCAAGAAGGTTTGAGCCGATCGCCAGTGCACTCAGACCGACAAGCACGGTCTTGCGGTTCAGCCTGCCGATGAGGACGTTGCTCAACAGCGCCGTCACTGCGCCGACGGATGCCGTGGCCGTGACGACCTGTCCGGCGGTCCCTTCGGTGATACCGAGGTCACGCGCCATCGGCGTCAACAGTCCCGCCGGCAGGAACTCGGCCGATACCAGCGCAAAGCTGGTGGCCGCCATCGAAAGAACCGCGAACCATGTGGCGGCTGTCCACGCGGGTTGCTCCTCGATGTCGAGGGACATTGTTGTCCCGTCAAACTCTGATGTGGTGTCGGTCATGGTATCTCTCCTTGAGTTGGGAGAGTTTTAAAGGAATTTTGCTGGATGATATGTATCTAAAAGTCCGAATTTCATGCCTATTTGTCCAAATTTGTGCGGCGCACAACGCAGGCGCGTGCGTTGACGCAGGGATGTGTCCGGGGGTCGTGCGCCTTTCTGCCCGCGGGAAATCTTTGCCGGCGGGCAACCTTTCAAACCGCCATCCGTTTAGCCGTCCATGACCGATGCTGACGCAAATTCGAAACGAGCCGATGGCACCGGCAAGAATGGTGCAGGGAAAGTACATGTCGAGAATGCAGCCGATGAGCCGCTGCCGCCGGAGGAAATCGAACCTGCTGAGGGCCTGACGCCCGAGGAAGCCGAGAAGGCCCGCAAAAAATATCTGCTGAAACGCTTCTGGATCAGCGCGCGCGGCTTCTGGAGCCGCCGTGGCGACGGGCTGGCATGGCCGTTCTCCATCGGCCTGTTGGTGATGATCGGCATCAATGTCGCTTTCCAATACGGTGTCAACGTCTGGAATCGTGGCATCTTCGACGCGATTGAAAAACGGGATGCGTCCACGGTCTATTTTCTCGCTTCCATATTCCCGCCGCTGGTTCTGGGCAGCGTCCTGATCGTAACATCGCAGGTCTATGTCAGGATGCGGATCCAGCGGCGCTGGCGCTCCTGGTTGACGAAGGTGCTGGTCTCCCGGTGGATTGCAAATGGCCGCTATTACCAGCTTAACCTGATTGACGGCGACCATCAAAATCCGGAGGCGAGGCTGTCGGAGGACATGAGGATCGCCACTGAAGCGCCGGTGGATTTCGTCGCAGGGGTCATTGCCGCCTTCGTATCGGCATCCACCTTCATCGTCGTTCTGTGGACGATCGGCGGCGCGCTGACGTTGCCGATCGGCGGCGTTTGGATAACGATACCCGGCTTTCTGGTGGTGGCAGCGGTAATTTACGCGCTTATAACCTCAAGCTCGATTGCGTGGATCGGCCGGAACTTCGTCAAAGTCTCGGAAGTCAAGAACCAGCTCGAGGCGGAATTCCGCTATACGCTGACCCGTGTGAGGGAAAATGGCGAGAGCATTGCGCTGCTGGGTGGCGAAGAAGAAGAGCGAAGCGATCTCGACAGCAGGTTCCGCAATGTCCGGCATCAGTGGAAACGAATGGCGCAGCAATATATGCGTACCACCGTCGTGTCGCATGGATCGATGCTGATTGCGCCCGTCGTTCCGGTCCTGCTGTGCGCGCCGAAGTTCCTCGACGGAAGCATGTCGCTGGGCCAGGTCATGCAGGCGGCATCGGCTTTCACCATCGTTCAGTCCGCCTTCGGCTGGCTGGTCGATAACTATCCCCGGCTGGCGGACTGGAATGCCTGCGCAAGGCGTGTCGCATCGCTGATGATGTCGCTTGACGGCCTCGAGCGGGCCGAACAGAGCGATACGCTCGGCCGGATCGTGCGCGGTGAAACGGAGGGTGAGACGATGCTGAGCCTCAAGGATGTATCCGTTTCGCTGGGCGATGGTACTGCTGTCGTTAAGGAAACCGATGTCGAAATCGGACCCGGCGAGCGGGTGCTCGTCGCAGGTGAATCCGGATCCGGAAAAAGCACGCTCGTGCGGGCAATCGCCGGCCTGTGGCCATGGGGCGGCGGCAGCGTCAGTTTTCGTGCCGGTAGCCGGCTGTTCATGTTGCCGCAGCGGCCATATATTCCGTCCGGAACGCTTCGTCGGGCGGTCTGTTATCCGCAGGCAGCGGAGAGCTGGACTGCCGACGAGATCGGCGCAGCTCTCGACAAGGTCGGTCTCGGCCACCTCAAGGACAAGGTGGAAGAAGAGGCGCCGTGGGACCAGACGCTCTCCGGTGGTGAAAAACAGCGTCTCACCTTTGCCCGCCTGCTGCTGAACGATCCCGATATCATCGTCATGGATGAAGCGACCGCCGCCCTGGATGAAAAAAGCCAGGACAGGATGATGCAGACGGTCATCGACGAATTACCAGATGCTACGATCATCAGCGTGGCACATCGCGCTGAGCTGGAGGCCTTCCACAGCCGCAAGATTACGCTGGAACGCCGGGAAGGTGGCGCGAAGCTGGTCAGCGATATCCACCTCATTCCGAGGAAGGCCCGGTCCGGCTCGTTGCTCCGCCGCATGGTCAAACGCAGGTGACGAAAGTCGCGCAGCACCTCCACCCCCTGATATAATGCGAATGAGTATCGCTCTTTCGGTGCTTCTATGTTTTCCACGTCACCCGTATGAACGGTGGACGGTCAATCGGTGACGTCGTAATCTGGCCGCCAGATGAGGCAACGACATACTCTCGGGAGGAAACAATGCCTATCTTCATGGACCGGCATGAGCTCGCCGGAGTTTCTGCGGCCGATATTGCCGCCGCGCATCTTAAGGATATCGACATTCAGGACCGGTATGGCGTCAGGTTTTTAACCTACTGGTTCGATG
This sequence comes from Agrobacterium sp. InxBP2, assembly GCF_026191755.1. Lineage (NCBI taxonomy): Bacteria > Pseudomonadati > Pseudomonadota > Alphaproteobacteria > Hyphomicrobiales > Rhizobiaceae > Agrobacterium > Agrobacterium sp. InxBP2. Next base: position 245,552 of record NZ_JAINDY010000023.1, read on the forward strand.
AAAGGCGCGGTACCGCCTTCTGCCTCATGGATGCGCCGGATGCTGAAACCGCGCAATGCGTGCACCGCGAAGCGCACGGTTTCGTCGCCAGCGAAGTTGTGGAAGTCGCTCTGTCGGCTGTGGAGGCGTTTCTCGGGCGAATACAGGACCCGACGCCGCTCGAGCCTGCCCCCAAACACATGGATGCTGGCCACCGTGCGATACTTTTCACTGACATCGTCGGTTCAACCGAAATGACCGCTCGCCTGGGCGATCGTATGGCAGCTGAACTCGTCCGCGCGCATGATGCGCTCGTGCGTGGCTGTCTGGTAAGACGGTCAGGACGGGAGGTAAAGCACACCGGGGACGGCATAATGGCAGTGTTCTCCTCCACGCCATTTGCAGTCGACTGTGCAATCGATATTCAGCGCGCCTTCCATCGCTACAACAGCGACAGGGGCGAACCCATTCACATCCGCATCGGGCTGGATTGTGGTGAGCCGGTTGAAGACAGCAATGATTTCTTCGGCACGACCGTTCAACTGGCTGCAAGGCTTTGTGCTGCCGCCCATAGCGATCAGATCCTGATATCGGACAAGACCCTGCAGGAATATGGCAGCGCCGATGTCCCCGTATATGGCCATCGATACAGGCTTAAAGGCTTCGCCAAGCCGGTCCTAGCCTATCGTTGCGAGTGGTTGCATTGATTATGGTGTTCTTCAGGGCTGATCCTGACGCGGCACTACCGTTGCGATGCTTTCCTTGGCTTCCTGCTGCTTATAGGTGCTGGTTTCCTTAAGTTGGAAAGCATCCAGCCAGTCACGCCTTCGCAGAAATTGCGCCGAGCTCTTCAAGATCGAGATCATGCTCAAGCTCCCTTAGAGTTTCATCGTCGATCTTTCCTTCGCGTCGCAGACGAATAAGTTCCTTTCTGCCGGCGGCGACAGCCTGAAGAACGACATCGAAGTGGGCATGAAGAAGTGGCGAATATTTCTCGGTACTTTCGGCGTATCTGACACTTGCTGCCAGCCGGTGTTCGTATCTCTTCAGGAGTTGGGGATGGATGAGTTCCCCACTTTCGTCGTAGGCAAGCCCCTGAACGGCTGCGAGCTGGACCTGCGCCATGGCGGCTTCAGCCTCACTCATCGTCATCGGTGCGCGCTCCGGTTCGATATTGCCAAGCCCCGCCCAGGCGATAATCCACCCAAGCGTCGTTCCCTGTATGAGAACGGTTCCCACGATAACCGCGAATGCCATGACCAGAATGAAGTCACGTCCGGGAAAATCCTCCGGCAGGCTGAGCGCAAGTGCCAGCGTCACGACGCCGCGCATGCCTGCCCAGCCGAGCGCCGTCACCCCTCCTGCTCCGAGGGGCGTCGAGCGAGCGACCTTGACCCCGTGAAAAAACCTGATGACCAGATCCGATGTGAATATCCACACGAACCGCGCGATGACGAGCGAAACGAGGATTGCGGCCGCGGGGAGTGCCATCGAACCAACCAGTGAGCCAAAGCCGCCGCCACGTTCAACGACGTCCCGCAGCGATAGTCCTATCAGGATGAAAACCATAGCCTCCATCAGGAAAACAAGGACGTTCCAGAATGAGGTGCCGCGCATTCGCGTCGCCGCAGAAAAGACGGTGTGCTGATGCCATGACGCTATCAGCCCGGCCGTTACGGTGGCGATTACACCGGACGCATGGATCTGTTCCGCCAAAAGATAGGCGATCCATGACAAGATTGCGGTGGCGGCAATGATGAGGTACTCGTCGCCAAGGTGCCGGACGAGCTTTACCCATGCGAAGCCAACGACCACGCCGGTTGCGGCGCCTCCAAGGGCCAGAAAAATGAAGGTGCCGATCGCGTCGGTGGTGCTGAATGTACTTCCGGCCGCAGCCGCTACAGCAAAACGAAAGAGCACGAGCCCGCTGGCGTCGTTGAGAAGGCTCTCACCTTCAAGAAGGATTTGCAGACGCCTCGGAATCTTAACCCTTTCCAGCACGGCACGGGCTGACACGGCGTCCGGAGGTGAGACGATGGCGCCAAGGGCTGCGCAGGCCGCCCATGGCAGAGACGGCATCAGGAGGTGGACAACGACCGCGATGACGATTGTCGTGAACAGCACTGCACCGATCGCGAGAGATGCAATTCCGAAGACGTGTCGTTTCAGGCGATCGACGGCGATCGACCACGCTCCGTCGAGAAGCAGTGGCGGTAGAAAGATAACAAGAACCAGTTCCGGATTGACAGCGATCGTGGGCAAGCCGGGAAGGAACGCCAGCGTTCCCCCGCCCACCAGTAGCGCTACCGATGGCGGCAGGCCCATGCGATGTGCGATGTAGTGCAGCACGATGATGGCGAGAAACATCGCGATCACGAGTTCGAAGAGATGCGTACCGTCCATATGCGCCCCCAATCCGCGTCGGACTCACATCAAATGACGAGATTTGCGAAAAAGCAACGCAGTCATTTTTGCTGGTTTGACTGAGTTCCGGCAATTATCACCGGTTCTTTAGGCAGCGCCGCACATCAAAATGATCTACAACCCAAAACGCAAGCACATCAGGAATGGGATGCCGCCACCCGTGGAGTTCGAGAAGCGGTGGAATATCCAAGCCGAGGGCGGCCCAAGACTTGGGCTAATAAACGAGGAACGAACCTTATGATGACGATAAAACGTATTGTGCTGGCAAGCCGACCCTTGGCAGAACCATCGCATGAAAATTTCCGCCTTGAGGATGCCGAGCTGCGCGAAGCAGCCGAGGGCGATGTCACGGTCCGCGTTCTCTATCTTTCGCTCGACCCTTACATGCGTGGGCGTATGAGCGATGCCAAATCGTACGCGGCGCCTGTACCCATCGACGGTATCATGGAAGGCGAGACGATCTGCGAGGTGGTGAAGTCACGGCACAACGGTTTTGCGCCCGGCGACATCGTGCGCGGGCGGACCGGTTGGTGTACGGGGGCGGTCATCAATGGGGACTTGCTACGAAAGGTCGAGACGCACGGCGCGCCGGTCACGACCGCGATCGGCGTCCTTGGCATGCCGGGATTTACTGCATGGAGTGGTCTGAAGTTCATTGGCAAACCGAAGCAGGGTGAGACGGTTGCTGTCGCTGCAGCCTCTGGCCCCGTTGGTTCCATGGTCGGACAGCTTGCAAAGCTTTACGGGGCGAGGGCAGTCGGTATAGCCGGTGGGCCCGACAAATGTGCATTCGTGAAGGATGAACTTGGCTTCGACAGCGTGGTTGATCATCGCTCGGAGAATTTTGTCAGCGATCTGAACGCGGCCTCTCCAAACGGGATTGATGTCTATTTCGAGAATGTCGGAGGACGCGTCTGGGATGCGGTACTGCCTCTTCTAAACCAGTTCGGGCGTGTTCCCGTCTGCGGCCTCGTTTCTCAATATAACGGTGCAAACTCGTCGCAGACAGACCGTCTTCCGGCAACGATGTCGGCGATCCTGAGACAGAGCCTTCTCGTTCGAGGTTTCATCCAGACTGAATTTGCGGCCGATCATTTCAATGACTTTCTCGCGGAGATTGGCCCAAGGGTCGCTAGCGGCGAGATCAGGTACCGCGAGGATGTCGTCGATGGATTGGAGAATGCTCCTGACGCCTTCATCGGCATGCTGAAAGGCAAGAATTTCGGCAAGCTTATCGTCAAAATCGGTGGCGTCGTCTCATGAGCCGCCATGACGTAAGAAATATCGCGGTTTTGGATGATTACCAGAATGTGGCGATCACCAGCGCCGACTGGTCGCCATTGAAAGACTGTGCCGAAATCACGATCTTCAATGACCACATCGCGGACGAAGAACGCCTGGTTGATCGTCTCTTGCCGTTCGATGCTGTCTGCGTCATGCGCGAACGGACGCCGCTGCCGCGACGTGTTCTCAAGCGCCTGCCGAACCTGCGGTTCATCGTAACGACTGGAGGGCGCAACGCCTCAATCGACCTTGCCGCGGCCCGTGATCTTGGCATCGTTGTTTCGGCGACGGGTGCGAACGGATCGGGCGCCCCGGAGCTGACTTGGGCACTCATCCTTGCGGCGGCACGCCATATTTCCACAGAAATTGCCTCGTTTCGGAGTGGTGGCTGGCAAACCACGGTCGGGCGCGACCTTTCGGGCAGCACGCTGGGTGTCATCGGTCTGGGCAGGATCGGCCGCCAGATCGCAAAGGTCGGGCTTGCTTTCGGTATGGACGTGATCGCCTGGAGCCAGAATCTGACCGATGAGGCGGCAGAAGCTGCCGGTGTGCGACGGGTTGAAAAAGAGACGCTTCTTCGCGAGTCCGACTGGGTGACGTTGCATCTTGTTCTGTCGGAGCGAACGAAGGGCGTAATCGGTCAGGAGCAGCTGGCTTTGATGAAGCCAACAGCCTGGCTCGTGAATACGTCACGAGGTCCGCTTGTCGATGAAGGAGCTTTGATCGCTGCCCTGGAAACCAAGAGGATCGCAGGTCTTGCAGTGGACGTGTTTGATCATGAGCCTTTGCCCAGTAATCATCCGCTTCGGACTTTTGGCAATGTGATCGCGACGCCTCATATCGGGTTTGTTACCGAAAACTCATATCGGATTTTCTATCGAGATACCGTGGACAATCTCGTCGCATGGCTGAACGGAACGCCACTGCGGGTTTTGTGAACTTCCGAGTTGACCCTTGGTTCCCGTCGCACCGCCTGGCGGCACCATCTGGCCTCGCCCAAATAATAATGCGGCCGAATGATCGGCCACATTCTGATGTCACAAAAGTATCAGCCCTTGATGAGGGCCAGCAGGTCGGCGATCGGAACGATCTGGTCGTCTTCACCGTGCAGAACAAGCGTCGGAACGGAGATTCTTCAGGTTCTCGGTCTGGTCGGTTTCCGAGAAGGCCTTGAAGGAACGGGAACTTTAGGTGCTGCTGGAGGTGCTGCGTGGCATGAGAATGCTCTACCAACTGCAAAAATCGGCGGACGGATGCGCAGATGCTGTGGGACTTGCTGCGGCGTCAATTGCCGCGGATGGCGCTGCGTGGTGCCGATCGTCAACTGCTTGAGGATTCGCTCAAAGGGAAGATCATGGATGAGACCGGCTGAGCGTCTGCTGGCGGAAGAAGGAACGTGTCCGTCCGCGTTCGGTCCTGGTCGGCATGTTCAGTAATTGTGCTGCGGATACGCTGACGAACCGGTTGCCCGCACTTGCCGGCCCCGGTTCCTTGCTGCCGCTTTTAAAAAGGTACAGGAAAAAGCCCGGCACGAAGGCCGGGCTTTTGTTGTTGCTGTCCAGGTGGATCAGAACTTTACGCCGAGGCCGACGCGGATTGCATGCTGGTCGACATCCGCGTTGATTGCAGCGCCACCGAAGTTGAAATCCTTGTCGCCGAAGTCGGTGTAACGGTACTCAACGCGTCCGAACACCATGTCGGTAAATGCATAGTCGAGACCAACGCCGACGGTGTAGCCATTGAAGGTTTCCTTCACGTCGGCAATGCCCGGGACTTCCGCATAGCCGCGAGCATAGGCCCAGCCTGCGGTACCGTATACCAGTGCACGGTCAAATGCGTATCCGACCCGGCCGCGAACCGAACCCTGCCAGTCAAACCCGTAGTCGAAGCCTGTGCCGAGAATGGTGGCGGAATCATCGCCCCAGTTCTTTTCGAAGTCAGCCTCAAGGCCAACGACCCAGCTGTTGCCAAGGTCATAGTTGAAGCCGACGAAACCGCCGGCGAGAGCGCCGTCGAAGTCTGCGGACGTTTCGCCGGGAAGGCCGACGATCGAAGCGTCATTGTTGTTCCAGCCGTAACCTGCCTGGACACCGGCGGTAAATCCGGTCCAGCTGAACAGCGGCGCAACCTCTGCTGCCGGGGCTGCAGGTACTTCTGATACGGCATCGGCCGCCATTGCAGTCGATGCCGCGAGCACGAATGCGATAGTCGATACGATTTTCTTCATAGTCTCTGAACTCCCTTACATGAGAGATCATTTATATGCCTTTTGCCTAAGAAATGATGTAACCTTTGTGCAACGCCTACGATCCGTGCAGCGGTCTGCATAAAATCGAGGCTGCCCGGGCGCGGTGGGAAGTCGCTTGCGCTCGCGCTCGTCAGGATAATTCTACAGGCCTTTGCCGGCAGCCGATGTCTTTGCAAGGCCAGGGCTCTCAGCCAAGCTGACGTTCGATTGCGGGCTTGTCGATGACCGACCAGACCCTGCGGATTTTCATGTGCTCAAATTCGTAGAACACATGCTCGCAGAACTGAACCCTCCTGCCATTGACCGGAAGGCTCATGAAGGTGGATTTGGGCATGCAATCGAACGGAAGCCGGGCGGCAACCCGTGTCGCCTCGATGACAAGGATCTCTGCCTCGAACCGCAGGTCGGGAATGTCGGCAAAGTCGTTTTCCAGCATGTCGCGATAGCCCGACAATCCGAATGGTCGGCCGTTGTGTTCGACATTGTCGGCGACGAAGGTTCCGAGTTCATCGAAAGCCTGACGGTTGAGGCAGTCGAGATAGGAAAGATAGATATCCTGAAGTGTCGGCATGTGTTTCTCCGTATCGATCGAAGGGTCGAGCCTGCTTCGGCGCCGAGGTCGATGTCAGCAGTTTGCGCGTTGCTCGCGGTCCGTTGGGACAGCGAACTGTGCTCCGTCATTGAACACGCGCAGGTATGGACGGGGAACCGGTGACGAGATCGCACCTGCCATCGTCTAGCCGGTAAAATCCATCCTGCGGAACGGGCAGTTCGAGCATCTCCCGCTTTGAAAGTCCGAGAAACACGCCGCGAAGGATCCGCCCGAACAGACCATGGGAAATGACGATGGTCGGATGCCGGATATCCCAGATCCATGACGTCGCGCGCTTGCAGGCGTCATCGAAACTTTCGCCGTCTGGCGCCCCGAAATACCAGTCGAACGCGTTTGTCCCGTCAAGATGGCCGGGAAACTCGTTGTCGATCTCAAATCGCGTCATCCCGTCCCAGGAGCCGGTCGTAACTTCAACCAGTCGGTCATCTTCTATATACGGGAGTGGCACCTTGGCCTGTACGCGGTCCGCGGTCTGGCGCACGCGCCCAAGCGGACTGATCTGCATCTGGAACAACTGGTCATCGTTGCAGAGCGTTTCGCGGAGCAAGTGAGCTACATGATCCGCCTGCTCGATGCCACGCTGCGTGAGAGGTGAATCCGATTGTCCTTGAAACCGGCCAAGAGAGTTCCAGACGGTTTCGCCGTGACGAAGGAGGTAGATGGTCGGTAGAGCCACGCTTGTTTCATCCTGCACATTCGTTATCGATTGCTTTCATCCAAAGCATCGATACGGAAACGTGCCGATTGCAGCGCATTGATGACCGATTGCAAAGCCTGACCCTTGTCCATGCCTGACATTGACAGGACATGGTGCTCGAAGGCACCAAGATCGGCGAACTGCGAGTGAAGATCGGCGACGACATCAGGATCGCTGAGGCTGTCACCACCGCGGGCTAGACAGCGTTCTACCGCCTCTGCCGCTGTCGTGCGCAGGACGATGTAATGCAGCGGCCGGGCAAGTGCCGTAAAGGCCGGAAGCCAGTCCGGTCGCACGACGCCATCGAGGATCACGAAGTAGCCCGCCTTCGCGTAGCGACCGGCAACGTCGGCGGCAATCTGCATGATCATCTGGTTCTGCTGATGGGATTGCGGCAGCCAGGGATCGATGCGGCCATGCTTGATATATCCCCACAGATCATCGCTATGGAAATGCACCTTTGGCACGCCGGGCAAGTGAGCCAGCGTTCCGGCGATTGTCGACTTGCCAGAGCCGGGATGGCCGGAGAGAAGCAGGATATGGCCGCCAAGATCGTCCGTCATGTTCCATTACTGACCTTTGGCAGGCATAAAGCGGATGATGATGTGATCATTGTGCTATCGATGTTGCCAATCTGGCGTATTCTATATTGGCCGGCACGCAGGCAATGAACCGCCCTAGCTGGCAAGGCTTGTCACGAGATAAGCTGACGCCAGAAGCAGGGTGATTATTGTGAAGAATATCAGTCCTGCCGCCAGTTCATCGAACCGGCCGTCGCGTTCATTGCGGTCCCAGTCGTAAGCCATAGCCAACCTCCATCGTTGCTAACGGAAGAGTGGTCCGGCATGGTTAATGTAATCCTAACGGCGATAGGCTGAATGTTGTCGGGTATGATTTGGTGGCTGGGCGTTGGTGACTGATTTCATCGCGAGATTGGTTGAAACAGAGGCACAGAAGTAATACCATCTTCTACGCCGGTATTACGGGAGTTTGAGATGGCAACAACGGTAACGGCCAAAGGGCAGGTCACCATTCCAAAAGCCGTACGTGAGCTTTTAGGGATTTCGCCAGGTAGCTCGGTCGATTTTGTTCGGGCCCCCGATGGAAGGATAGTTCTCGTCAGGGCAGACAAGAAACAGCCACTCACGCGTTTCGCCAAGCTGCGCGGACATGCTGGTGAAGGTCTGGGTACCGACGCCATCATGGCGCTGACCCGTGGTGACGAGTGACGCTTGTCGATACAAATGTCCTGCTTGATCTTGTGACGGACGACCCGGTTTGGGCCGACTGGTCGATTGAGCAGCTCGAACTGGCGAGCGTTTCGGGTCCGCTGTTCATCAATGACGTTGTCTACGCGGAACTGTCTGTTCGATATGAGCGGATAGAAGAACTTGATGCTTTTGTTGATCAGGCGGGGTTGAAGTTCAGCCTTTTCCCTCGCGCGGCGTTATTTCTGGCGGGAAAGGCCTTTACCGATATCGCCGCGGTGGCGGTACCCGTAACGGTGTTTTGCCTGACTTTTTTATAGGCGCCCACGCGGCAATACAAAACCTTCCCTTGTTGACGCGAGATGTGGCTCGTTACCGATCGTATTTTCCAACGGTCGCTCTGATCTCGCCTGAAGCGTAGGAATGCGCGAGCCTTAGCATTTGTGATTACTCACCGGTTTCAGGGGCGGTTTCGGCTCTGGTGCCGCCGGTCAGGCGAGCTGCAACGCTTTCAACCGGCAGGTTTGACAAGGCTGATTTCGGTTTTGCTGTCGAGGACGATATGCAGGTCGCGGATCATGCCGGCTGCCTGCAGCAGAGCGTTTCGCACTTCCTCATCGCTGCGCCGTCCACGTTCTACCGAGAGTGCAACGGCGTGGAGGTCAACGAGACTGTCACGGCCGGCGCCGGATGGAATACCGATTGTTTCGCGCATGTCGCGAATTGTTGTGAGCGCGCGTTCGAGCATACGGCGCTTCTGATAGCCGTCGAGATGGTCGAGCAGGTTGGCATCACGGATGAGCTCGGCAATGAAACAGTTGGTCTGGGTCATGGTATGAGGTTGCCGGGACGGCCGGCTGGCGTCAACAGAAGTCCTGCAGCGCTGCCTTGGACTGCGGTTTTGGGGCTTTACTGTGATGCCAGTCCCAAAGGGCGGAACGCGGGGTGAACAGGGTTATCCGCTATACTCATAATAGATTATGGATGGAATATTATGTATTTATGCGATATTTCTAATGTATATAATTAAGGTTACTGTAAGTGCCGGTGTAGTAATTTATCTGGCAATGTTGATGAAAACAATAGTTGTACGGTAAGATAAGAGATAGAGGTTCACGATGTTCAGGTCCGCACGCGATTTCGGCGATGCTATCAAGGAGAAACGCAAATCTCTTGGCTGGACGCAAACCGGGCTTGCTGCCCGTTCCGGAACGGGTGAACGACTTCATCGTCGAGCTTGAATCGGGCAAGCCGAGTTGCCAGCTCGAAAAAGCCCTGATCGTCGCGCGCACCGTCGGCATTGAGATCGGCGATCTCAAGACGGTTCAGGCTGTGCCAGCCGCGCCGGACGATGACCTTGGCTTTTTGCCGATGTTTGGTGCTGATCGATGACAACCATCTACTACGAGACCTTGCCTGTCGCCCATCTGACTTTTGATGGCGAATGGACGTTGGACTATGATCCGGGCTGGGAAGCGCGCCGCACGGCCTTTCCGGTGTCGCTCACCATGCCGCTGCGCTCCGGGCCCATGGGTACTGCCAAGCTGCTGCCCTGGCTTGCCAATCTGCTTCCAGAAACACATCTTGCCTAGATCGGACAACGCCTCAAGGTTTCTCCACAGGACATTGTCGGTCTGCTTGGTCATATCGGACGTGACACGGCGGGAGCGCTGTCGACCGGCGAACCGCGTAAAGCGGGTGTCAACCTCCAGCCCGTGCCGGATGAGCAGGCGCTGGAGCGTATTCTCGGTGAACTTCCTGCCAAACTTTTCTGGTCGGAGAGCGCGGTGTTTCCATGTCGCTTGCGGGCGTCCAGGAGAAACTGCCGGTGTTTGTCGACGGGCACGGCCATATTTCAGTTCCGGTTGATGGGACGCCATCAACGCATATTCTCAAGCCTGATACGAAACGCCTTGCGGGGAGCGTGGAGAACGAAGCCTTTTGCCTGTCGCTTGCGCGTGCCTGCGGTCTGGAGGCTGCCGAGGCGACGATCGGAGTAGCTGGCAAGCGACGTTATCTTCTCGTGAAACGCTATGATCGCTTTACCGACCCTCAAGGGGAGATCCGCAGGTTGCGCATCAGGAGGATATTTGCCAGTTAACGGGACATTTCCCGTCGCAGAAATACGAGCGATCCTCGACCGGCCGCGGCGTGACCATGAAGATGATGTTTGACGCCGTCAGCGATCTTGTTTCTCCTGGCGAGCGGTTGAAACTTCTCGACGCGGTGATCTTGAATGTTCTGATCTGCAATTCGGATTCGCATGCGAAAATTACTCGATCCTGATCGGTGCCGGTGGGTCCGCGAAGATGGCTCCTCTCTATGACCTTATGTGCGCAGCCGCTTATCGGCAGGTCGATCAAAGTCTGCCTCAGGGGATTTCTGGCCGGTTCCATGCGCCTGACCTGCGACGTGCCGTTGGCAGGCACTGGCTGATGACGTTGGACTGAGCGGTGCATCAACGTTGAAACGGGTGGAGGAGCTCGCACAACTGGTCAGCGTCGGATGCGATGCGGTGGCACAGGAGGTTTCTGATTCGGCCAGCGATCCGACGAGGGTGTTCGAGCGGCTTACGCACAGCGTTCGAAAGCGGTGTCGAAGAATTCAGGTTCGATTAGGTGGTCGATGAGCTGGAGCCCGACCCGAGCCTATTCGCTCGTTTTCTGAGTGCATAGCGATATCGTCCGTCTACCGAAAAGTTCCTCTCTGGTCACGCATGAAAACGCCCGCCCTTCTTGGTCCTTCGCGTTGGCGCGTACGGACGACTTCTTTCAAGACGGTTTCGGAACCGCATGAACGACCGATTTGGAGGCGCGGCGCCGCTGCTTCTCGTCCGGCCATCGCGGTAGTCGAGCACGTTGGGCCCACGCGTCGAAGCAGGCATGGCCGTTGTGCAGAAAGCAGGCTTTGTTGATAAATCCTAACTCGACAAGATTGGATAGGCGAATGCCTCGGACATCCGGCGACGCAGTCCTGTTCTACGGCCACCAGGTGTCAGTTGCTCCAACCAGTCTGAAACCGGTCAAATCGGACTTCACTAATGGGATGTCCCGACGGGTCGAGTCTAATCGAGCGAAGCACGAGGTTCAGGTTGGGAGAGTAACCCTCAACGACATCACGACTCTCGCGCTTCCATGTTTGCGATTTGCTCCAACGCCTGTCGCGGGGAGGTTTGTCTTTTCGTCGACCGCTGGCCGATCACGTCGGCTCGCTCCCTCAGCCCGCGCCGTTCGGAAAAAGTACCGGTAACCCAGCGTGGGATCCTTGAGCCTGGAGCGGCCGAGGCTGCCGTGATGACCGGAATTCGGGTTCTTTGCTTTCTTAAAGTTTGTTCCAGACGCTACTTGCCTAATCACCTGTCCGCCCGTTGACTTGTTCTCTTGTTCTCTTGTTCTCTTGTTCTCTTGTTCTCTTGTTCTCTTGTTCTCTTGTTCTCTTGTTCTCTTGTTCTCTTGTTCTCTTGTTCTCTTGTTCTCGTGTTCTCTTGTTCTCTTGTTCTCTTGTTCTCTTGTTCTCTTGTTCTCTTGTTCTCT